>JAUPUU010000515.1 GCA_030917395.1 Cyanobacteriota bacterium erpe_2018_sw_21hr_WHONDRS-SW48-000092_B_bin.40
AATCGGGTACTGGCAGCCATCCAATTGCTCTAGAGGCCCTGTCGTCTGAGCAGGAAATTATTGCTGTGGAAGTTGCCACCACTGACTTTGAAGGGCCCGATGGCGCCCGCATTCTGGCCACAATAATTGACGTGACCGAGCGCTACAAGCTTGAGGCTTTGAAGCGTGATTTCTATGCCAT
This sequence comes from Cyanobacteriota bacterium erpe_2018_sw_21hr_WHONDRS-SW48-000092_B_bin.40, assembly GCA_030917395.1. Taxonomy (GTDB): domain Bacteria; phylum Cyanobacteriota; class Vampirovibrionia; order Obscuribacterales; family Obscuribacteraceae. Next base: position 182 of record JAUPUU010000515.1, read on the forward strand.
GGTTAGCCACGATATTCGCACTCCGCTAACAACCATAAGCGGGGTCTTGCAATTGTCGCGCCGGGGGCGCTACGGGGCTGTCAGCGAAGAGTTAGCCAATCGTTTGCGAATGGCAGAAGACAACACCCAGCGCTTGCTTGAAATGGTCGGAAAGTTGCTTGACCTCGACAAGCTCGAAGATGGAACCATCGAGCTCAAGCTAGAGCCCGTGCCAGTAGCCACTATTGTTGGTGGTGCTATTAACTCGACAGTGACTCAGCGTGAAGAGAAAGACATCTCCATTTCTGGTCGTGATCATGGTCTCGTTGTCACTTGCGACGAGCATTATTTGACGCAGGTGCTGACCAATCTTGTCGCCAATGCCATTCGCTATTCCCCTGCCGGTGGAGCTATTGCTATCGCCGCAGAGGAGCTTGAAGATTGGGTTCTAATCAGTGTTAGTGACCAGGGGCCCGGAGTGCCTGAGTCTTCTCGCGCGGCCATTTTTGAGCGCTTTAAGCAGAGTGATGCTGCCAGAGATCAAAAGTCTGGATTTGGATTGGGGCTATCTATCTGCAAGTCTATTGTCACCCTGCACGGTGGGCAGATTGGTGTGGATACTGCACCAGGCGGCGGCGCTCGTTTTTGGTTTAAAGTGGCAAAAGCCTAGGAAGCTGAGTTGTAGTTCTTTTTGTAAGTTCCAAAACTGTCATTTTTTCTTCAAAAAATATGACAGTTTTGGAATTCACTTAGAGTAGTTGTAGGTCCTGAGACTCAGATTCGTATGCCAGATTCGTATGCCAGAACCGTATGCCAGAACCGTATGCCAGAACCGTATGCTAGCGCCGGGGGAAGTAAAAGCCTTCCTCATCACTCTGGTTGTTACGCTTGCGCGGCACAAAGTCGGCTAAGCCTCTGTCCTTTTTTGTTTCGCGGCTCCCGCCCTGTTCGGGAGTTTCTGTGCCTGATTGCTCTTCGCTTGGTTTAGTCGGTCTGGGAATTTCAGGAATCGACGTTTGATTGTTTTGTTGGGTGCTGTCTTGATTCTGCATGATTTTGTTTGTTTGCTTTTGCAGTTAGAAAATAAGGCAACCGAGCCTTTTTAGTTTGATTAGTCGCTTAATGTAGTGCCGCTCTTGCTGACCTAGCCCTTTGAAGTTGTAGTTGGCTTCATAGACCTCGATTTCTAGTTTGCGCTGGCGAGTGTGCAAAGCGGCGGCATAGTGCCGCTTGTACTCGGGTTCTTGCTGAGAGAGCCAAGCATGAAAGCGCTCAAGTCTGAAGTCTGCGGCGGTTTTTCGCTTGATCGCTTCATTGGTAAATTGGCAAGCGCGTTGCCAGCAGTCAAGGGTGCTTTTGATTTCCTTGTTCAATTGCGGCCGGGACCAAATTCCCACGGATGCTTTGCGAAAAAATCGGATTAGGCGGCGCAGTAAACCGATTTTCTTCTCAGCCTGGTTGAGTAAGTCGGTGGACTGGCCCTGCGGTGATTGTTTGTCTTGTGCCATGGTACTGGTCTTTGATTTGAATTGACGGCATAAATTTGTCGTTCTGCATAGTGAAATAGTAAGAGCGCTTTCTGCCCATTTGGCAGATGAAAAGTACTAGATTGGCAATTGGATAGGTTTCTTTGGGTTTCCGGCTAATTAAAGGGAGGATTTGGTTATGATAGGTACGCTCAAATGCTAACAAGAAGCTTGAGTAGTAAGGAAGTAACTAGGCCCTAATTCTGCTAATTTGTTGTTCTTGATCTTACTCAGTTCACGCCATGCTCGAAAGGAGCAAACAAAATGAAATTCTCCGTCGCTCGTTCGCTCTCTGCTACGCTAACTCTTTCTGCTACGCTAACACTTTCAAATGCCTTGGTGCTTTCTGCCGCATTAGGGTTCAGCCAACCAGTTTTCGCTGCTACAGTGAGTGACCCGGCACAATTCATTCTGGAATATTATGCTGCTAAGGCTAAGACCAAATTCCCTTTGGAAGTGCATGGATATTTCTCTAAGCGCATTGTCGTCAAGCAATTAGAGTTTGAGAAAGAGCGCAAAGAAAAGCCTGAAGAGTTTGCCATGATGATGAAATTGGCCGAGGCTCTTGGTGGCGGTGAGCCGAGCAAGATCAAAGTAGTGGGCAAGGATGCTGCCTTGAGTACAGAAGCTCGCCAAATCTATGATATCGAAGCAGTAGAAATTCCTAAGTCATACAAAGAGATGATGAAGCCCGACGCTAAGTGCTCGCTTAAGGGGCAGGTGGCTTTAGTCAAAGAGAATGGTGAGTGGAAAATCGATAAGGACTTCTGGAAGTTTGAGAGTGTTGGCAAAGATGGCAAGTTTAGTCAGTCTTCTGGATTGAATCCAGATCGCGATGATGACAAAGCTGGCGCTGGTTCGTCAGACCAAGATGGCGGAGCTTCGTCACGGATAAGTTCTGATGATGATAAGAATTGGAGCCCGAGCGAGAACGATGATCTCCTTGATCGCACCATGAAGCTGTGGAAGCGCGATAAGTCGCTCTCTAGTGCTGAATCTAAGGGCAAGAGCATCTATGCCGCTATTAAAATTGATAAGACTGGTGAAATAGTCGATTTGCAAATTGGTGGACAGAAGGCTCAGCCTGAGGCCGAGGAGCAGTTGCGTCAATTCTTCACTAAGGCTCAGCCATTTAAGCCTTTGCCTGCTAGCTATGCTGGCAAGTCAAATGCCTGGATGATGTTTGACTGGTCAGACGGTGGTGAGGCAATTTCGGGCCCTTACTTTAGCGAAGGTCCAGTCTCTGACTCTGTTATTGATAAAATTCATCACAAAGCCGATAACTAGGAAAAGACTAAACTGTAGATGCTGTCTTTTCTCAAAACCAGGCTCGCAGCCAAGATTGCCTTAACCATGGCTATTCCCGTGGTGGTCAATCTGCTGCTCTATGGTGAAATGCAGAGGCAGCTTGTTTCGCTCGAACGGCTTACTGACGAGCTTGCGGTTCGTCGCAATATCGTACAGCATACCAATGATATTGTTATCGCAAATTATTTTGCTATACAGTCGTTGATGCAATTCAAAATGTTCAATAAGCCCAGTGATCGCCAGGCCTACCAGGAGTATCTCTCTAAGTATCGCCATGAGCTTGATACGCTTGCTGTCTTGCTCAATGGCCGTGCTGCCGATAGAGAAGTGGGGCTAAATTTGCAGAAAGTTGGCCGCCAGTATTTGTCGGCCCTCGATGGTTCGCAGTTTAGTCCTAACGAGCATAATCAGGTTGGTTCTTTCTTTGATGATCTTGAGCGCAATCGTAAGCTAAAAGATGCGACGGTTGTCTTTCTCACTACTCTAAAAGATGTCGGTCGCAAGGCCCAGAAAGATGTAGAACTTGCTAGCTTGCAAGAGAGTGAATCGCGTCTCGGTTTTAGGCAATTTTGTCAATTTGTTATTTTTGCCAATAGCTTGTTGGCCCTGGCTATGGCCATTCTGGTGGCGGCATTGATTGTTCGACGAATCAATGTGGTGCGGGCCAATGCCGAGCGGTTGGCTCGGGGGCTGCCGCTGCTCTCGCCGCTCAATTCTGCCGATGAAATAGGCGCCCTCGACAAAACATTTAGGCAGATGGCTGCTGCTCTCGATTCGGCCCGGGAGAGAGAAAAAGAGATGCTCTCAACCATTGAAGAGTCTCGCGATGAGCTGACTATGGTGATTAATAAAATTCCCGCGGCTTTGTTTGTAACTGATCAATTAGGTAATGTTGAGTCACTAAATACGGTGGCGGAGCAACTCTTTGGCATTGATATCAGTTATTTCGAAAATGCCAAGATTGAGAAAATATTTCGTCTCAAAGCAGCTGAGAAAGAAGGGCTGTTTGCCCGGCTTATGCGCGGCTCTAAGCCGGTTGCTTTGTTTGCGGCTGGCCCCGATGGAGAGGTCGTGCCGGTCAATGTTTCGGTGATTGAATATCATGTGGCAGGCACGGCTAAGTATTTGACTACCCTGGTTGATGAGACCCAGCGCCTGGTTTTGGAACAGGCAAAAGGTGACTTCTTCAATATGGTCAGCCACGATATGCGCACACCGCTCACTAGTTTAAGTGGTGTTTTGCAGATGGCTTTGGCTGGAACCTATGGACCTTTGCCCGATGTGGCGCAATCTAAGCTAGAAATTGCTAGATCAAGTTCAGACTTGCTACTGAGCATGATTAATCGCTTGCTAGAAATTGAGCGGATTGAAAGCTCTAATTTGGAGTTGAAGATCGAGCCTCTTGATTTTGCTGCTCTTGTGAGGCAAGCTGGTGATTTGATTAGCCCCCAGCTTGAACCAAAAGCTTTGCGCTTAGAGCTTGTGGCTGAGCCTTGTTTCGTTGCGGCCGATAGTCACTATTTGCTGGAAGTAATTCTCAATTTGCTCACCAATGCCATTAAGTATTCGCCTGAGAAAGGCTTGCTGTCTATGTCGTGTCGAGTGACTAAGGATGCAGCTCCGCTCGTGCTCTTTGAGCTTAGCGATCAGGGCCCTGGAGTTCCGGCTGACAAAAAGGAACAGATATTTGAGCGTTTCCTGCAAAGTGATAGCAGCCGTGACCGCTCTAGTGGCTTCGGTTTGGGGCTTTCTATTTGTCGGCGCATTATCTTGCAGCACGGTGGTGAGATCGGCGTAAAAGATGCCTCTGCCCGCGGTGCTATTTTCTGGTTTGCGTTGAAAGCTGCAGCTAGCCAAAGCCGCAGCTAACCAAGGCCGCAACTAACCCAAGCGGTAGCCAAAGCCTTTAATCGTAGTAATTAGAGGGTTGTCGCTGTCTGTGTCGATAGCTTTGCGAATGCGCAGAATTACTGAGCGCACCGCTTCATTAGTGGCATCCGAATCTGTGGGCCAGGCCCGAGAAAGCAGTTCTTCTCCTGAGAATACTCGCCCGGGATTGTTCATTAATAGCTCAAGTACAGTAAATTCTTGAGGGTGCAGTTTCACTAACTCGCCTTTGAATTTGACAGTTTTGTTGCGCTGGTCGAGTTCTAGATCGCCCACAATTAGTGGCTTGTACTGCAAGTTTTGGGGGCGGCGAAGCAAGGCTCTTACCCGTGCCAATACTTCTGGTATGGCAAATGGTTTAGTTAGATAGTCATCGGCACCGCTGTCCAATCCTGCCATTTTGTTGACTACAGAATCCATGCCGGTGAGAAAGAGAACGGGTGTATTGACGCCAGCGGCGCGCACTTCGGTACAAAGATCTAAGCCCGAAGCCTGGGGCAGTTGCCAGTCTAAAATCAAAAGATTGTAGCTATTTTGAGCGAGCT
>JAUPUU010000516.1 GCA_030917395.1 Cyanobacteriota bacterium erpe_2018_sw_21hr_WHONDRS-SW48-000092_B_bin.40
GAAAATTGAAAAATCTGGCTGGTACTTAGATACGGACCAGTATGATGAAAACTGGAAGCGTTATCAAAAGGAATGATCATGACGTTACCCACTGCGAGATTTGCAAACAGTGGCTTAAACTAAGTACCCTCAGCACAGACTGCATCGAAGCGAAGAAACACAGTCATGAGCATATTAATCCGACACCAGCAGAACAAAAGCCTACAGGCATCTAACTGACTCTTGATCGAGCCTATTCCACTCAATCTAAATCTTCTACCTCAATCCAAGACCCATCAACAAATCGCTTGTAGATTGTGCTGGAATCGCCAGGCTTCTCAAGTTTATGCAAGGCACGAAGTTCATCGTAATCTGAATTACCTGGTGCCGACTGTGATGCGCCGTGACTTTTGCGCCCGTCTGGAGAGCATTGCGAGATATCGATAGCGATGACATTGGTTGGCAGCATTTCGGCCCACTGCCTGGCAGTGCCAAGAAGAGCTTTCCTATTACGCTGTGATTCTTCAATTTGCTCTGGCGTTGGCGGTGCACCAGCCGTCAACCTTTCAGTCAATCTGGCTAATTTACCTTTTGCTTGCTTTTCGTCGGCCATTGCTAGTAATCCTCTCTTAGTAGGCACAGACAATTTCGAAATCCCTTTCTCATTTTAAGTGAACCTGAGTCGCAGCTCCATAGAAATCGGAAGACCGGGCACACGACGCCTAGAGCCGAATATGTCAGCTATCAAATGGCTCAGGCTCTACCTATTGCAATTCTCTTTGGAATAGCTGGACTAGGCCTGAAGTTAGGCCACAACACCTATCTTGAACTGCTTGCACGGCGTGGCGTTTCTTGTTTGTTATAATTAGAATTCTATGGCCTTATGTCAATCAGGTGACGGCGTGGCGGATGACAAATTAAGCGACCACGGCGATGGAGATATACGAGAGCCAAAGCCACAGGTCTTACACGGTAGTGATGCTCAGGCTGCCCGGAATGCTGGAGCTGGCGAACTAGCCAAGGTTGAAGCCAATCGCACTAATAAAAGTGATGGTTCATTGGCTCTAAACAAGCAGAACGAGAGTATGCAGCTTTTTGATCGTGATGCTAGCGGTAATGAAATATTAGTAGCAGCAAGACAGATTGAAAATGAATTAGCCAACCTAGAAAGTCAACGAACGAGCATATCGTTCGAAGAACTCATAGTGAAAGGTCGAAATGGCGACAACGCCGCAGCTGATCTCGTTAAATTGTGGAGGTCAGCTGCACAATTGCCGGTTGAGCAAAAGGAAAGAGTCACAGCAAAGCTACAAGACGATGCCGATCGTTTGTATGGCCGAGGCGCCTATTTTAAGGAGGCAACCATTAGTCAGGTTGATAATATTCCTTTGCCTAAACCATGCAAACTCCCCGAGCCCGTTTATCCGCTACCTAAACCACTCGAAAACTGGTCTCCACCCGTTCCCGCTTCTAAGCCAACCGGCGACTCTCTAGTGCCTGAGTTAGAAAGAAGGAAAGAGGGAGAGACGCTTTTAGAGCGTTCTTCATTCGTGGCTCAGAAAGAGCAATTGCAGGAGTTGGTCACTCAGAAAATAGCCAGTCCCCAAGAGCGCGAACAGTTTCTCAGTGACATGGCCAGCTTTGAGAAACATTTTTCTGAGCGCAGCTTCAAGGGTGACAACGAAAAACTTGACGAAATGGCTAAAACTTACGGGCAACTTTGCCGACTCTTGACGTCAGAGCATGACGTATTAGATCGCTATGTTGACCGATTTAAGCAAGCACCAGATGTGCCACCAATGCGAATACAAGCAGCAGAGCAGATTATTTTTCATGCTGCCGACCCAACAACAGTTGATCAAGGTCGCAGAGCTGTTTGTCCAACAGCAGCTCTACAAGTGCGTCAGTATCACCGTGACCCAGCCTCGGTTGCCAGGTTAGTAGCTGATGTGGTTTTGACGGGTAGTTATACAGCAACGACCAATGACAAGAAAATTGATCTGACAGTTTGGCCGCCAAATCTTGTGCCAGATATGGAAGCAAGAAAATACAATATTTACGATAAAATTCATGGAATCAATAGTAATAATGCCCACCTAGATGATTCCAGAAGGAGCTGGGCATCACAGATTTATGATGTCACAGCCACTAATCTAGTACTTTTGGGCAAAAACTGCCGCTATGAGCAGCTACCGTTTGAGAAGGAACCGAAAGACCTAGAAGTAAAAGTTCAAAAATCAAAGCAGCCTCCTCTTCCGATTGATTTTTTGGTAAATCTGACCAATGGTTCAAGAATAACCTGGCATGATGCGCTACTACGCGATGCTGGCGTTCTAGATAGCGATACGGTCAAGTTAAATCAGTGGATTATTGGTAGACGCGAGATTGGATTCTTAGTAACTTGTGCCCAGCTTACAGAAGAAGAAGCTAAAAACCCTCAAATCAGAAAAGCGTATGAATTTTGGCAGAGGGAGCAAGGTCTAAACTATCTCTATTCGACCAACGAACTGCCTAAGATTCTTCGAGAGATTCAGGCAGCACACGCCTGGCCACCTATTATTACTGTCAACACATCACTTCCACCAATTAATAAAGATGGTGGTGGCGCTCATTCTCTAGTAATTCAAGCAATCAACAACGATGGCTCGAAGCTAGCCTACGATAATTTCTGGGGAAAAGATGACGATCGAACTGAAGCTTCTATAGTGAGCACTAGAGATATTGCCATATCGATTAGAACACCTAAACATCCTCAATCATCTTCAATTGGTGATGCAAAATATTTGGCAGATTATTGCAAAAATAATCAGGCTAGATGGAATCAGAGCAAGCGTATCTGGCTAGACCTACCTATTCAAATAAAATCCCAGACGAAGAAGCAATCTATTGCCGACTATTGCAGTGATCATAAAATAGACGAACCAATTCTGCGAAGCTGGCTTGCCGATCACCCAGGCGATAATGATCTGAACCTCTGGTTACAAACACTAAACGAATGGCTAGATAAGTATCCAGATGAAAGACCAACTCGTTCAAAATAGGGCTCATTCGAACATTATGAAAAGGAATACTGTAGATGCCAATTGATTTGCCACAACTTTTGTTCACTAGACCTGAAGTTGCTGAAGTTCGATATTTGGCTGATCGCAACAATTCATTGATAGCCAAATCTAAGCCTCTACAGCCGCTTAAGCGCAAATACCCTAGTTGCTATGACGGCGAGGTGAACTATAGGGCTCACCGTGTGATGGTTGTAGGCGGTAACGAATACCAGATTGCTCCTTTGAAAACGATGCAGCTGCCCAAATATTGGTGGCGATACCTACCTGCGTCACTTGGTAGTTCAGAAAATTATCACTTTGTGTTTTCTCCAAGAGGAGATAGAGAGACTACTATCACTCTAGAGCGCACCTTTAAAGATAGAGAAAGTGATGTCTGTCATCAGCTTTTAGAAACTTTAAAAGCACCACCACATAAAATTGGTGAGGATGAATGCAAATTGTTAAATCTGACATACTCAGACTTTCAACATATTGAGACTGCTGACTTGAACGGTAGACGTGTCGTGACCGGCGAAGGCGCTAGTTGTCGCGCTAACCTTTTTTACTTGATGCTATTTCATAGCCAGTCAGAGCCATATGGATGCGGGTCTATTCGCTTTAGAGCCACGCCTGAAAAGTACAAGCAATACATCAAAGCAGTCAAAGCTAGCTTCCAATCAATCGAGTGGGAGACAACTGCGAATAAGTCTAATTGATGGTCAATAGCGCCATTTCGCGCTGACTCACCCAAAGAACTATAGAACGAACCAACGCCCATATCGAGACAATCGAACCTCGTTAACAGCGAAAAGAATCAAGAAACCAAGTAAACTTAAACTAAATAAAACCATCCAATTGTAGTCTAGCCGACCGCGAGGCTTCTCAAGTTTATGCAAGGCACGAAGTTCATCGTAATCTGAATTACCTGGTGCCGACTATGATGCGCAGATTCTTCAATTTGCTCTTGCGTTGGCGGTGCAACA
>JAUPUU010000517.1 GCA_030917395.1 Cyanobacteriota bacterium erpe_2018_sw_21hr_WHONDRS-SW48-000092_B_bin.40
AGCGCAGGAAAAAATTCAAGAGAAACCTCAAGATAAAGGCCAAGATAAAACTCAAGAAACAGGTAAGTAATTGCTCCGCTCGTTTGTCGGTTTATTTATAGTTTCGTTGATATTGGTTTGCAGCCCTGCTCACGCCATCGAGACAAAATTTGGTGAGACTATTAATCCTGAAACAAGTACTAATCTGCAGCAGTGGTGGAATAAAGACCATCAAGCTCGACTTTTTCTCAAAGACGGTTCATTGGCTCAGGCAAAATCGTCATTTGAAGCAGCGGTCAATATTGCCGAGGCCAATGCTTATATGGATCCTGGACTAGTAAATAGCTTGGCCGGATTGTCTTTGCTTGAACATAGAAGAGGTAACGCCTTTGAATCTGAGAGGCTCTATGAGCTAGCAATGCGCTATCAAGAGGGCTATGCCGGTGCCAATTCCGAGCGCTTTGCTGCCTTTCTTCCTGACCTCGCCTGGCTTTATTGTTGGCATGGTAACCATAAGCAGGCTGAAATTCTTTTTCGCCGTGCCATCGCCACAATTGAATCTCAAAATCCAGAAGATGACTCAAAGGTGAGCCCTTACCTGGTTCACTATAAGGCTTTTCTCAAGCAATGCGGTCGTACATCAGAAGCTGAGAAAATAGCAGTTCGCTTGAAGCGAATAGAGAGCAAAACTAAGACAGTGCGGTAGACTTTTATCATGCAAAAAAGAGCTTCTCAAGTTTTGGTTGGCGACCTCTTGGTTCAGTCTGAGTTGGTCACGTTGCCTCAGTTGGCTGATGCTATGCCTGTGGCATTGAAAACTGGTGTGCCAGTTGGACGAGTTTTAATAGCCTCGAGTTTTCTTACTGAAGAACACTTTAGACAAGCATTGAGTCTGCAATCTCTCGTTCGCGATCAGCTCATTACTGAGGAGGTGGCAACTGCTGCTCTCAAGCTAATAGCCAAAGATGGCTTAAGTTTGAATGATGCCATGCAGAAACTTGGTATTGATAGTGAGTACTTCAATGCAGCCAATCGCCTTGGCGAATTGCTCTTGTCTGCTGCCGCCATCGATCAGGCTGCTTTAGAGACTGGCTTGAGCGTATCGTATACAACTGGGCTACAGCTGGCTCGAGTGTTAGCTCTGCGTGGCTTTGTCAAAGAGCGAGTAGCCTTCGTTGCTTTGATTGCTCAGGCACTTTTGCGCGACCACAAACTTTCCCGAGAGCAAGCAATTGATTGCATCAAGAAGACCATGAGTGCGTCTCAAAATGCAGGAAAGCCGGGAGATAGCGGCTTAATTTCTTCTGCTTTGACCGCTCGCCGAGTCAGACCAATTCGATTGGGAGAGTTACTCCTGCTTTCCGGAATGGTGTCTCAGAAAGCTCTTCTAAGTGCCTTAGATAAGGGAGTTAGTGAAGAAGTTCCACTCGGCCGTATGCTTATTCGCCTGAATCTCCTTACTGACGTTGAGCTTAATCAGGCTCTTATTTTGCAAGAGATGGTAACTAACGGCACCATTGCGCCCCAGGATGCCAGTCAAGTTCTAACCAAAGTAAAAGAAGCTGATATTAGTTTGTCCAAAGCATTACTGCAGAACGACCAACAAAAGAATGATAGTTCTGATCTTAGCTTTGAGGATTTTCTCTCGGCCTGCGGCTTCCCATCAGGAGCTAAACCACATGGAGCCAAACTTGCCTACGACTATCTCAAGAGCAAAAGATTGAACGAAGAACAATGTACCTTGATTTTGCAAATGGCGGAGAACAGCAAAAAGAAAGAGGACCTAGAAAAGGTCCTCAAATCTTACAACTGGTAGCTTCGTTTTAGTCAGCGAGTACTGTCTGATTGCCACCATTTTTCTGCGCAGTATTGGCAGCAATGATTGCGTTTTGAATAAGCTCTTCGCCTTTAACAGCAGCACCAGGAAAACCAGCAATACCTTGACTTACAGTGACGTGCCAATTCTGGCCGACATCAGACACTCTGGTGAGCATGATTTTGCTGCGAATTCTTTCAGCTAAAACACTCACACCCTTGGGCTCTGTGTCAGGACAAAGAACAAGAAAAACACCATTGTCGAAACGAGCTGGAATATCAACGTCTCTAATGATAGCCATTAAGAATGAAGCCACACCTTTGATGATAGATTCAGCGGTGGTGGCACCATGTTTCTTTGCCACACCGTCGAACTCATCAATGCTCACTACAAGCAAGCTGAGATTGTGCTTGTAACGTTTCGAGCGCTTTAATTCGTCGCGGATAATGCGAGTGATCGCTGAGCGATTATAAAGTTCAGTGGACTGGTCTAGGAGCGCAGCCCGTTCTTTCTCTGATGGGTCAACTTTTTCAATGCTGTTCTTGACGTTAGACAAGTAGCTGCCTTGCTCAAGTTCTTTATAGCGTGTCGAAGCATCTGGAGGCGTACGTGGGTTGTTGTTCTCACCAGTACGTAGTTGGTTCAACTTTTGTCTGAACAAACCTTCCCTTGCAAAAAGTGGTTGTTGATCTTTATCAAAGGTAGGCATTACGTGTCCTCTTGAGTACTTGAAGCGCTACAGGCGCCGAGCTACGGCAATTCGCAGCTATTATAACCCCAGCT
>JAUPUU010000518.1 GCA_030917395.1 Cyanobacteriota bacterium erpe_2018_sw_21hr_WHONDRS-SW48-000092_B_bin.40
AATGTAGCGCCGGCAGCTAATGCTTCAGCTAAGCCTAGAAGAGTGCCCAAGACACTGCTCTTTAATGTTCCTACAGCCGAAGCTGTCGAGGCCTATGCCGCCGCCGCAGCTGCTGCCGCTCAGCAGTCGAGAGATGCTGCTGCCTCTACCAGCCCCAGTGAAGAAGCAATTAATACTGAGAAAGATCTCTCTATTGCCAGTCAGGTTGAGGCTACTCAAGAGCAAGAGAAGAAACAGCAGGCTGCCCAAAAACAGTCGGCCAGGCGGGTTGCCAAGACGCTACTCTTTGGTGAAGTCAATCTTGATGCTGTTAAGCAAGCCGCTGAAGCGGCCTCTACCCCAAGTAAGCCGCCTGTTCGTCCATCTGTGACCGGTGAGAAGAAACTGCGAAGAATTGCCAAGACTTTGCAAGAGTCTTCTCTTGGTAGTTTTGGTCAAGAACAGTTGCATCTGCCCCAGTCTAAAGTTGAAACTGAAATTGAACCAAAGACCATTGCTGAGCCAGAGGCCGAGCCGGCAGCCAAGCCTAAACGGCAGCAGTTTGTGGCCAAAACAATGCTCGACCACAGCATCTTGTGGGATACAGTCTCTAAGTTCGAAGCCAAAATGGAAGAGCGGGTGGCCGAACAGCTGCTTGAGCGTGCTAATGAGCCAGTTAAGCCGTTCATTGCCATTGTCTGTAAAAAGCAGGCTACTCCCTGCTCATTCGTTTGGGATGCCACCGAGACAAAAGAACGATTTCGCTATTGCGATCTTTGTAAGACGCCGGTCTATAACTTTGCTGGCCTAGAGCAGCCCGAGGCTGATGAGCTGATTTTCCAGCGGGAGAATCGCCGCAATGCCACGCTCTATAAACGAGCTGACGGTAAGTATATGACTGTCAATTGTCCGGTGGAAGTGAAGCGCAAGCGCGACATGATTTATATGTCTGTCGGTGGCGTTTTTCTTGCTATTGCCGCTATTGCCATTATGGTTCTCATGCCGCGGCCACCTAAGCCTGAGCCTAAAGCGGTGGTTGAAGATGTGCAGCCTCGTGCTGCTCACGGCACTGTTACTAACAGAACCTCAGGCACCGGTTCACCTACTTCATCCTCAGCTTCAAGCGGGCAAACTCCGCCAGCTGGCAGTGATGATGGCTCTTTCCATATGGTCAACGGCCAGCGGGTCTATCCTAATAACTCTGGTGCTGGTACAGCTCCAGTCAATTTCCCGCCTCCAGTTCAAGCACCTGCGGCCACCACAGACGCTGACGAAAGTGGTCAGTTCTGGCAGTACGATGGCCCGCAACCCGGCACCAGTGACGCGCCAGCACCGGTAATGACTCAGCCGCAAGGGGCCCAACCGGGTCAGCGCTAGCTTATAGTCTGATTTTGGTCTTATTCGATGCGGAAAGTCGTGCGACCGATTTTGATAATGTCGTTTGGCGCCAATTGATAAGGCGTGGAAATCAATTTGTCGTTAACGGTTGTGCCATTACTACTCATCAAATCTTCTAACCACCAACGACCTTGATCCCAGTAAATTTTGGCGTGATCCGCTGAGGCATAGCCATCTTCTGGCAAGATGACCTGGTTTTCTGGTGCTCGACCTAAATTTATAGTCGGTCCTGACAGGGTGTAACTTTCATTGGTCGTCAAGTTTAAGAGCACCGGTAGGCGGCCCGCTTGAGGATTGTTTGATGACATCTTCTATATTTCCTGATGACAACTGTGCAGTCACTGTAAGAGAACATTGTAGATCATGGAAAACTCGTATTAGGCCAGTCATTTTTTAAGGCAGCAAAGATGACGTCATCAACCCAGGTATCTTTTATCCAAAGGCTCTTGACGAAGTGCCCTTCCTGCCTCAGGCCGACCGCCTTCATTAGAGACATAGAGGCTAAATTTCTGGGGTCTACGGAAGCTGTTATTCGATGTTTGCCCAGCTTATATAAGAGTAGGTTAAGTAAGGCTGACAAAGCTTCTTTGCCATAGCCCTGGTTTTGATATTGGGGATGAACTGTTATGCCAATTTCTGCCAGTCTTGAATCGCTGCTGCTTATTTGAATACCAAGATCGCCAATTAACTGTTGATTTTCTTGCAGAGTGATACCAACTTGATACCACTCGCCTGTGACATTGAAGTTTTCTGGTTGCAGTCTTCTAATCATCTCGTTCACTTGTTCGAGCGATTGTGGCTGCCAGCTCTGATAACGTGCTACTTCGATTTTAGAGCGATAGGCGTGCATGGCCCCGGCATCGGCAGTGGTGAGGCTGCGGATGAGAAGTCGATTGGTTTTGAGCTCTTCAAACATTCAGATAGTTATAGCAAGCCTTTGACCTGCGATTGGAATTTCTTTTGTTGTGTTGAAGAGAGTGAACGTTTTTGTTTGTGGTTAATATTTGAGGCGACGACTGCTGTTGGTTCAGCTTTTGCTTGCAATTGCAGCGCCACACCCAAAACTAGTACGAGTGCAGCCAGGCCAGCACTATAGAGTCCTGCTAAGCGAGCTTGAGGTGGTGACATGATTGTAGAGAAGCCCCGTTCAGCCAGACGTGCACAGAATAAGAAGATACTCTTACTGAGAAAAATGCATTTTTCAAGAGAAGCTTTTATACCAGTGCGCCCTTGCATGTGCCGCAGCTTTTTGCCAG
>JAUPUU010000071.1 GCA_030917395.1 Cyanobacteriota bacterium erpe_2018_sw_21hr_WHONDRS-SW48-000092_B_bin.40
GTACCCAGTAAAAAAGATTGTCTGGCCATTTCTTCTCTGCTCGGCGAGTGTGAAAGTCGTGGCGTTGAATTTGCTTTCGCCTTGAACACCTCGAACTCTATTGCTCATTTGAGTTTAATGCAAGCTAGTTTTGACCAACAGCAGACTGCTATTGATCTGTTGCAAGAGTTAGATTTTCAGGCGCTAGAGTCCACAGCTATAGGTCAATTTCTTCGCCAGCCCATGAAGGTTGTCGATATTAGTGTTTGGGCCAGCAAGATTGTTTTTCTAAACTTCTCTCTTAGCCCAGAGCTTAGCCAATTGCATAGTGACGCGGCAAATCTTTGGTTGCCAAAAGCGCTGCGCTCCTCTGCTGATCCACAGAGCTTTAGCGATATAAGCGAGGGGCAGAAGCAGAGCATAAGTGCCACTGGCTATCCCTTTAGCTACGAGCAATATTTGCCCCATATCACTTTGGCTCATCTGAAAGATGGCAATGGCTCAGCCGAGAAAATTGGGCTCATGAACGACTTGATAAAAACTTTGTTGCCACAGGCCATCCGCTTCGAAAGGCTCGTTGCTTTTGCCGTTGAACCCCTTGGGCTCTGTCGGCAGATCATTAGAGAATGGCAAATCTAGATTTCTCGCTCTGGTTTCTTCCTTATATATTTGCCTAGTTTCGGTCTGTGGCAAGCCGGGCAGACTGATAGCAGGAAGCTAGTTAAACGGAAGCCAATTTGCAGGAAGCCCAGACGTATCTCTTCACGAGCAAGTGCTAATTGCCTTTAATAGCAGTAGAAAATCTTACTAAGACTTACCGCCAGGGAAAAGTAAAGGCTGTCGACAATGCCTGCTTTGACGTAGAAGAAGGTGAGGTCTTTGGTCTGATTGGGCCCAATGGGGCTGGGAAAACAACCATATTTGGTTGCCTGCTCGCCCTCACGCAGCCCACAGCCGGTTCGATATTAATAGATGGCATGTCGCCATTCGATCTTGATGTGAAGCCCCAGATTGGGTTTCTGCCTGAGCGTCCCTGCTACAACCGTTGGATGACTATCCGGCAATTTCTGGCTTATCATCATTGGATGGCTGGGCGACCAACTATGGAGCGCGAGGCTGAGATCAAACGGGTCTTGGCGCTGGTTGAGCTTGACGTTGATATTAAGCGACGCAAGGTCAAGGAGATGTCTCGGGGCATGCTGCAGCGCCTTGGCATGGCCCAAGCGTTGATTGGCCATCCGCGCATATTTTTCTTGGATGAACCGACATCGGGAATGGATCCGCTCGGTTTTATTTTGATTCGCAAGCTACTTCTAAAGTGCAAAGAAGAGGGCATGACTATCGTGCTCAATTCTCACCACCTCCATGAGGTGGAAAAAGTTTGTGACCGCATTGCTTTTATTCGTAAGGGAAAAATAGAGGAAGTGGCTGACGTTGCCGCGCTCTCTCAGGTGCGGCAGATTCTCATCGTCAGTTGGTTGGCTTGTGATATAGATGCTGGGCCTATATTAGCAGCTTTAGCCGAAACTTCTGGCTGTCCATTAATTGAAGCATCGGGCGAAACTGCTAAGTTTACTGTTTCGGGCAACGAGAAAGCTGCCGATATAATTGCCAGTTTGTCTTCCAGTGGTCTGAGGGTTTATAAATCTAATTTTGAAAAGCGAGAGCTGGTGGAGCTCTTCTTAACGTCGCCGGAGCCAAACTCAGGAGAAAGTCTCGATGCAAATGGAGGTTCTAAACTTCCAGATGAATAGAACTCTTTTCAATCCAGCCGTTTTTGCTTATGCGCTTTATGTCAAATTCGCCGACCCACGCTATTGGGTAATTCCACTTCTTCTCCTGACTGCGCCTAGTTTTGGTCTAGTGCTTACGATGTCGTTTCCTCATCCGCCTTTGACGGACGAACTGCAAAAGGCTATCGCCGGGAGCGTTCATCACTATTTCTTGCAGTCGGTAGTTTATTTGCTGTTCGCCTTTATGTTTATTAGTGACGGCCCTGCTGGCGGGAAGCTCGTTGCTGAGGCTGACTCGTTGTCATTGCTTTTTACGAGGCCAGTGACGCGTTTTTGCTATGTCTTGACCAGGTATTTGGCTGCTGTGGTGGGAACCAGTATTCTTATGCTCGGCGCTCTTTTGCTAGTCTATTTGGTTGGTCTTTGCTATGGAATCACTGCAATTGATATCAGCCTTCTTACTGTGGCAACAATCATTTTAAATGCTGCTAGTTGGAGCTCGCTTGTAATTTTTATGCATAGTGCACCACCCCTAATTGCCATAGTGACTGTGTTTATCCTGATGGGCTGTGCTGGTGTTGGCAATATATATTCGCAAGCGGAACAATCTGCAAATGCTTTTCTTGAGTTGCTAAAGACTATCTGTCTATTTATCAACGAGTGGTTCGGAGACTTCATGCCGACCTCGATTGATTTGCTTGCCATGACTACAGCTTCTGCCTTTGATATTTATGAGCTCGCCATTTTTGTCTCCAACATTGCCTTCTTCATTTTGATTGCTGCTTTTGCTCTGTCTTGTCGGGAGTTTTCTTATGGCTCAGAGTAAAGGAAGTAGCGCTAGCCCAGGCAGCAAAGGCAAAATCAATACACTGACAATTCCGATTTGGTTTATCGTTCTGGTCAGCTGGTTATTGTGTTTTCGTGTCTATGCCAAGTTAACCCAGCGTGAAGCCCCGAGTGATAACTGCGTGGCCTGGATTACGCCGATACAACTCGAGCAGATGTCGCAAAAGCCAGGCGGCATAAAAAAAGACCTAGTGATGTATGAGTTTACTGCTGCCTGGTGTCCGCCCTGCAAAAAGAGAGAACGCACAGTGTTTAGGGCACCGAAAGTAATATCAGAGATCAATAACAATTTTGTACCAGTGCGCGTAGACTTGACTAACGAGGCTCTTAGCTCTATCCCGGCAACTAAGACCCTGACTGAACGCTTTTCGGTTAACTCCATCCCGCGCTGTGTTATTACCTTAGCCTCGGGTGAGAAGGTTGGTGATGATCACTATTCCTCCAGTGATAAGTTTTCTGATTTCATTACGGCCTCTATAAAGAAAGCCGTTATAGTTAGGGCTAAAGTTGACCTGGCAAAAGGCAATTATCAACAGGCCATAGCTAAGCTGAGCCCGGATCTTCTCACTGGTAATGCGGACGTCGATCGATATGATTCTTCGGATTATCTGATGTGCCATCACTTGCTGCTCGTCAACAAGCGGCAAGCAGAAGTGGAGCCTATGATGAAAAAGGCATTTGAAAAGTGCTCTAAGTACAGTTCTATGTCTTCTGAAAAGGAGCCACTTTTGTGGCTGAAGCAACTGAATATGTATCTGCGCGATGAGATCAGCGATGAGCAGCTGCTGAAATTCAAAGGCGACCACTACGATAAAGCAACTTACTATCTGGCAATTGGCCTGAAGCAATTGCGATTGGGTGATAAGGGTAAAGCGCTAAAAGCTCTGCATCAAGCTTCAGTCATGAGCGCTAAGGGTTATGTCTCCGACGGTCTGTCTGAGCCGTTAGTTGTTCAACTAGAGAAGTAACTATGAAAGTGCTATGAAAATGCTATCTGATCGGTGTGAGAGTCTATTTAGTGATAATAGTTGAGTACTCAACTATTATTGAAAATGACAATTGCTCGCAACTTTGTAGAAAATGCTTTTACTTGTAAGTGCTTTCTTGTAAATCTAGGCTGGTTAAAAACCACCGTTCTCTCTCTTTGGCTTGGTTTTTACTGAGTGGATCATCAGAGTCCAGATATTTCATTGGGCAAACCACTGTTGAAT
This sequence comes from Cyanobacteriota bacterium erpe_2018_sw_21hr_WHONDRS-SW48-000092_B_bin.40, assembly GCA_030917395.1. Lineage (GTDB taxonomy): Bacteria > Cyanobacteriota > Vampirovibrionia > Obscuribacterales > Obscuribacteraceae. The sequence continues at coordinate 3,770 of JAUPUU010000071.1, forward strand.
TTATCACTCGCTGTGCCCCTTCCAGCTTTTGTACTTTGGCGCAATGAAGCACTCCTTGCCAGCGTTTCATAGTGGGGTCGAGTGGTGCCGAGCTATTGTTCACAATAACAAGTTGAAAGTATTTGGGATTAAATGCTGTCAGCTTTGTCGTGACTGGCCTTAGCAGCTCATTACTTTGGTCATACATGGGGTTGTGAGTCTCGAGAAACTGATTTGGACTCAGGCCCATATCGTTTGCAAGCTTAGAATAGTCAGCTATAGAAAGTTCACTTTTTACTGTGGACGGCTCGTACCCGAGTATCAGCAATGATTCTTCTGGAGCGCCGTCTCTATGTGGCTTGGTGCTATTTTGCTGATCAAATCGATTGAGGTTGAACCACTCAAGTTTTTCTTCTGAGTTACTTGCTGCATCTTCAAAATACAGCTTTGAAAGAGCTTGCTTCAGTGCGCTGATTGATTGCCTTTGCTCAATGGATGACTTGACTCCAGTTTGGCGAACGAGGGCAAAGCCTGGTTGGGTGAAGTCTTTTCGACATACAAGCTTGTAGATTTTTCGGGCCAATGCTGGGATTGAGTCATCGCCTTCTTGCGCCAGTAGCCACGGATACGTCGAATTTATCATACTACTGCTGCTCTATGTTTTCGAGAAATAGGTGTATATACACCTATTCTACAAACCTCGAATCAGGTAATTCCTATTGTCCTTGCACTGGATAGCCAAGCTCGATAGCGCGCTTTTCGTCGGCGGCCGATTGACTGGTGTTGCCATTTTGCTTATGCAAGAGGGCCCGGTGGTAGTAAGCTTCGGCATAGTCTTCGCGGTTTTGAATTGAACTATTGAAGTCTTTCATCGCCGGCTCGTATTGCTTCAAGGCCATGTAAATAGTGCCTCGTGTGTCGTAGGCTTCGGCCATTTCGGGCGAGAGTTCTATGGCCTTGTTAACGTCGACCATGGCGGCATCAAGGTTGCCGGCTTGTGCCATCATCCAGGCACGGTTATTGAAGGCTGGTGCGTAACTCTTGTCTGAAATAACCGCTTCGTCTAAGTCGCTGATGGCTTTGCTGCGCTCGCCGATCAGGGCCAGGCAAGTTCCTCTTTGGTTCAAAAGAGCTGCTAATTTGCGACTTTGGCTGGCGGCCATGGCGCGTTCAAACATTTCGCGTTTTTGCGGTGACAGTTTACTTTGATCGAGATTAGGAAGGCCGGTAGAGTGATCCTGTATCTGGCTGATTCGCTCATTGAGCAGGCTGACATTGCTCATGGCTTGCATCTTTTCAGCCGTAGTTGTGCGCACAGTAAAAAGATTCGTGCTGGGCAGACCTGCACTCTTTGCGCCCTCTTCGGCGGAGGGGTCAGAAAAGGTTGATGGCAGTTTACCAAGGGCTGACTGGGTGCCAAGAGACGTAATGGCGACAGCTGCGGCAGCACTACTTGCTACCTGCCCAAGGCGTATGCCCATCTGTCTCATCAAAAACCTCCCACTCATTCCTGCATTTGATCAGTCTAATTATGAAGCTTACAGGGCTTTGCTCAATATTAGGAAGGAAAAAACAAGAATTTCATCTGTTAGCACTGTTCGAATCTCTTGACTTGTGGAATGATGGATTTATGTAGGACAAATTAGGCAGGGATAAGCGTTTAGGGATGCTGGCTGGCGCTGGCTTGGTCATGGTTACTTTCAGGTTTAGCTTTAGATTTAGATAGTTTTACTCGGTCGCACATCAGGATAGGGGCGCTTACGGACAACCTCCCGTGGGCGCTTTTATTCTTTTGGCCAGATGATGGTAATATCTTGTCATTCCAAACCATAGAGATAGCCATGGGCCTTTCATTCAAGAATTTTCACGCCAAGCATTTTTTGCGTAAGAATTTTAAGCATATAGTTGTGTGGACAATGATCCTGTTGTTCCTTGGAACTCTTGTGCCCTCTACCTTCTTTATGTTTATGGGCAATTAAGCAGCAATAGAATGCAAGCTCAAAAGAACCGACCGCCCCTGGCCGAGCGCATGCGCCCCAGGGAACTAGACGAATATTACGGTCAAGAAAAACTTTTGGCAGAAGGCGGTGTGCTGCGCACAATGCTCTCTGGCAATACTTTGAGTTCTTTCATTCTCTGGGGACCGCCCGGCGTTGGTAAAACTACCTTGGCTCGCATCATTGCCCGCGAGACCGATAGCAAGTGGATTGCTTTTTCTGCTGTCGCCTCAGGCATGAAAGAAATTAAGGGTGTGATGGCCGAGGCTGAGGCTTTCATGAACCTTGAAGGCCGTCGCACAATTATGTTTGTGGATGAAATTCACCGCTTTAACAAAGCTCAGCAAGATGCTTTTTTACCTTATGTCGAAACTGGTGTCATTTGCTTGGTTGGTGCCACCACTGAAAATCCATCTTTTGAAATCAATTCAGCTTTGCTCTCAAGGCTGAAAGTCTTTGTCATGGATGAGCTCGATTTACCAGCACTTTTGAAGATCATGCAGACTGCATTGGTCGACAATGAGAGGGGTTTAGGCGAACTTGATTTAACAGCATCAGACGACACACTCAAGTTGATTGCGGCCTATTCATCGGGTGATGCTCGCACTGCTCTTAATTCTCTTGAGATGGCTGCTAACCTCGCTCATAGGCGTGGTCAAAAAGAGATAAGCGAGAAAGAAATTCGCTCTGCCGTGCAGCAGGCCGTGCTCAAATATGACAAAGATGGCGAGAACCATTTCAATTTGATTTCGGCTCTACACAAGTCGATTCGCAATTCTGATGTAAATGCCAGTATTTACTGGTTGGCGCGCATGATGGAAGCTGGTGAAGAACCGATGTATGTGGCGCGGCGCCTGGTGCGCTTCGCTTCAGAAGATATTGGTTTGGCTGCACCGCAAGCTCTGACTCAGGCAGTGGCAGCCATGCAAGCTGTGGAATTTATTGGCGTGCCCGAGGGCAAATTGGCCCTGGCTCAATGTGTTGCTTATATGGCCCTGGCACCTAAGTCAAATGCCTTGTATAAAGCCTATAACGAAGCGGCTCAAGATGCACTGAATACGGTGCAGCATCCCGTGCCTTTGCACTTGCGCAACGCACCGACTAAGTTGATGAAAGAAATTGGATACTCTAAGGGGTACCAGTACGCTCATGATTTTGCTGGTGGCAAGGCCGATACCATGCAGTGCCTGCCAAATGAGTTAGCTGGGCGTAAATACTATCAACCGACCGAGCGAGGCTTTGAGGGCAAGATCCGTAAGGCTGCTGGGCGAGAAGTGGTTGAAGGGTAATTTGGGGCTGTTAGTCGAAGCGGTTAAACTCAATGGTTAGTTTCAACGGCTGGTCTTAGTGGCCAGACTTACTGGCTAATCTTAAAGACTAAAAAGGAGAAATTGACTAGCAATTTCTCCTTTTATCTAGAATGTTTCTAAGTAGCGTTCTTAGCCTTTTTTGAGGAAGCTTTTAGGAACGAAACTATGCCACCATTTGCGCGCTTTTACTTCAGCCAGTTCTGCTCTTGTGCTGTTGAGGATGCTCGACAAGCGAGTGTTCTCATCTTCACAAGTAACGAGAATGTCTTCTAAGTAATCGCGTTCTACTTTGATTTTAGCCAGAGCGTCCATCAAATAGCGGCGTTCTTTAACAGCAGCTTCTTTTTCGTATTCAACTACCTTAAGCACGCGCACTTGTTCTTCTAGAACGGGAATTCTTTGGATAGCCCAGAACTGGCTAACCATAATTTGTTTTACCGCTGCGTTCTCTTCTGTCAGTTCTTGCATCTTTGAAAGCAGAGCGATAACTCTTCTTTGCAAATAGGCAACTTCATCTTGGCTCTTAGTAACAACGCGCTGTTCTCTATATTTTTGAACAACGTCAAGAACCTGATGACGAACGCGCCTGTCTCTTGCTTGGCGCACTCTTTCATCTTGTGGATCTGACACCGTCTCTGATGCCCATTTAAAGATGTGTTCTAAGCCGTCAACGGCAACAGCATCCTCATGTTCACCTTGATTTGGCGAGAAATCTAAATTATCGGCAGTATTTTTTTTATGAATGCTCACACTTATACCCCTTTCTTGAAACCTACTATACCGATAAACCGTGATTTTGTAAAAGTAAATTTGCCATTGCCAATGGTGCAGGCACCACTTACCTCTTGAAAGCACCGCTAATGGTGTATGGGTGGTGCGTTCGGCTGATACTGTCAGTGGTGACATAAGTTAAACGAGGTGGTGTTTGCCTGGTTTGAGCTAGCAATTTGCTGGTGGAATTTGATTAATTCCAACTGATCGCTTTGATTAATTTCTGGCGAAATTGCGTATATAAGGATGTAGGCGTTTTATCGGACGCGATTTTGGGAACTCGGGCAAACTATTTATATAGGATGGTGGCCGGGGCAATTTTCTGGGAACCGGGGGCTGCGGTTCTCGGTTCAAGTTTCTGGATGCATGTTCCAGGATCCAAGGCTCAAGTTCTAGGGCTCAAGTTCTAGGGCCCATGGTCGCTGGTGCAGGGTCCAACGCCTAGGGTGCGGGGGTCACGGCCTAGGGGCCGGGCCCAGAAATTCTTTCAAAAATATTTTTTTACGACGTATTCATTAATAGGCTTGGGTTTCGGGGCTTTCGGCGGTAAAAAGAGAGCGAAATCATGGGAGAAACCGGGGGGTAGTACGTAATTACGCGCAAGACAAGCGCCTGCCGAATCTATAAGGTAGTGATATGCCAGTTTAAAGGCCCTGGAGAGAAGTTCGTGAACAACCAATCGGCACCGAGAATAGCAAAAGCAATTTCAACCGCTCTTTTGGCTGGCGCACTTTTCTCTTGTCCAATGTTCTCAGTTACCGGGTCTAACGGTGCAGCATTCGCCTACGGTGAATCTGACATGATCCAAACACTGAGAAGCCCGCTCACATACGGTACTCCGAACAGCCCAGCCTGGGTGCCCGCTCAAGAGGGAGCCCCACCACCTATCGGTGATGGTTTCTACCCTCCAGCAGTTACCCCGGGTGATTGCGGCGCTCCCTTCAGTCCACCAACTGCCGCCTTTGTTCCACTGACTATGGCTGGCGACAAAGCCGAGGTAAATGCATGGGTTATGCCTTACCTCACTCCACCGCCCTCGACACCGGGCTACGACTCCAGCTCCATTAATGGTTCTAGTGGTGGCTACGGTCTACAAGCTCCAGTGTCGGTTGTAGACATTTGTCCTCAAGGTGGAATGGTTGGAAGTGCTCCAACACAGAGATGGGGAGGTCAACGGTCATTCGATTTTGGTAATCCAAACAATGTCCGGTCCAGTAGTTCAGCCCTTAATGATTTTGGCCAGAAGCTCTCCCAAAAGCCCGACCTCAAGATGTGTCCGCAATTCTCGCAAGACGGACCAAGGCAAAGGGGAGAATACCGAGGTCAGACCACCCAAGACCTGCACGGTAATCGAACACTTTTCCGAGACAATCAACGATCTCAAATGACTATCAGTCCCTATTAATGCTCCCGCGCAAAACAGCAATTCAGTCCAACAAACTATTTCTAAAAGGCTTCAGGAGGCCAGACAATGTTTAATCGTAAGTTCATCCCAGCTGTGATCTCTGCCATCACATTGAGTGCAACCACATCACTCGCCTCCTATGCCGCTAGCGCAGGACCTTATCCTGGTAGCCCACCTCAAGGCACTCCAGCGCCATTCAGCCCTGTGACCACATTGCGCACACCATTGGTTATTGGTCAGCCTGCTGGTCTTCCTTTCCAGGCTCCAATCGAAGGCGCTCCACCAGCAATTGGTGATGGCCCTACTCCAGTCGGTGTCAATCCCGGTATGCTCTCTTCTCCAGAGCTTATGCCTTGGGTTCCTGCCATTCCTGCTAACCAAATAGACAACAACTTCTCTGGTATCCCGCTGGGAATTAGTCCAGCCATCGTCTCTCCTCCTGGGGTTCTTGGACCATCCTTGACTGGCATTGTGCCACAATCTCCATCCACTCCCGGAACTGACCCTGGTTCGTTGACTGCACCAATGGGCTCCATCAATGCTTCTCAAGAAGTAAACATCATGCCTAGTGGTGGATTTGCAGGTACTGGTGGATACAACACATCCATACCGTATCAACGTCGCGGTGGCCAAGAGACAGCTCAATGGGGTTACAGAGGACGTAACTCGATGATCGGTGGTTTTGGTGGAGATGGTTCACAAGACAACGTCACTCGTATGGGACCATGGGCCGGTTGGGGTACTGTGACAGGTGTGCCTACTGGTAATGGTCTGCGGTCTGGTTCGATCGACCTCGGTGGTGGACAGCGCTTCCAAGCTGGTGGGGCGATTATCCCTACTGGTTCGAGCATCCAAGATTTTGGTTTGTCAAACACAAGAAACAACCCAATTGCTGCTCTTGAAGCCAATCAGTCTTATGAATTCGGTCAAGGTATGAGACGCATACCTATGTACAGCAGCAAGACGACTGACTTCGGTCTGCCTTACACCCAGTTCTCCCCAGGCAACGTCACTGCTCAGAAGACTGGCCAACGTCAGCTTCCAACTGGAGTAATCACCAACTTCTAATAAAGATTCAGAATGATTTGCAAAGCAAATTCAGGCTGCTTCTCACCCGAAAGTCTTGAAACGCCCTTGGTACTGGGCTAACGGGTGACAATTAGATAAAACCCTTCGGGGGGATTTTCCCATGGCTATGGGAATCCCCCCGATTCCTTTCTAGTTAAGCGTTTCGTAATATGTATCCACAAAGCAGTTCACCTAAGCAACTGGCACCCATCGGACAACGGACCTGAAAATCATGAGAAACGCCCCTAACAACAGAATCGCCAAAATGGCACTGAGCATGGCCCTTTTCTCCTGCCTCCTTGGTCAGTCCGTATCACTGCCAGCGATGGCCCAGTACAGCCTGCAAGCTGAGACAGATTCATTCCTTCCTCCCGAAGTTGTGCCTCTAGACCCAGCTGTAGCCCAAAAGATGTCACAAGCCCAAGCTCAAGCTCGTCAAGAAAGTGCTAACAACTCCAACTCGTATGGTCAGAACTCAGCAATGAGTGGTAGCCCCGCTGGCGCTAACGATGCTGGAATGAACAATTTCAATAATCAAAATTCCATGATGAATCAAAACGGTATGAATCAAAATGGAATGAATCAAGGCAACATGAACCCCGGTAACATGAATCTAGGTAACATGAATCAGGGCCAACCTAATTTTCAATCAAGTATGGGTGGGCAAGAAGTACCTGGTAACACTGGAACATCTGACTGGATTATGCCTGGTCAAGATCAAAATTCACCCATGACCGCCTACGGCAACGTAAGTCAAACTCAAACACTTACTGCGCCTCCTGCGAATCCTCCTGTAAGACGCAGCACTCGTTATCCTGGTATGGGATCCGCCGTTGGCGCTCTGGCTACATTCGGAGCTGGAGCAATGGTCGGTTCAATGATAAGACGCCCAAGCAGCCTTTATGGTCTTGGTGCTGCCGGTTTGATGATGACTGGTTTCGGTACACGTAACGCATTCCGCTTCTAATTTTCTTTTTTGTTTGGAGACAAGGCAATGAAATTCAAGATTTTTCTTTCACTCATCGCATTGGTAGCAACAACTGCCATCTCTCAGCCCGCAGCTCACGCTGATGGTGCGAGATTCAAGTTTCCAGTGAACTATTACAAAATCGAAGAACCACGCTATCCGCATTCAGCCTATATTCCACCAGCACAGCCAACTGTAAGAGCTGGTTCAACTCCAAGCGCTTCATCAATGCTCGGACCTCTCGCCAACCTTAAGAGACCTCCAGCCCCAGCAGTACAAGCTGCTCCTGTTCAGCAACCAAATGTTATGGCTCAGCTAGTTCCAGCCGCATGGAACAATGCTTTCGGCAAACCACAAGCTCAGGCAATGCCATTAACTGCATCTGTTAAGCCAATGGCACAAGTGGCCCAGGCCGCTCAGCCTAAGGCAATCAAATCGACTTCTGCTTCAAGACCTTTGAGCCGTTCGCAAAATGGTACTGCTCGTTTGAAACGGCCCGTGTACCCACAATCTCGTGTTGCTCGTGCTAACCCAATTCAGAGCTACCCAACCGGCTACACACCTGGTTCAACAGCTCCAACCAATGTCGGTGGTGGCTACACTACAACTACCAATGTCGGAGGCAAGCTCCTTCCACACTAGTCTGACCAATGCTTGAAGACTGCATCACTTAAATATTGAGAATAAGAGCTGGGCGTAAGTCCGGCTCTTATTCTTTTGCTATCTATATTGATGGTGCCGTGTGACTGCCGCTCAGTTTTGACTATCTATATAGAAGCGCTTGCTAGATAAGCGAATGCTACAAAACCAATTCCCGCAGAAGCATTCCTAAATAAGCCATTACTGCATAAGCCATTCTTGCAGAAGCGTTCCTGCACAGGCCATTCCTATAGATGCAATGGCTGCAAGTAAGAATTTTGAATTGCTAGAAAATCTCTATAAATCCTCAAGATCCATACAGGGCTGGGGTCTTGGCTGCTGAGGCAGGCTTTGGTGATCTCTTGACTTCGTAATAGCACCATGAAAAAGCCGAAAAATGAGCAAATTCAACGCTTTCCATGGGAATTACCGCATATCCAAGGGCCTGGGAAAGTTTTATTGTTACTCCATAAGCCGGACGCAAGCTAGGTCAAAGCTTCAGTCTGACACCCGCTCCACAAGCTTCCACGATACCCAGAGGTTTCTTACATCATGAACAAAGTTGCATCCCTCGCTAAAAAAGTTTCCGCATCACACTCTTTCAAAGTTGCAAGTCGCTTGGGATTCCTTCTGGCTCCCCAACTGGTACTGTTAGCTTTCGGAGTTTATGACCAAGCCGCTCATGCGCAAGGTTTGGTTGGTGCACCAGTTGACCCAAGATACGGTCAATCAAATGAAGTAGGCCAATTGGCAGACTACGGTTATGACTGTGCAAGAGACATCTCACGCGTTGTTACTGCACTATCAACAGTTCCATCTTCACTAGCAGGCATGAAGATTGCCTTCGGTCAGAGAGATGGTGGTGAATCTGCAATGAACGTAGCCAAAGGTCTAGGCATCGGGTTCGGCGGACCAACCGCAGTTCACTTGCTCGGAACATTCGCCATCAACAACATGGGTGGTCTAGGCGGCGGTCTTTAATCTACAGATTCGAGATACGCACTGCATCAATATTCAAAGAAAGGGTCTGACTTAGTCAGGCCCTTTTTATTTTTGAAATCAGGCCGTTTTATTTTCAAAAAAACTTTGAAAAATTAGCAAATTCTCCGTCTTCCATGGGAATTACCACATATTCAAGGGCGCGGGAAAGCTTTATTGTTGTCCCATAAGCCAGACGAGCGCACCGGACAAATCCGAGAGCCAAACAAAGTTTTCAGTCTGACAAAACAAACTACCGCTACACGTTACCTGAGGTCTTTCTATCATGAACAAAGTCAAATCCTTCGCAAAAAAAGTTTCTGCATCGCACTCCTTCAAAGTTGCAAGCCGCTTGGGATTCCTTCTGGCCCCTCAATTGGTATTGCTAGCTTTCGGAGTCTATGACCAAGCCGCTCATGCGCAAGGTTTGGTAGGTGCACCTGTAGACCCACGTTATGGTCAATCAAACGAAGTTGGTCAGTTGGCCGACTACGGATATGACTGTGCAAGAGATATTTCGCGTGTTGTTACGGCAATGTCCACAATTCCATCCTCATTAGCTGGCATGAAGATTGCCTTCGGTCAGAGAGATGGTGGTGAATCGGCTATGAACGTAGCTAAAGGTCTAGGCATCGGGTTCGGCGGACCAACCGCAGTTCACTTGCTCGGAACATTCGACATCAACAACATGGGTGGTTTGGGCGGCGGTATTTAATCGAAAGATTCAAGAACCGGCACAAAACACAACTAAAGATACAACCGAAAATACAGTTGAAAATCTTAAAAGAGCCAGACTAAGTCTGGCTCTTTTGCTTTAGCTTTTGGTTTTGCTTATGCTTTTGCTTTAGTCTTGTCCGATTTTTGGCTGAAAATCGGACAGTTTTGGAAAGGCATTTACAGATCTAAATTCGGGAAATTTCAAAAACTAGTATGCTCTGGGCGCCAAGGATAGGGAATACCGTGGTCCTAGATTGGCTCTAGGGGCTTAAAGTAGAGACTGGAATTATTTCCATTTTTCTTTTTGCCATGGGCGGTGCGTCATGATTTATCGATCTAGAGTTTTTTCTGCTGCCTGTGCGCGATTAGGATATTTTTTCAGAACTAGTGAGCCCCGCGAGAATTGGACTGCAGGGCATTTCAAAGCTGAGAGCTTGTTCTCTGTTTTTTTTCGCTTTGTGGCCATTAGTCCTTTTTATGCTGCCGTGCCTGTCGTCTTACTCTTTTTTCCGGCCCTGATGTTCTTTTCTGTATTGGATGCCGCTATCTCGCCACCATCTCAGTATTTCGCTAGGGGCACTTGGGTCTGCAACAAGAGCTTAGGTTATCGCGAGAATGCGATAACACTATGGCTTTCTTCGCCTTCACTGGCATCTTCTTGCTCGTTGTTTTATCCCCGTGAAAATTACAATGTCAATGTCGTGTTGCCAACCTATGGTGCCGGCTTGACCAGCTTGTGTCGTCAGCAGTCAATGCTGGGCGCAGAGCCCGTCGCGCAGAATATAGGTAATATGTTCTTCCCTGATTATTTCCCGTGCCGCACTGACTATTCTGGCCCAGACCATTTTGGCGGCGACGATATTATTCAAAACTTTATTCACGGTTCTGCCGCCCCGATAGGCTTTTGGCTGAGGGAAGGTTCACTTGTGGCCAAAGAGATCTTACTTACTGGCAAAGTTGGCGGTGCGTCATGATTTATAGAACGAGACGATTTTCTGCAGCTGTGGCGAAATCGAAAAAACATATTTGCTATGGCCGACCCTCTGCAGTCTATTTCAGCAACGAGAAAGAATTGATTCGTATGCTGGCAATAGCTTTTCTGGTTTGCTTTCTTGTGTTCTCGTTTGACGGGTTGCGCCTTGGAATTAAGTTTGCACTTTGTAGCGGTTCACGTTCAGTGGAGAGATCGCCAAGTGAAGCTCCTGTTGAAGAGATTGATGCGCCATTGCCTCAACCGGTCTTTGATACCATCATTGGACCTCCGCTTGCGACAAACTTGGTGACTCAGCAAGGCAAACAAAATAGCGAGGCTGTGGCTCAAAACATCGAGCAACAGTTTTGGCCTGAATTTGGTGCTTATAACGAGACCGATGACGGCTTAACTGCGTTTTGGTCTGATGACATTATCGCCAATTTTTTCGCCAATATTTGGCAGCTGGTTGGGAAATGGATAGGTGATGGTTTGTCAGACTGGAGAGCTATATTTGGTCTACCGGCCCTCTTCGCGCTGGATAGCTACCACCGCTCACTCTTTCGCCGTCCAGCACGGAAGAAGAAATTGAAGATAAACCCAGCGAATGCGCGTACCGTGATGCTTTTGTTCAATCGGCGCCCCTTGCGACAATGGGGACATGACCCCCGGTGGCACCCATGATAGATCCTGCTGTATTTGTTTCTCCAATTCGCCTTGCTTTGTGGGTAATTAAGTTGCTTCGAAAAGCACGCGCTAATGCCCTAACTCATTTGAATACCAGAATTAAGCGTCGGCGTAAATTTAACGGTGACTTGCAGTTGGTGGCTTTGCTAGTGACTTCCTTGGCACTTATCCCGATGGTTGTATGGTTTTCTGGCTCAATTTTGTCTAGGGGTGAAGCAGCCCATTTCAATGAATCAAAAATTGCTCCTATGGTAGTAGCGCCGAGCCTCCGTGCTACTCTCAAGTCAATTGCCTTTAGTCGATGGAAGAAAAGGCAATTGAGCAAAGGGGCAAGGTATCGATCTTCATTGGTCGAGCAGGAGTCTGAGTTCGAGTATCTTGGCGTTGCTACAGAGTCCAGGGGAATTGCTCAGGAGCTAGAAAGGGAGCTCTATTTCGAGTCTATTAGCTTCTATTCTCCGGAGGACTCTCAACTGAATGTATTCTGGTCCGAAGAAGATTATACTTGCGACTGGAAAAGCAAACAGGGGCGTAGCATTGTCTATGGTCTGGAGTGCGGGTTCTACTTGCTTGCCGGTCTAGCATGCTTGTTTTATCACCTTCGTATCAGTATCAAAACTACTGAAAATAGACTCAAGCTTTATTTCCAGATTGGACGCCCTCGAAATGCAGCGAAACACAGAGTGTTTAAGACTCGCTCTCTTTGTATGAATCGCTTACGTTGGAGTGAATGGCGAGTCAATACCCGCTGGTACTGCTAGATGAAAGTGAAAAGCTGGTCCTGGCAAGATTGACCTGGTTACTCAAATTCTGTTTTCCAAAACTGTCAGATTTTCTGCAGAAAAAATGACGCTTTTGGAATTGCCTCAGAGAACATCCATAGCAATTTTGTATGGCGACTGTGACTGGATATTCGGCCTATATGCATTGCCTGTACGAAAGGCGCGAACTTAGCGAATTCTTTTAATTTCCTGCGTCAAGGATGGGGAAGACCGTGCTGTCAAAACCTTCCTGGCGCAGTAAATTAGAGTCGAGGACAGCTCTTGGTTTCAGCATAAGTTTTCAAATCGAGTTTGCAGTTCCTCTTTTTCTTTTTCCATGGTGGTGGCAGTATGTCTAATCGCGCTAAATTTCTCGTGCCTTACTCTGCCCAACTACCGGCGAATCAGAAATCTAAATTTGGCATGCGACTATTTCAGTCTTGGGCAGTTGTATTTATTGCTGCGGCGTACTTAGGTGTTGTTGTTGTCCCAGTGACATTGCTGTTGGCAGGTTTTTCCTACAGTGAAGTGCGGATTACTCCTCCGCCGGCCCTTGAGCCTAGCGGGCATTGTGTGCACCTTGTCCCAAGCAAAGCCCTAAATGTAAACCTTGTCACTGAACAGGCCGAGCAAAACACAGAGGCTGTCGCTCAAAACGTCGAGCAGCAACTTTGGCCTGATTTTGGTGCTTGTAGTGACATCTGTCAAGGGGGCTACATCTTCTGGAGTGAACCCGAATTCAGTGTGCCTGACTATTGGTTCGTTGCTACAGGCATGATCGCATGCGGAGTTTTCGCCCTTTTGCAAATGTCCAAGGTTCAACAGTCACTAAGATTTATCCGACGCCGCATTGCCTTTCAACTTGGTTTTACTTCCCGCGGCGGCTCTGCGGCCTTCCGCAACAGACGCAAAGGCCAAATCTCATACCTGACAAAACACTTTTTTGACCGGCAGTTGGTACGCATTGCACTCTGTCTGCTAATGATTACCCCTTTTGCCGCGGTTTTTTGTCTCAGCGAATCTGCTCGCCCAATGCAGTCAGCAATCGATCAACAGTCGCTAGCTTCTACAAATTGGCTAGCTTGGAGAGTTAATCAATCTAAGTACAGTGATTTTGTCGGTGATTGGCAAGCTTCTCCATACGGCAATGCTTCAGCTGCAGCCCATCTAGCGCATGTCGATTGGTCGCGAGTTTGCCTTCATGTCGCCAGTGTTCTCTGGGCTATTTTTACTGAGTGGCGCTTGGTTGTTCCGATAGTTCTCTTGCTTCTGCTTTTCCGTTCCGCGCGGCAGGCAAAAGTAACTGGTCAACGGTCTAGCCTTAAGCAAAATCTGCGGCAACTTAGCCAATACTTTGTGCCTGTTGTGCACCGGTTCCTGCCTGCCAAACAGGGTGTGCGGCAAGTGGCCAGTGCGACTGTTTTGCAAATTTCTGGCAAACAGCAGCGTTTCGCTCAGTGGAAAATAAAAATCAAGCAGCGCGCAGTTCATTAAATGCCTTCGAATTGCCCTTGAATGGCACATAAATTTCTCAAGATTTTCCCTCTAGGATGGGAAAGACCGTGCTCCCAAAAGCATCTAAGCAAGCTTAAAGTATTGTCAGGAAATTATTTCATTCCTTTTTTCTTTTGTTGGTGGTGAATTATGTTCGAATCTGAGCGCATGAGAAATGTTGCCAAAAGGCGTAACAGGACATTAAAAGATGGCTGTTTTGCCCGCAGAATGGGAATAACCACACTGACAGGATTTTATATTGGCACTACAGTGTTGCTTAAGAGATACGCTCACCAGAGTGTATTTGGTCTGAATTACCTTTCTTTCTTCTGCAAGCAGTCAACAGTGGATAACGGAAACACCTTAACTAACCTCAAATATCGCTTTCACAAGCAATTAATCGCGCTGGTAGCAGTTTTCATGCTCGTAGCGCCTTTTGCATTTTCAATTGCTGCGGTGGCGCAAACTTCGGTTCCTTCGCCTGGTGACGACTTTGTCAGCCCTAATGCTGGCGACCCCAGCCAAGGTGCTAGTCAAACACAGGCAACCGCGCAGAATATTTATGATGCTCCTGGCCAAACCAATTTGGTGACACAACAGGCCGAGCAAAACACTGAGGCTGTGGCTCAAAACGTCGAGCAACAGTTGTGGCCTGATTTTGGTGCTTATAACGACACCTATCAAGGCTTGAGCGCATTCTGGGGAGATGACATCATCTCTAACTTCTTCGCCAACATCGGTCAGCTGATCGGTAAGTGGTTAAGTGAATTTATCAATGGTTGGGTCGCCGACGCTGTGCAGTTCTTGACTGGCTTCTTGCGCATCTTCGTGCTTAACCCCAATATCGCTGTTAACGGTCTCAGCACTACTCCTGGTGGTCAGGGTGCAGCTGTTGATGACATTTCACCTTATGTTCGTCAGGGTGCCGACATCATGTACGGCATCGCTGTAGACCTTTTGCTCTTGCTCTTCATTCTATGTATCTGGAAGTACTGGGCTGATGCTGCCATTCGCGGTAGCGGTAACATGATGGGTGCTGTTGGTCGCTTGATCTTCACAGCTGGTCTGCTGCTTGCTTGGCCTACAATTTACGCTTTTGAAATTCAGATCACCAACGAGATGATCAAGGCCCTTTACTTCAACTCGGCCGACCAGGTCGCCATGCTTGATGCGGCGATGGCTGCAGCGGTGAAAGGGGGGTTGGTTGCTGGTGCTGGTTTGTTGGCTAATGCCACAGCTCCTGTAGCTGGTCAGGTATTAGGCGGCATTCTCGGTGGTGGCGCTGGCGGTATTGTTTTAGGAACAGTTGGTACTCTGGTTGCCTTCGTTGGCTTGATTATCTATCTAGTATTGGGCGGCATTCTCATTGCTGAGCTTATCTATATTCTTGTGCTCAAAGCAATTCAGACCGCTTTGCTCACTGCTCAATATATGTTTGCTCCACTGTTCTTAGTCTTCTTTGCTTTGCCTGATACCGAAAACGTCTGCTCTGGATTTGTCCGCTCATTTGTGGAAGTGAGCTTGTGGACATTCGTCTGGGTTGGCATGCTTAAGATCATGGTGATTGTGGTCTTGTCTGACTTCAACCCATGGGGCAAAATTGTCATGGCCGTGGGCGTCTTGCAGCTGATGATTCAGGTGCCTTCGTTCTTAGCTCGGGCACAGATTTCGCCAATGTCTGACTTCATTTCAGCTGGTTTGATCACCGGTGGATTGCTCTCAGGCGGTAAGGCTTTGGGTGGAATGCTCGGCGATCGGGCCAAGCACTTTGCCAATGCCGTAGGTAACTTCGGTTATGCCGGAGCCAAGGGCGCACCCAAGTCTCAAGGTGTCGAACTTAATGGTTTGTCTAATGATGTGGCCAATCCTGGACTGTTAAAAGATATTCGTAGTGCTCAGGCCACTGGCAAGGTGGATGGCCCTGGCGGTGGTAAAGGCAAGGGTGGTCCTGGAGCTGGTGGTCTTGGTCCCGACGGGAAACCAATCGTTCCTCCAGGCAGCCCTAAAGGTCCAAAAGATGGTAAGGGTACCGGCTTGGGCCCTGACGGTAAGCCGCTCAACCCTGCCGATCCAAATGCTGCAAACAAAGCTTCAGACAAGAGTGCTCCTGGCACCGACGCTAGCGTGGTTCCTCCTGGTGCTAAACCAGTAACTCCTGCTAGTGGTACTGCCGATGTCTTGGCTAACGCTGCTAAGACTGGTGCTGGTGTCGCTATTGGCGCTGGTGTTGTGGGCGCTGGTATGGCAGCCATGGGTGCCAATGCCGGTCTCAATGCAGCTAATAAAGATGCTGCAGCCGCTGGAACTGGCGAGCAAGCTAGCAAAGATTTGAGTACTGCTGATGCTGCTAAAGCAGCCGCCGCTGCAGCTGCTGCTGGTAGCCTAGTTAATGCTGCAGGTAACTTGACCGATAAGAATGGCAAAGAGTTGCTCGATGCAAAAGGCCAACCTATTAAGGCTGGAGTTACCGCTCCTCCTGCTGCTGCTGGCAAAGCCGGCGAAGTTGTTAAAGATCAAGCTACTGTCACTGGCAAAATTGTTGATCCGAAGGCTGACGGTAAGGCAACAGATGCAACTGCCAAGGGTAAAGACCTGGCATCCGGCATCAACCCTGCTGACATAGCCAAGGGTGCGGCCGTTGGCGCTGGCCTTGGAGCCGCTTTGAAGGCTGCTGGCGATGAAGTAGAAGTTACTGGTCAGGGCGATGATGCCAGTAAAGCTGTGGCTTCATCCGTGGTGCCTGGTCTGAAGATGGCTGGCAGTGGTACTCCTGGTGCGCCTGGGTCTAACCTCAATGCCGATGGATCCGTCAAGACCACTGTTGATGCTGGTAAGGGCGGCACTGGTAAACCGCTTGACGCGGCTAAAGGTGACACCAATGTTGTTCCTAAACCAGGGGCAAATCCTGTCACTGCAGCTGGCGATAAGTCTGTAATTCCTCCAATCAACTCTTCTCAATTGGCCGCTGTCACTGGCAGTGTTGCCACTGGTAAAGGTACCGACCCAACTACAGCAATTGTTGCTGGTGAAGAAGTACTCAACCCCGCTGACCCTGGTGCCCCTGTTGTCGCCAATGCTAAAGAAGGTACTTTCAATAACAAGGCGAATACAGCTTCTACGGTAGCCACCGCTGCCACCGCAGCTGCTGCCACTGTTGCTGCTACTCAAGCTCTTAAGAATGCTGGTGTCACCCCTCCTGGGCAAGTGACTACCGA
>JAUPUU010000072.1 GCA_030917395.1 Cyanobacteriota bacterium erpe_2018_sw_21hr_WHONDRS-SW48-000092_B_bin.40
CAATAAGCCCATAACAAACTCTTTCAGCGCTCATGACTCACCCAATTACACGCTAGATCTACAATAAGTGACTATCTTTCATTCTTAAATACACTACAGCATTCTGACCAAGTTTAACTCGCAGGAAGAGCCTGCCAAGCATTTCTCATTTAATTTCACGCTGTTTCTCCAGCCACCACCACTTTTAAATTTGCCTGCCCTCCCCGCCATCTCCAGGGTGGTAATGTCGTAACCTCTTTGAGGTATCGAAGGAATTGCTGTCTCTTAGTGACTGGCTCAACAAATGGGGCAAGGTCAGGTCCGCCGGCATTTGCGAAAGATCTGAACGATGCCGTTATTGAACACTAAAGGAATCAAACCGCAACCTCATAAGGCGGTCGACTGTACTCTTACGCCGGACTGTTTTGAAATGGAATTTCTCATCGCCGAAGCTCGAAGCATGTGGCAAAACCTAGCTCCGTAACTACCAGAAGGCAGTGAGCATTGGAATATGATATCGCTCCATCAAATCGCAAAATTCAGATGGACTATCTGCCATGCCAGTGGGGCCGGAACGTTTAGGAAATATGAGCAGAATAGGAACCTTGCTGTTTCGAAATTGCAGCATAGTGAAATTCTCGTCTGGCGTCAGAAGCATTTCACCAGGGCCCCAGTTGTCGACTGAGCACTCTATACTACTGCGGTATTCTGGCCGACCAATGTTTTGCAAAAAATGACGATAATTCGCCCGACCTTGAGCAGTCTTTTGTTGAATACTCTGCTTGAAAATATAAGGTGTTAGTGAGTCAGGCAACTCTGGCAGCAGGTAAGCAATTAGCATCACAAAAGACGCAGTCAAAACCAGCACGCTGGCCAGAAAAGTTGACAGCCTTGGCAGATAAAGCAGCATCAACTCACCCTCGGCAGCAGACTAGATACATTCAGTATAAGTGACAGCAACATCGCGTCAATTGGCTTCTATGCGTGAAACCCTCCTGACGACGAAGAAAATAGTTTAATTTCAAAATCTCAATGCCTAGGCTCCTTACCGCCCAGTTGCAAAATCTCGGTCTTAATGTCGGCTATCTCATTTTCACGGGCAGGGCTATTTGCGCGCACCCAAATATCAATTGAATCAAGAGTAGCTGGCCTCAAAAAGCGGGTCTCGAAAAGCAAATGCCCATGAGCATGTAGCCATCGAATCGTCTGATTAGAAGAGGGAATATTGCAAACTAGCTTGGTCACCGCTCGCGGTACCATGCATCTGTCCTCACTGCCTTGAACCACTAAAACTGGAAGCTCCTCGCGGATCTTAGCGGCGTTGGGAAGTGTTCGACTGACAAAGCGTTTGGTCTTGAGCAACTCAGCAATAGTCAGCCCTTTTCGACAAAGTGGATCTCGCAACAACTCATCGACTATATCAGCATCGTTCGATACCAGGTTTTTGACGAAACTGGTTGTCGACATTCTGAAGCGAGGGTGAAAGAGCAATGCCCAGCCAGCAGCCAAGATATTATCAGGATGCAGCACCATAAGCGGGTTTATCTTCACCGTCGGCCCCGACATAAGCAGCCCACTTACCAGTTCAGGATGCTCCGCCGCCAGTTTTACGCACATACTGGTGCCCAAACTCTCCCCCATGACAAACAAAGGCAACTTTGGATGGTCGCGCTTCAGAGACTGTGCCAGGGCAACGATGTCGGCGTATGAACCATCATAGTCAACGCTCTGTTTGCTCACACCACCAACGGCGAAAACATGCTTGTCATCGGTATAGCATCGGCCGAAGCCACGCATATCAGGCGCACAAGCGTAAAAGCCCTCGGCGGCAAAGGCCTTTCCAATTACTTCGTAAGTGTTGCCATGCAAAGTCAATCCATGGATGGCCAACAGCATTCCAATTGCTTCTTTGTCCTTCGGATACCACTCGTAAAGGGGGAGATGAAGCTGCTTTGAGCGGTCTCCATCGACAACAACAGTTATTCGATCAGCAGCATTTACTTCTTGCGCGTAAACACTCATGCATTGCATGTTGAACGCTACTAGTAACGCACAAAAGACAACTACCAATCGTTCGAAGGTCATCAACTATTCCTTTTGTTTCAAGACTCACAAGAGTTCTAAGCCATACAAATAATATCGCTATAGTAATACTTATCTCTCTTACTTTGAGGTCGTCTTGAGCAAAAAGCCTGTAAAGCTATGACAATGGCTAAACTCGGCTGCCTGATTTGAGCTGTTGATATTTCTTGAGCCAACCTCTATTCAAATCCACTTGTTCATAGCCAAACCGCTCTCCATTTATGCGCACAGTTTGATTGGGCGAGACCCACTGGCGATTGGCATCATAGTGGCCGCCTCTGACGCCAAATCCAACCTTTCCGGAAGCATTACCAGTAGCACCGAATATAGTATCGGTACCCTCCTTCCAGGCTTTATTAATAGCATCCATATATCTCGGATTATTGGACCAACCAGGGCTATGAGTAGGATAGTACTTACCAGTTAGAGCTTGCATAATAGTCTGGTTGCGAGAGGCAGCTCTATTCATTACTTCTTCGGCAAAAGCCAACTGCGCTGCTGGCCCTTGCGAACCCACCTCAGAATGCATTCTTCCAGCAAAAGCAGCCATAACTCGTGGATCTTTCAACTGAGAATCAAACTGCGATCTATCAACGGCCCCAGGTATCAAAATCGGTGCAACACTGTCTCGACCTGCAGTGCTTCTATCAGCACGTGAATCTCGTGGCGTTTCAGGAACAGTGCGGCGCTCAGCACCGGGCAGGCTCCCTGGCAATGGCTTGGATGTATCTGCGGCATCGACTTTTAGAGTATCTGCTTGGGCCTGGGCTAGATTCGAGTAGCCTTTTCCTTGGTAGTCAACAGAGTTACCTTGTCTATCGCGCTGCTTCTCGAAGGTGCCGTCTGCGCTTGAAATACCTCTTAGCGCAGTTTTCTCGCGGCCATCGGCGCCACTATCAAAGAGGTGCACCATTTGCTTGTTGCCAGCCCCCTCGACTTCGAATCGCAGCTTACGCTCACTACCAGAACTATCACGGTAGCTCATGCTTGTGATACCAGCATTAGCCAAATCACGAACTGTAGCTAGCTTCTGCTCAGGGGTTGCATCGTTACTGAAAAGCATGGCGGCCTTTGCTTCCGGTGTCTTATCTGCAGGCTTATCGGCAGGCTTATCGGCAGGTTTATCTGTAGGCTTATCAGCATTTCTGTCAGGGCTTCTTTCACCACTCCTATCTGCCGATGGTGTAGCAGCCGACTTGTCATTTACAGGAGTGCTCAAAGTAGAATCGCCAGCCTTAGTCTTATTACCGGTCAATTCATCGATCGATCCAAATTTCAGAACACCAGAGTTGAGGGCCGCTTTATCTAAGGTTGGATCAGTACCAGCACGACTAACCGTGGCTGCGTGCCAGTTAGAGCTAACATCTAGACATTGCCGAGAGATGTTACTCCACTCAGAGGGCTGAGCAGGTGAAAAATTTTCTTGAGTTTCTTTCCACGGCCGAGCCTCGCACTGTGAGGCTTCCGCACTGCTTTTAGTCATAAAAAATTTTAGTTGCGCTGGTAATATACGGGGACTAGTCAAATTGCAGAAATGCAATTGGCAGAGCTGACACTTCGACTGAGTAGCAGAACTGTATCAGCCCCGAAGTGAAACTCTCGTGAAAGTTAATCTCAAAAAAAAAGAAATTTTAAAGCCTCAACCTGCCGCTGCGGCAGGCCTCGGTGAACAGCTTATAGTCAGACTCAGTAACGGCTGCATACGAAAGGGCATACTCTGACATTGAACGGGCAAACCTGTCGCCCTTACCCATATAGTCAGCAATTACCGCAGCCTCACCCGATTTCGCATGGGCTTTGGCCAGAACTTTGCCAGCGAAATTACTCAGTTGCACCATAGTAAATTTAGTCCATCTTGCCGGGTTGGGCGACATCTTCACGTCTCGCAACTGTCGAACAAAGAACTGCCGCTTTGTTGCTCCGCCAGTCCAGCCAAGAAACATATCACTAGCCGACTGCATAATTCGCTGTCCGACCACAATACGCTGGCCGCTGTTCTCAAATTTACTAGGAGCGGTATATGGCTCCAACACTGACTGTCGCGCTTCTTTTACTTGAAGAATGAGGAAGTCATCGTTGGCACCAACGAGCAGAACCACGGCACAGAATGTTCCTACGCTGCCAGTACCGACAACCTTCATGGCGATGTCAGTCAACTCAAAATGCTTGAGCAGACCAGAGCGATCAGGAGAGAGAGACTCCAGATATTTTTCATAGGCCTTGTATACTTTCTCTGAAAGTTCTGGTGCATGGTAAAGCAATGGCGGCATTTCTTTAAAGCGCCAGCTGCCACTGTGCCGCTCTATGAGCTTCTTCTGTAATGATTCGGGAGAAGATTTGGTAATCTCCTTATGCAAATTCTTGCGCCGCCGAGCCGCTAATTCGTGATCAGCACTTTCGATAAACGACTCGTAATCGATTTTCGAGTACCAAACATCGAGCAATCTTGTCTTGGCATACTTGGCCATCTCAATCTGGTACGACTGAGCCATTTCAAAGGCAGCCTTCTGGCAGGTCTTGGTAGACATACCAATTGAATTTCCAGCCAGAACTAAACTGGCCGCCAGTCTTTTTATGTCCCATTCAAATGGCGCCGGATGCGTCTCATCAAAGTCATTGAGGTCAATAATGATGTTGCGCTCGGGAGTGGCAAAAGCTCCGAAATTTAGCACATGGCAGTCGCCACAACATTGCACAATGACTCCAGAATTAGGCTGGGCAGCGAGGTCTGCAGCCATCACGGCAGCAGCACCACGATAGAACGTAAATGGCGAAATCGACATGCGGCTATGCCGGATTGGCACCAATTCTTGTAGCCGCCCCTCGTTAGTCTGCTCAATTATTTCTACGGGATCGCGTCGGGCAGGGTGACCTTCATTCGTTGCTTTAGCTGTTAAAAGAGCTTCTGCATCTGCGCTTGGAACCTTGCCATCGGCGTGCTCTTTGCTCTTTCCCTTTACCCTGGCCATTTGGTGTTCTGCCCCATCCCACACTGGAATACTTCTTGTAACTTCATTCCCCAAACCCGCTGGTAGTTGTCGTCAAATCAGCTAACTTTAAGCCGCAGCAACAGCGACAAAAAGAAATCCGGCGACCAGAGTTCGACTGCTGCTGAGTCTTTGATAAAGGGAAGAACGTCTTTCTTTGCTAGCTCAAAATCGATCAGCGAAAACTTCTCTTCTAAAAGCCTACAGAGATCTTGCTGAGTCATGGGTTCTTCTGATGTCCACGCACCAGTTTGTCGCAGCCTTTGCTCTAGATGACTCAAATGAACAGAAGTACCGCGCCCAACATACCAAACCAAATCGTAATAATCGCGACCTTTTATCCGGCCACCAGCCCAAGCCCTTTGCAGTATTGCGTGAATCTTTCCAGCAAACAAATCCGGCTGTTTATAAGTATTTACAGCGAACGCTATCGGCTGAAGCAAGGTCTTTCCTTCGGTCTCGAAACCGCTAGGCGGATCTGTATCAACCTCAAGCTTGATTTTGAGCCTATCTGTTCGAGCAATTCGTTCTGCAATTATTTCAGGAACCTCAATTTGAAGAAGGTGCTCTTTAGTGCCAGCCTTGATAAAAGCAGACTCGATAGGCGTGTCGATGCGCTTCTCAACCTTAACTACTTCCACGTTAAAATCCATTCCGCCGAGCTCAGCTTCAATAGCACCCAAATAAGGTGTGATGTCGAATTCGGTACTGGGCTTCAATAATGAGAAGTCGAGATCTTCAGAAAAGCGATCAAGTCCATATAATATTCGCAACGCCGTTCCACCATAGAAAGCCGCATGCTGGAAAAACTTTGCTCGCCATAGAGCAAGCAATGCCACCTCTTGAATGATTTCCTTCAATGCATTTTCGTAGTCAGCTCTCGATTCACATTTGTATTTTTCGAGCATTGATTCGACTGCAGAATTCATAGGACCTCCAAAATGCGGGCTATGTTCTGACTGTTGTAGTGCGCGTTTAGACGAAGCAATTTTTTGACGTCGAAGCGTGCCCAGCTTTCTTGGCCAATACGCAAATCTTGCAACAAGAAGGCCTTAGCAGAGCTTGTGATGGTAAATTCAGGAACGTCGTTCAATACGACATAATCACAAAGCGCCTTCTCTGGAGAGGCGATGAGAATAGGATGTAGCTTATCTATCCACTGCTGCTCAATACCGTGTGGATATTTAGCAGCATTCAAATATCGATAAGTAAAACGACCAACAGGAGTGTTGAATTCTTTGTCTCTCTTGGGTGTCACACTGGTGATTGTCTCAACACGTTCTGGTATCAAACCATGAAAAGACAGCGCGTACTCCATTGATATACAAGAAGGGCCGTAGATCAGGTTCGCCAAGCTCTCCTTACAGATAGGTGCTTGCCGAGATTCTGGACCAAAGACATACAACCCTTTCTTCACTCGGTCGATAGTGCCGGACTTCAGCAATTCGTTTATCTTCTGGTCAACAGCAAGATAAGAAGACAAAGCAGAAGACAATAGGGTGTGATCGAACTCTTCTCGTCCGATCGCCTTTCGCAGCTGTAGGATATTCACCCTGGCCAAGCTTCTCTCCAGTAACTTAGATTAACCCTAGATTACAGACTTGATTTTAGCATATTTTACCCAGTAACTTAGAAATTATCTAAGTTACTGGAGAAACTTCAGGCCTACCACAAAATCGAAGCCGATGTTTTTAAGCAATACGCAGACGGACAGAGGAGACAAGCAATCGAGGACGCAAAAAACAGTATCTCTCCTCTTCCGCCAAGCGCAAAGGGTAAAGAGAAGCGAGTTAAGCATCTATCCCCCGCCAATGCTGAGCCTGGTAAGATCAATAGATAAAGCTCACAGGGTCGACCACATGGCAGATGACAAACAGGCCCTCGAAACAAAATTCATAAAGGTGGAAAGCGCCTTTAATAACGGCTCAATAGAAAAAGACACCGCAGAGCTTCAGCTTGGCACTTACAGACAAATTCAAAGTTGCTTTCTCGGACTCTGCCTGTTCTGTGGCCTTGGTGTACTGGCGATGCAGCACACCGAAACGCACATGCAGCTGACATTGGCCCGACAAACGCTGCTGCGTTCAGCTGAAGACTCAACTTCGTCAAACGAAATCGAGGCCAATGCCATACGTGATGCAAGAAGACTGACTGCGTACCAAGATTTGCTAGCAGAAAGCGAACGCAAGTTTGGCTCAGATAGCACGTTATTGATTCCCGCAATCAGTCAGCTAGCGGCTCTAAACACGCAATTAGATAGATTGCCAGAGGCCGAAAGACTCTACGAGTGCTCCCAAATGCTTATTCAGAAATACAAGCAAGAGCAAGAAAACACAAAGCGCCATTCTATTGGCAATATAGAAACAACCAAGACGCTAAAGGGAAATTAGTTGCCAGACGAAAAGCTCGAGCCTAAATACGAGGAAGAACACGAGCCACCGCAATTAGCCGCTGGCAGCCTGGATCCAGAAGATCCAGAGTACTCGCTTTTGATGCCAGACAAAAGGCTTGCCCTTGATGCTATCAAGACAAGCTTGCGCACCACCGCGCCAGAGTTAGCGACAAGCAGCGGTCTATCTATCAATAGTGCCACCTATTGGCTCAACAAAATTGCTGGAGAAACCGGCGCGAAGCTAGAAGTAGCCAATGATGGCACGGTCTATTATTCATTCGCTCCCAATTTTTCTGGCGTCTACAGACGAAGAGGAAGGCGCAGAGCAGCATTGCTTGCAGGAGCCTTTCTATTCAAGTCACTTTACTGGGTGGTACGGGTATCATTTGGCGTTGCCTTAATGACGTCGGTGCTGGTAATAGTTTTGATTTTCGTAGCGCTGATTTTATTGGCAATAGCATCAATATTCGATGGAGGCGGCGGAGATAGTGGTGATTTCGGCTCATTCGATGGCTCGGGTTTCTTTGACACAAACTTTCTTTCTGATATTTTTAGCTGGGATTATAGCCCCTCGCATAGCAGCTATCAAAATAGCATCCCCAGCGCCCAAAGAGACCGCTACACTGACTTTATAGAGAAGCATCCCAAAGGTAATTTCTTCCTCGAATGCTTTTCTTTTTTGTTTGGCGATGGCAAGCCAAATTCTAATTTGCAGAAGTTGCGCTGGCAGCAAATAGCAACAACTATCAAGGCTAACGGCGGGGTAGTATCGGCAGAGCAACTGGCTCCCTTTCTCGATGGTGACACCTCAGATAGTGGCATGGTCATGAGTGCACTGGCACAATTCAACGGCCATCCCGAAGTAACAAAAAGCGGCTTTATAGTTTATGTTTTTCCAGACTATATAAGTGAGCACCCTTTAGTTCAACAACAACCACAAAACAAGAAAGAACAAGAAAGCTACCTAAAAGAAGAAAACTGGAAATTCTCGAACTTTCCACCTATAAACCTGGCCAATGTCTTAATGTTAGCCATTTTCAATTTCTGCGGCAGCTGGTGGCTATTCAAGCACATTGCCACGATAAACCTTCTGCACCACCTGGCTGCTCTAATCGATGTGCTGCTAACCTACTCCATAATCTTGCTCGTCATTCCGGCAGTGCGCTTTCTCATACTGCTGGTATTAAACCAGCGCATTGATAGCAGAAATGAAAAGCGTAAAGCTGCCGCTGAGCTAGTCAAACAGCCGCAAGGAGAAATTCTCAAGGAGCTAGAAGAAGCCAAAGCCATTCAAAGCGAGCACGCTCAATTGCTGCGCGTTGATAGCAAAATTATCTTTGATTCTGGCAAAGACAGCCTGGAGCAAAAATTTGAAAACACCGACTAAAACGATACCGAGACTCCAACTTCAAAAATGAACAAATAGTTATGGGGTACGCGCCCAAATTGCAGGGGCTATATAACGGTTATAAGCTCCTTTTCAGGTAGATTCGAATGGAAGACAAATGGCATCAGCTAATCTGGATAATCACTGGAGGTGCAGCCCTACTCTCAGGTGGTTGGCTCTTTCGGCTTGTCGCACTAGGAGTATGTCAATGTGCTTGCGGACCAGGCAAATGTGAATGTACCTGCGGCTGCAAACCTGATTGCCCTTGTTTCTCAAAAGACCGCGAAGCGGCTAGCACCAGAAACAGGACACGCAACTGGACGAGCCGCTTCTAGGTGTATTCCCATACGAGACGAAGTAAGCAACTGCTATCATATCGCCATGAGAAATCAACAACTAACATCACTATCAGCAGCTCTTGTAACAGCTCTTACGTCAGCCCTTGCAACTAGTCCACTAGTGGCGCTTGCCACGCCGAAGTCGACGCAACCGAAGACGAAGACAGCAAAAGCGGTGTCAACAGAGGCTGCCAATAAAGCTGCAGCCGCTGCCGTATCTTTTGCTTCAATCGATGCTGACATTGCCAAGCAAGAAGCAATAAAGCAAAAGCAATTCGACAAAATCTATTCTGCCGCTCAAGCCGACATGAACGCTAGCAACTATGCAGCAGCGGAGAAAAAGCTCTTAGAAGCCATAGATATCGTCGAAAGCCTCAATGGCAACGAGCAAAAGCTGCTAACGCGCACACGACTGGCTGACTGCTACCTAAAGCAGAAGAAATACAAAGAAGCGGAAAAGCAATATAAAGAGGCTTACGACAGCAATATTCAGCTCTATCGAGGAAATTACCCAGTGCTATTCGCTGATGCCAGGGGGTTGAGCGAAGTATACAAAGTCACGAACCGAGCAACAGAGGCTGAAAAGATTCTAGCCGCCGCCCAGGAAGCACGTAAGAAGCGCTACTCGGTTGCTGGCGTTGACGATGGCGACTTGTTCGCGACCTTCTACCAGTCTATGCGCGACGCCCTCGCTAAGAAGAACAGTGCGGCTGTCAGCAAGATGTTCCAATACCCTCTATCTGTGCGCTGGAACGGCAATTTAAAGAGAAGTGTGACGACTCGAACTTATCGCAATCAGCAAGAGCTGCTGGCAAACTACAACATCATCTTTACACCAGCAATCTTGAAACTCTTTGCCGAATATCCAGAAAAAGAGCTATGGTGCAAAGATCAAGGCATTATGCTCGGTGGTGGGTTGGTCTGGCTAACAAGCGTGCAGCTTGTCAAAGTTACAGGACAATCCACCTACCAAATTCATGCAATGACCATCAACGACGACATGCCACCATCAATCAAACGTCCTCAGTAGTTGTTTGATCGATGTCACTTCTGAGCCAGTTCCCAACGCTGGTGAATCTGGCCGCAGAGAAAAGTCTAGCCCCATCAGATACTGAACAGGAGTATGGTTGGGAAGCAGCCTCACATGCGAGACAAACTTAGGGTCAACCATGGTCGGAGCTAAAGCTGTGGTATTGCCAGTAGTGCTATATTGGGTATTTTGCTCGACTGTAATTGGAAAAGGACGAGTTGAACCAGGCGGATAAGGATAGCTAATCGAAATTGGAATATCCACCATGCCGCCATAGGCAATGGTCTTTTTCACTGAGCTGCCAATCATATTATAAGGTTGAGGGCTGGCTTGCAGCTTTATGCAGCTATGTGCGCTACGGGAAGGGTTTAACCTGGTCATGAAAGATGTGACATTCTGCAGATTGACAGAATAAGAGGAAATGTTATTTCGCCTCGAATTGATTAAAAGACAATTGGTCAGCGAAGGGCGCGCAATCGATAAATTGTTGATGCCATCTCGCAAGCCGGGCCCAAGCACGCAGCTATTAAGAACAACACTTGGGGTTGGTGGCCCACTAGTCGAACCATCTATTCTAATACCATCGAAATTATTCCGTTCTGAACCGTTATAAATCCAGCACTTACTGAGCTGAGCACCACCGGGGGCACCAGTTTGTTGGGTAACTACATTAGTGGCATTATCATGCAGTATCAGCTGGCTCATACCAAGCGGATAATACGATGGGCTAACAAATAAGCCAGCATCAGTGCAATGCGACACCTCAATGTTCTTGACACTAGTTGGGTACGGCGCATTCGAATTGACAGTGATACCTTTCTTGGCCCCATAGACAAAAATGCCTGATTGCTTAGAACCATTGAGCTGAACACCACCGGTGATTTCAATACCATTTGATTGACTGCCAGGGGCGATAACAACTTGACCATTGTGACCCGGCTCGGCAGAGACAGCTATTCTAACGGGATTGGCGTAGGGTCTTACCTGCACTTGCATGGGCTTGCGATAGATCATGCGGCCGACGCCACCATCGATAGTCAACGAGTCATAGTTCTGGGGATCTATTCCCGTCCACTTTATCTGATCCATCTCGTTCCAGGCTGTAGCCCAGGTCAAGCCGTCAGTGTTATTACCATTTTTTGAAACATAGAACTTACGTGGCTGCGGATACGGATAGCCGGGGCTAGTAGCAAAGGCTTGCGAGGTAGCTGACAAACTCATAGTTATTGCCGTTGCAACCAGCAAAACTTTTCTCAATACGGCCAAAGCGCAACCTGGACTTGCTTTTGGATCGGGGGATCTTTTCATGCATGACCTCTTGTGATTCTGAACACAGCGCTACTGCATAGGCGATCTACCGCGCTTAGTGGCGCGGACGAAAGGCGTGTGCTGAGAGAGTGGATTGGAACACTCTAACCACTGAGGGTGAAATGATGGTGAACTGAGCGTGATATCAACGTGAAGTGACAGCAGCCATGAGAAGCACAACTGAGAAGCACCAAGAAAAAGCACAGATGAAACTATGTCAGCGCCTTCGCTAACTCTTTCAGCAAGTCTTGCAATGGTATTACCGTCGCAATAAGTGGTATGGCTGGCAGAGCAACAGCCAAAAGAAAAGCCATCAGAGTCTCTTTACCAAAGACAAATGGTTTCATATTCTGAACATTGAGAAACGACGAATTGAGATCAGTCACCGTGGATGGTTCTGTACTTAAAATGAGAGTAGCCGAATCGGCAGATTTAGATTCTCGCTTTGAGTCAATGTTAGAGCTTGCAGTCGACTCTAGCCAATTAGCAGCAAACAGGCTATTGACCTTGTGACAGAGCGAGCCATAGGTAAAAACGGCTTCTCTTCTGGTTTTGACCAGGAGCGGTGTAAACACCAACAACGGTCCAAGAAACAAAAGCAGTACTAGAAGTACAAAGACTATGCCAAGGTTAGAATAGGCCTGCAGATTTGTATGGGTTTCTAGCACTGTCTGAGCGACAAAAGTACTGACACCCACCGACATAGCAAAGGCCGCAAAACCAAAGTATGAATGCCCAACAGCAATAAAACCGAGGCCACCAACGCAATCAGGATGAGTCGCGCTAACTCGCAATGGGAAACGTGAGATCTTGAGAAGCAAGTTGGCCCAAAGTAGGTATCCCCATAACCAGTCAAGCAAGACAAAGCGAAAAAGCGGCTGGCTAACATAGGCGTTCCACTTACCAGCCAGCGACAGAACTGAATGGCCATCGGTTGATACCACCTGCCAGTTAGTACAGTGCACGGCCAATACAATGTCTACCCATACTGGTGAGTAGGCAAATGCTAGCAAGAGAAGCCCGCAGACAATTGGAGCGGCATCGCGCAGTAGAAAGTTTCTTGCCACTATTGCCTTATATTGAATAGCATCGGCTGGAGCAATATGGTCTTGTAGAAAATGATGCAGTGTCTTCAACGACCATCTTCTCGTTACTAAATCTGAAAGAAGCAGAATCGGAACAACCACTAGAAAACGGGCACTACTTATATAGTCACCAAAGAATGGCACCTGTAAAGATGGGCCAAAAGCGCTGCCAGAGCTAAGGCAAAGCAACAATGGCACGACCCACGCGAGGGCCACAAACAACAAAACACCGACTACTGTCGCCTGCTGTGCAGTCTTACCCAAGCCAAGCCGCACTAGAAAACTGTTGATACAGCCACTGGAAGTGTCAGGCAATTCCAACTGCGTGGCAACTGCTTCATCGGTCATTTTTGACTATTCCTTTTTACTACCCGCAGCACATCACCGGTGGGCGCCAATTCATCATTACTCTTTAGTTTAGATAATTTGGTGAACATATTGCTGATTTTATTTCTTTGACCAGACTCTTCCGGCACAAGCTCTAAGCCGCTGCCGGGCTCATTAGTAAATGACATACTGCAAATAAGCTTGGCCGGAATATGATGCCCGATCGGACCAGTATCGATATCGGTAAAGTCGATGGTCTGCATTCTCTTTTTTGTCTTTGCTAGTCTATCGGCAAATTCTGCGTCCTCAACTTTGGCAGCTTGTTTTTCAGCATCATTGTTTTGACCTGAAAGAGTTTTGGTCACCCAACCACCAATAGCGTCAGCCTGCTCGCCAAGCCGAGTATAGCCGCCATGAACAAATTGCGAAAGCACCAGAGCCTTGTCGCGCTGCGACATATACAAGCGAATAACAGTGGTGCCTTTGACACTTAAATAGCGACGAGCATAATGCTTAACTAACCCGTCATCAACATCAGGGCAAATTAAAGCAGTTTCGATTATATGCTTCTTCTCTCGCAGTAGGGGTGTTGCTCGAACCAGCAATCTTGTACCCATGCTGTGGGCCATCAACCTTACTTTGAGAGTTGGATCATCTGTACAGAGTTTTTCTAGACGAGTAACGACATCATTGAAGTGTTCTTGGCTCCACTCAACATTATTTTCATCAGAGGTATACGAGCGCAGCTTCGCCACCGATGGCCAAGAATAGAAAATCACTGGACGCTCAGAGTTATAGGCCAGAGTGGCGGCAGTACGAAGGGCACCATGAAAGGGATTTTTATAGCCATGGGCGAAGACAAAAATATTCTTGTCGTCGGCAAGGCGAGCCTTTTCACTGACGCTGCCATAAAAAGTATCCTGAACTTTCTCAAAATTATCGTCTGTCAACGG
>JAUPUU010000519.1 GCA_030917395.1 Cyanobacteriota bacterium erpe_2018_sw_21hr_WHONDRS-SW48-000092_B_bin.40
CATTACTCTCACCAATAAATTTGGCCCGTCGCCAAAACCGCTGATCCTGAAAGACACAACCAATGTCTCTTTAGGCATTGAAGATGATGAAGTCGCCTTCAAGATGAACGATGCGGCAAGGGGGTTCCGAGAAATAACATCAGAAGAATCAACTAAAGGCTCTTCTGCGAAAGGTGGCGAGTCGGGAAGCGAGACTCTCTTTCTTGTAACTGAACATGCAGCAAAAGAACAAACCAATCAAAGCCTAAGTTCGATAATTGAGAAAGCGCCCAAATTTTCGCAAGGAGTTAAAACACTTAACGGCCGCTCAATGCGCTGCTTCAAGTTTCCAAGTAAGACCTCAATTGGAAAACTCAGATTCCAAAAGCATCATGTAGAAGCCCAAGGCGACATACAGGTACCTACAGGAGAAGCAATCGACCTGCACCTAAGGTCGATGGCGGCTAAATGTCCGTCGGTAATCGACAAATTTGCCCCAGACGATATAAGCACCTTGCGTGTGGAAAATTCAAATGCTGTTGGCGAAATCACCAGACGCCTGAGCAAGTGGACAAAGATTCATGCCCTAACAATAGAAGGGGGCAAAATCATAGATGAGGAACTGGCCAATTTTGACAATATCAAAGGGCTGGATTTTCTCTGGTTAAAAAGACTATCTTTCAACGCCGAAATCTTTGCCAAGCTACAGGTGCTGAAGCGCCTCGAAACCCTTCAAATAGAAGATTGCAAGCAGCTCAATCAAATATTGCAAAATCTACCTGTATTACCCAAGCTAAAATTCTTGAGAATAGAGGCGCGCGGCAACGATTGGCTAGAAAGCAAAAGCATTGCCGCACTGGCCAGGCAACCGAATTTGAAGATACTTGAGCTAAAGAGCAAGAGCGAAGATCTTGACAGCTATTCTCCGAGCGAAGGCCTTACCAGCAACAGACAGGCAAGCCCTAAATTGCCAATATATGATTGGCGCAACCAACTAGCAGAACTGAAAAACCTTCAGGTCTTGGTTTTACAAGAACCAGAGTGGAAGCGTGAACAGATAGTAGAGTTTTTACAGCTAGTGCCTGCCGCCCGCAAAAATCCATGGGCGCAAGAATACGACTATCATCCAAATAGCCGTCCAATTCAAATGACTCGATAGCGCCTATTTCATGCCAGCGGCAAGTTAAAAATATAAAGCAGGCTTATTAGTTCAACCTTCCCTACCCGGTGAAGCTCGAAAATCGGGAATATTTCTTTCCAATAACAAGTTAAGAAAGCAAGCGGTTCTATCGGGTAATCCAAACCAGGAGTGAACTGTCAGCCGTCCCCGAACGAGACCGAAACAGTGACTATTGAAATAGACAAGCAAGCCCAGACGGTCGTATTTCGCAGCAGTGCCAAAGCCGAGCACCACTTTAGTAGTGGTGACATTATCGGTGGCACATATCAACTAATTGACTTAATCGGTCAAGGCGGAATGGGAGTAGTCTATCGCGTACAACATCTATTTCTTGAAAAGCAGTTCGCCCTCAAACTCCTCGCACCATCTCAGATCAACAACCTCAGCTGGCGGCGCTTTGAAATAGAAGGGCGATCACTAGCCAAGCTCAATCATGCAAACATAGTGTCGATTTACAACATGGGCGTTGATAAAGGCTGCCCCTACTTTGTTATGGACTGGCTAGAGGGAATATCACTAGCTGAAAGAATAGACGAATCAGGTCCATTAACAGCACAAGAAGGCTTACAGATATTTCTGCAAGTGAGCAACGCACTCAGTTGTGCCCACAAGAATGGCATAATCCACCGCGATATCAAGCCCGCCAACATCATGCTGATCCAAGACAGCCAAGGAACACAAGTAAAACTAGTTGATTTTGGTATCGCTAGATTAAAATCACAAAACGCCAATGTCATGCAAGGACTGACGAAGAGTGGCGAAGTCTTTGGCTCACCATTGTATATGAGTCCGGAACAGAGTCGCGGTGAAGAAATAGATGAACGCAGCGATCTCTATTCAGCGGGATGCTCTCTTTTTGAAACCCTAACTGGCAAGCCACCCTTTCGCGGAGCCAGTGCCATGGCCACTTTGATGATGCATCTAGAAGCTGAGCCTCCAACGCTTTCCAGTCAATCTTCAACTAACATTTTCGCGCCTTCATTAGATGTATTACTGGCACGCTGCCTAAGTAAAGATGCAAAAAAGCGCTACCAATCAGCAGACCAGCTGACCGTAGATCTACAACGGATACTAGACAACAAGCCAATCGGTACTAGCGCCTCACCGATAGCGAAGAAAAGCACCGATACTACGCTAAATACTATGCAAGAGAGCGGGACAAGGCAAAACAATCAATATGATTCGCAAGAAATAGCGGCTCCTAAATCGAGCTGGCGATTCAGTAAAGCTGCGCTGGCAAGTACTTTGAGCATCACTATAGCAATTGGGAGCCTGATGGGCTTAGTAGCCTTCAAAAGCGCAACCGAGAAAACTAAGCCCGTCACCAGCAGAGCAAAACAGGTTCAAGAACAAAAAAACAATCGAAATGAATATGCCGACTTTAATCAGATCAAACCAATGCTGGCTAACGGAAATAAGTTAAGCGTCGTGACAGACCCGGCCACAATTAAGGCCCTGGCGGATAGCCCCAGCTTCTCTAGTGAAGTTAGAAAAATAGATGGAAGAGAAATGCGGTGCTTCAAATTTCCAACCGTAGCCGTTATCGGCGAAATTAAAGGCGACACAACCGAACTCGTTGAAGTAAAGGGTGAGGTCAAAATTCCGGCCAATGAAAATATCTATCTGCGTTTGAACCATTACCTACAAAAATGCCCATCAATTCTAGATAAGTTTCAGCCAAATGATATTTTCACTCTCCATCTTGACTCCTTAGATGATGTGGGAGAGGCGACTAGGCGCTTAGGCCGCTGGAGAAAACTCAACGTGCTTAACCTAAATGGAGGACAAATCAAAGACTCAGACCTGACCAGCCTAGATAAAATAGAAAATTTAAAATCACTCTGGCTCAAGAAGCTAAGTTTTAACAGTAAGCCTTTCAGCAGGCTAAACACACTGTCACACTTACATGAGCTCCGCCTAGAAAAGTGCGCCAATATAGACGAAACAGTACAAGAGCTACCACCAATGCCAGCGCTGAATACACTAGTGCTGGTCAACCATGGCGACGACTGGCTTAGCCAAGAAAGCATTAGAGCTCTGGCTAAACACAAGAACCTCAGAACACTGCAGCTGAAAAGCGCACGCGCACCGTTTATCGAAGATACTTCAGCCAGCACCCACGATAGCGACTTTGAAAAGAATTACAAACAGCTTCCTTTGTGTGATTGGACTAGTGCCCTAAAGCAACTCCCCAGCATTGAAAGACTTGAAACCACCGAACCTAGCAGTAAAAAAGAGGACATTGAAGAATTTCTGCGCCAAATTCCTGCCGCCCGGGTAAATGACTGGGCCGCTAAATTTGGATACACTCCAAATCAGTCAGATAAATAGAATTTGGAGATAAGGGGATTCGAACCCCTGGCCTCACGGGTGCGATCCGTGCGCTCTACCAACTGAGCTATATCCCCATCTTGGTTGCAGCAATCTACGACCAGATCAATTATAGCGAGTTTTGGGAAAAGAGCTCCACTTGTCAATCGCAAATAAAGGCCTAGACCTACTTTCCAGTGATATGCTCAAGGCTTTGACAATGCCCATAGAGAGCAATAAAGCTAAAGTCATTGTTAAATGGCGCCAATCTCGAATGATCGGTTAGTATAAAGGACTCTTATCTTATGACAGGTGAGCAATGAACGTCTCTTCCAAAATTACTCAAAAGCTAGCCGCTCTGCTAATTTTGACTGCGGGCGTCTACATGTCTTCCGAATTCGCTGATGGCAAATTCGTACGGGCTGCGTCCGAAAATAGCACTGCAGCAAAAGTCGGCAAAGCCGCGCCAGATTTCACCTTGACCGATACCAATGGCAAGAAGCAAACCCTATCGTCTTATAAGGGTAAGTTGGTTGTGCTTGAGTGGCTCAATCATGGCTGCCCCTTCGTTAAGAAGCACTACAGCTCTGGCAACATGCAAGCTTTGCAAAAAGAGTACACCGGTAAAGATGTAATCTGGTTGTCGATTGTTAGTTCGGCTGAAGGTAAACAGGGCTTCCAAAGCAA
>JAUPUU010000520.1 GCA_030917395.1 Cyanobacteriota bacterium erpe_2018_sw_21hr_WHONDRS-SW48-000092_B_bin.40
GCAGAGATAGACTTGTTGAGACAAGTTATATAGAAAACGGTGCATTAGGTTCGTCAGCCCATTCAATTTTGGCGAAACAAGGATGGGGACCTCTCTTCTATCACTTTGAGGCTGCAGGCGCCGACACCTATCCAACTGTAGGAAAAGAGATAAACGGAAAGGTCGTAGTTAAGTACAAACAAGACGGAAAGACTATTACCCGCGATCTTGATGAATGGCTGGCCGGCAAGCCAGGAACTAGCGAATGAGCGGCAGATTCATAGAGAGAGTCTGGCTTATTTCGATCAATTGGATTGGCGCAGAATAAGATTTGCATATGCTACTTCACTCGCTGCGCCCAGTAGAGTTGTCGGTGGCCTCGTTCCGTAAAGATGCGAGCTTTCTGTAGTGCGTCAGCTCGGCAGTGGCAGGTTTCAATTAAGACTTGGTTACCGTTGTCATCTTGGCGCCATAGTTCGTGCGGTGTGAAGTGCACAGAGTCGTGATGCCAACTGAGGTCGTCGGACGTCATATCAAATGCGACAAGCAAAGAGTCGATAGCATCGCCTGGAGAGGTGCATGTGGTCGTGATTGTTACCATAATTCCAGGTCTGTCGTTGAGGTGACGTTCAAGAAAATATCTTTCTGCTCCAATCTCGATGATGGCGAACTTTAAAGTGTCCAAGTCATCTATATCGTCTTCAAATATCAGACCGGTATTGTTTTCTAGCTCTTCAGTACTTTTGTCTAAGATTGCCACGCTCTCGGCGCGATAGATTCGCTCTGGCCCCTGGAATTGTGAAACTGGAAGCTGAATTGGCCGCAAGTCTGAAACGCCCTGGTTGCCACTGGCCTTTAGTGCTAGTGGCTCTAACACTGTCGAACCGATGGGGCGTTCGAGGCACGAGTCATATTCGGGGCTATACATGAGGCACCCGAACCTACCGGCAAACTCCGGTAGCTTGCAGATTTCGAAAGAAGCACCTTGTGTGCTGTTGCCTGAAATATCCATAAGGCCGTACTGAAAGTATTGTGGCTTGATGAGTATTTGATGTAGCGCTCCTTCATAGACCCATGAAACAACGACAGTGTGTTGGCTGGTATTCTTGAATGTGCGTGAGGCTTCTAGCGCTATTTGTTCAAGCGGCAGTAGCTCTAGGTCGTCGCACAAGTGTCCGGTCGTTATTTGGCGATAAATTTCCGCGCGAGATAGCTTGCGCGGTTTCTTTTCTTTCCAGAATGTACTGCTATAGGGAAAACTCATTGATAACATGTACTCACTATTTGTCCAACTGCGATTTCAACAAAGCATAGACTGACTTAAACTGGCCTCCCTCAGCCCTAGAAAGAGCCTTATAACCTCGGTCAATATCTTGGGCCTCCAACAGCCATTCAGCTCCATCATCAATGGCCAAACCGGCGGAATCCTCGGATGGTGCGTTCCAAAACCCTAAGTTCAGCAAGCTCTTGAATATTTTCTCGGCGTTCTCTTCTGAAACAATTGCGGTTCGTTTGCTAACAATCGGAAAATCAGCTTTGTCTGTCTTTCGTTGCCTACTCCATTCGCAGTAAGAAATTTGCCACTTATCGTCTTTGGGGATCAGTGAAATCTCTATCGGATTCTTATAGGAAGGCAAGATCAGTAGAAGGAGGCCTTTAGAAAGATATGCGCGCTGTTCAAGCAGCGAACTAGACTGAAGTGATTTCCGAACTTCCGTCCAAAAAGGTGAATTTGTTGTCGAGTTTGGTATTAACTCCGAAGCCTCAGCAATGTCAGCTTTGATAGTAAAGCTGATTAGAACTAACGCAGTAAGAAGGATTTGCTTACAGAACATAACATCCACCTACTCTAACGCCACAAACTGGAACTCAATGTCACTGCCTTCCAAGCAACTCGTCAATGATCCTTTCTGAAGGGCTGCTCTCGCTTCTAACCTTACCAGGAAGCAATGTGTCCATGAACGTAAAATAGTCAGGAAATAGGCGAACGATATCTTCATAAACTCTAGAACAGAACTGATCAGTAACTACTCGCAGATCAGCGAGTGTGCAATGTCCCTTAAGTCCAAGTAGACTTTTAACCGTTACAGTTTCATCATCATTCAGCGTGAAGGAATTCAAATTTCCAGTTAAAAGCGAACCAAGGCCCAAGGTCTCATTTACGT
Organism: Cyanobacteriota bacterium erpe_2018_sw_21hr_WHONDRS-SW48-000092_B_bin.40; assembly: GCA_030917395.1. Lineage (GTDB taxonomy): Bacteria > Cyanobacteriota > Vampirovibrionia > Obscuribacterales > Obscuribacteraceae. The sequence goes on from JAUPUU010000520.1 coordinate 2,145, forward strand.
TGATTGTATTAACGAGCTTTCGTAAGCGCACAGCAAAATCCACCAACGGAATCTTGAAAGTCAGAGAAGGAAGAAACATTAAGACTCCTTCGACCATAAATTCTATATCTGCTTCTGGAACATAATGATAGGTGTCTGCGCACATAGGGCGCCAATTTGCTTGGCGGAGATGGACTTGAGTCGATTGAATGGACGAACTATCAATAGTGTATGTGAGTTCAACTTCTCCCACATTTCTAGGCTCGTGATTTTCGCTCATTATTTATCACCTCTGGGGCTGCTATTTTCGCTTGAGGAACGAGAGTTATTGAGATAACTACTAATTACGAAATCATATTCAGAGAATTACATTACTAGAAGATCTACGCCGGTTATCCTTAGCTCACCACGAGTAGGGAAAGTAGTAGTAAGGTGAAGGGTAACATCAGTTCTTCCATTTCTATTCCACAGGAAGAAGTCTATACTGATTTGCTCTTCGACATATGCAAGCCAAACATCGACATTGTGGGTTCTAAAGCCTGGCGGAAAACAATTCGGTTGGGACGCAAACGAGCAATCAGATTCATCAGTACACTTGATGTCCACAAATGCTTCATCAGGTGGTCTGTAAAATGACCCAAACTTTGTCAAAGTCTTTGGCCTTAAGTGCCTTCCGTCGCATTTGACCATCCACTGCATGTCGGGCCAGATTCAAAGCTACAGGACGCAACGCCTGCAGAAATTAGAAAAATTATTGCTTTGGCACAAAGCTATCCGAACAATCAAGGTAAGGCGCCTCTCTGCTCATGCCACCAATTCGCTGGCGTCGACGCCTACAAATCGTCTACACTCCCCTGTAATGCCGGCAGCGCCTCTATTGTGAGAGTTCCTGTATGAAGTTAAGCACAATTATTAATTTCGCTTCTGAAAGATCGTGGATAATACCATCAGGTTCGAAGAGGCTGTGGAGTGCAACGATGCTTAGGTGTCCATCCTGCCAGAAGTGTGTTAGTCCTCTACAGGTATTAGAGCATTGCTCGGTGTCTTGGCCAGACCAGCAATGGCTTCTGTTTGAGTGCCCCATATGCACGAAGCACTCGCATGTTCAGGTACGCGATGGGTTACTGGAGTTAGGAGAACTTGACGGCACTCCAGGACCGTGCTTTTGCGCTGACACGTGTCCGTCCGCTGAACCACGTGGTAGCGGAAGGAAAGTCAACATGATTTCCTATGAGAGTGGCCGATGCGGCGATGGTGCGCTGCTACGGCGGTGACCAGTTCTGAGGAAGCAGCTG
>JAUPUU010000521.1 GCA_030917395.1 Cyanobacteriota bacterium erpe_2018_sw_21hr_WHONDRS-SW48-000092_B_bin.40
AACGGCAAAGCCACACCAGACAAGGAACGAGACCACTCCCGTACAAAACCCTTGTGGCTGTGCGCAACCTGTGCATACGAATGGCAAGCAGACACAGACAGACGCTACACCCGCTCAGCTGGCTGCCCACACTGCTACAACGCGTTGAAATATCCTTGCAAACGCAAGCGCGGCAGGTGATAGCTATGAAAGCTCACTTGGAACTATTTTATTCTTTTTTGTCTGCGCCTTGATTGCTTGAGTTGTCGCCACCCTGTGAGCCATCATTGTTATCGGAGTTACCACCACCTTGCTTTGGTTGGATTGGAATGATCGGTGGTTTTGGTGTGATTGTTTTGGTTTCCTGTGGAGTCAGCGGGCGGGCAGGAACCCGAGTGAAATTTCCTTTGTTATCGTCCGTCATCATCAATCTCCCTTCTATGGTTGGTTGCAGAATACAAAAACTAGTAGTGACGCAAGACCAATTACCATTAACCATATTGCGCGCGATTCCCAAAATGCAGCGGCCTGACTCCAAGGATTGACTACTTCCGGCAGTTGTCTATTGTGATTCATTGCATCGTATTGCTCATCAATCTCTTCAATGGCCTTAGCGTAGGCTTGTTCGCTGTTCTTCATGGACCAGAGAATACTCAGAAGAGACAGAGCTTCAAGTATCCAGCAAATGAATAGATATTCTTTGTGCTGGGCCATCGATAGTGCGCGCAGATAAAAAACAGAGCCGGTAACGATTGAAATAGGCCAGACTGTAAGGACCTGGTCAAGCGCTTGGGCGACCTTCAGGTAGCTTTCTACTGATAGCTTCCTAGTGTCGAGATAGCCCTTATAAAGATCAGCTTTCGAAATTCCAACATCATTAACGACAGTAGGCGTTTCTGAGCTGTCGCCCTTGGATTCGGCAACTAACTTTGTATCCTGATTCTGAAGCTCTGACATAAAAAGTCCATTTAAAATGGCTGAAGGATATTACATTGGAACTATTCCGAGAGAAGGGCTATTGTCCGCTAGACCCTTCTACCAATGACTATGAGGTGTCCATCTAAAAGCAAAACTAGAAAATGGAACTATTCTACACAATTCACTTGTCCTGCGCTAAAAAGCGGAACTTCCTTAATTAACTGGCATTCTAAATTGCCAGGTACTATAGTTGAAGATAGAACCAATGTCATCTTTTGATGGGAGGTCGCACATGGCAGATGAAAATATCTCAGACCAAGAAGCTCGTGAGCAGCGTGCGGCTCGTTTGCGTGGGAAGATTGAGTCGATAAAAAAAGGACAATGCAATCCTTCTGGACAAGCGGTATCACCAAGAGAGTTTCTCAATCAAAAAATGCGTGAGCGCTACGAACAAGAGAATAGGGATGAAAAGAAAAAGGAGAGCGTTTAGACGCCCCCCCTGTTCCTTATTCTAGGCAAACTATTAGTCGTTAAACACTGACAGGCTTTCTTACAAGCTTATCGATTTGAGTGCGCAAAGTTTTTGCCTTGGCATTGCTGGGATTCTCATTTTGCGATGCCCTTGCTGCAACCAGAGCTGAGATTCTGTCATCGGTTTTTGCAAGATGCTCGTAGCGACCGGTGGTCGCCATATCAATAGCAGTTCTAAGACTGTGACCGGCACTAGCATCAATTCGACCGATATCGACAAACTGACCATCAGCTGTTCCATCAAACTTAACCCATTGCCACCAGCGTCCAGAGACCGGATCTTTCCAGCTCAAATAACCGCCGTCAAGGACATCTCTTGGTTTTTCAATCGCTCCGGTATAGCTATATTTGACTCCGGTTGTTTTCATCGGGTCGAAATAATTGGGAGTATAGAAATCCGAAACAACAATTCCGTTAACTGTATATGAGTATTGGCGGGCTTCTGAAGGGTCGCAAACCTCGACCAAGAACAACACTTTGCCTTGATCTTCTTTTGGTGATTTGCCTTGCTTTAACTTGTCACCGAAGGGATCAACAAGCATTTCTAGTGCTTCATGAGAACAGGTCAGAGACCAACCACGGCTCATCCGTACTAGCGAAAACGGCTGTCCATCATCATCTAGATGGATACCTTCAGCACCGTCATACTCAATGTCGTCCCTTACAATAATTGGCCAGTAGCCTAAAGGGACATCCTCCAGTTTCTGGAAGGGGTCAACTGTGGCGTTGATGTTCCAGACTGGCGATACGTCGCGCATAATTTGCTTCTGTACTGCGGCACTTACTTTAGTTACTTCACTAAAGCCGAGCACGCTGCTTGGCAATTCTGAAACGACAGCGAAATGGAGTAATTCCATTTTTGTTTCTCCTTCTTTGATGTGATTTAAAACGCGAGAAGCTCTTAAAGCATGATGTCGCTAAACGCAGTCAGCTCATGTAGTGGTCTTTTAGTAGATCCTGCTGTTAGGACATTGGCATGAGTTGGCCTGAGTGGATCGAAATCACTCAGTCCGTTGAAGTTAAGACCAGTCAGGTCTTCAATTAGTTCGAGAGTGACCTGATATGTACTGAACTGGCCAAAGACAAACCCTGGAGCATGCATTGTAGTTAGCATCTTAGCCTGGCTGACTAAATATCCAGTAGCCGAGAAATTTCCATCAGTAGTGAGAATGACTGCCACTTTCCAGAATTTCTTCGGAATTAAAACGCCTCGGTAGGACTCATCGTCACTTCTGAAGACTGGTCCTGTAAAAACACATACTTTCATGCCGTATGTTTTGGCATTGTTCAACAGGTAATTTTCAAGTCCAGCCCAGTAGATAGCCTTTTGATTGAACTCACTTACCTGTGGAGAGCAGTTAGTGAAATGGAAAGTGTCGTTATTAGCTTTGATGGCTTCTGCTTGTTTGCCCCAGCTGGGATCAAGCCTGCGCACTAGGTGTCCGCGGTCGAAATCATTACCTGCATACAAGTCCTCGCCAGTCTGGTAACTAGCATTTATGCGAGGGTCTTTAACCCAGTGATCGTCCCGGCTAATAGAATACAGTTCATTGCCGTTGATGTTTACAGCTGTAAATAGAGCTAATTTCCGCTCTTTATGCATCGCAAGGCTGAAGTGCTCGTAGGGCATGAGATATGGCGGAAGTCCATCTACTGGCTGAGAATTTCTAGCGAGTACTGCTTCTACTTCTGAAGACATAGTGGGCAGTGGCACCACCGATCCCTGGCCAAGGAAATCTGGATTGTAGCCTTTCCGATTTGAGTAATTATCATCCACGGTGAGGATGTCTGGCTGATGAGCCGAAAGAGCCATCAGATCTATCTCTTCTTTGTAATTAAGTGTATGAGCGGTCACGATTTTCTCCTCTGGAAAGCAAGTAAGCACGTCAAGAAACATACCGAATACATATTCAGCAAATTGGTGGCAAATGGGGAGCGACCAGCAAACTATTTAAGCGTGCTCTGTCGCCCCCTATGCATATAAAGACTAGAGCGTTGTTAGCCTAGCAGTGAGAAGACTCTGATTCTAATTGCTCCAGCATCAGAGCTTGATGCCTTGTACATCAATAGCATTTGATCGTCTTTTTTTCCGACTTCGCGTCCTGGAAGGACAGCAATAGTTGAAAATCTTGGGAGGTTGGTGATATTGTCGACCAAGTGATACCAGCAAGAAATCGCTGGACCAGGCAAATTTATTAGCTCTTCAACTTTCATACCATGTCCGGAACCGAGGGCATTGTTGACAGTCAAAATAAACTCGCGCGTGTCTATACGTGCATTGGCAGCAAGCTTAACTTCTGATTGTAGATGTTCAAGGTCTTGCTTCTTTAGTTCGTCAATTGGCTTTTTAACTAGTTCAAGGCTGTTAAGGCTGGCGGTAGTAGACATTTCATTTCTCCGTTTATACGCGCAGAAACTAGCGGAACGGCTTATCAAGCCTTTTTCCGATAGTCGAGTTGTAAAAGAGATTCCTTGCTGGGAAGTATATCGAAACGTCAGAACAAAAGATCACCTTCATATTTCAATTAACAAAACAAACTCAGGGTCTCTAGGCGCACGCCGATGTCATTTACCTCAATCGAGTCAAAGACTTGTCCTCATTGGGGAAACCAACCATAGAGGTATAAGCGTTGCAAATTTCTCCACATCAAAATTGAATGACAGTCATAACTCAGAAGCTTACTGTGACACAGGGCTGGCTTGCATTTTCAATCGAAAGTTCACTATCAGACGCACTAAAGCACTGGCAGCGTAATACCAGCGCTCTTAAGTTCTAACTCCCATGCGCAGACTGCTTTCGAGCAAATATCAACAAAATCGCCTAAGAAAACTCCATTTTCATCCACGACGCTTGCGCTCAATGACAGCTCTACTGCACCATCACCAAATGTGGTAGTGCTAACTTTCCCGGTAATGGGATCGATAGTCATGCAGGAGCCACTACCAGCAGTAGTTCCCGAAGAAAGAGTGACGACCTTCTGCAAGCCCTCTAAATGCGGAATATGCCCTGACCGCCCTGGCGAAGTCAGACGGCCGTGCTTATTAATATTCCAAAGGTCATGTATCAAAGCGACAGAACGATTGCTGTTAATTAGATCGTCACCCTTAAACAATTTTCCCTTAGTTGAGCACCAGACCTTCAAATGATCTTTCATAACGGCGATGTTATTTACAACAAGCTCTGCGACGTTGGCAAGCTTTGACTCATCTCCACAGTCTTTGAAGTCTACTTTTAGATAGTGAAAATTAGTGCCTCTTATTACCGTGGGCTTGATATCGGTGAGATCTTCCGTCGCTAAATCATCTAAAGCAGCATGCATCTGTCGAATTTTTCTATCCAGAAGCACATCAACCATATTGTTTACCTGAAAATGGATCGCCCCGATAATTTTACCAAGCGTGGCTAGATCCGATAATACCCAATCTGTTTGCTTGACCTGATTTAAAACCCTGGAGCCACCATTAGTGGAGGCATCCGGGGTGTTTCTTTTTTGGTTCTGGGGGGAGTGGGGGGAGTGGGGGGAGTGGGGG
>JAUPUU010000522.1 GCA_030917395.1 Cyanobacteriota bacterium erpe_2018_sw_21hr_WHONDRS-SW48-000092_B_bin.40
GATGTTAGATTTTCGGATAGAAATTCTAACTAGGTTCCGATGTTAGATTTTCGGATTGAAATTCTAACTAGGCTCCGATGTTAGATTTTCGGATAGAAATTCTAACATCGGAGCCCCAGCTTTGTTATTCAACACAGTACAGCGGGCTCCCAAGCACCTCTGTGTTACTCCCTCTCAACTTCTACCTTCGGCACTTCAAGCACTGTGGGCCGTGGGGTGTTTTGTTTGTGGGTGAAGACAATGTCGACAACTTTTCCCCGATATGGAACTAGGTCAACCCTTACATTTGACTTCTGGCCTTGTTCTATCTCGAATACTAGCGGCTGATTGGTGCCGATTGAGATAGTGAGCGCATTTGCTTTTCCGCCCGCGCTCTTCTTGCCTGCCGGCTCTAGCGGCCAAAGATCAGTTGTAAATTGAGCGGCTTTTGCATCGTCTGGTATTTTGACATGCCAGGTCACTGTCATAGAGCCATCTAGGCAAAGGTTTAGTCGCTTGTAGTAGGTAGCCGTAAATATCTCTTTTTTGTCTTGGCTCAAGAAGAAAAGCTTGCTTTCTTCTGTGCCATCGTTGCGAAATTGCACTAAACCAGGAACGACGCAGTCTCCTTGAAATAAGATAGTGTCTACTTTGTCGAACGGTGAGAGCTGATATTGTTCGAGAATTTTAGCCAGTCTCTCTGGCTTGAGCGGAATGTATTTGTAAGGTGGTAATAGCCCCGGCGGTGGTGGCGTCTGGTAATTGCGCAAAACAGATAAATATGCCGGAGAGCGGTTCTCCAAGAAGAATTCTTTATCCTCGAATCCGGGCGAAAATAGAGTAAAGCTGGCAATACTTATTAAGGTGGTGGCAGCTAGAATCTTAGCTCCTGACTTGAGCTTTTCATCGCTGGTAACTAGCTCGAAAATACTCGCGGCCATTCCCACCAAGCCAATCCAAAACCAAAGGCTTATTTGACCATACCAGGGGGCAATGATTGGCCTCACCATGCTGGTTAGGAGTAAGTTGCCCACGGCAAAGGAGGCAATTGCCAAGGAAGGGTAGAAGTGTCGACAAAGAAGTTTTTGATTGTCTTCAGTGGTCCTCTTATTAATTGCTTTTGCCAAAACACAAATGGCAACAAGTAGTATCAAACCGAGCGAACTGAATACTTCTGCCGGGGCCATGCGTTCCATATACCAGCCGGTTCCTGGAGCAAAGTTGCGACCGAGCGAACTTAGAAACATTGTCAAATCAAGGGGCTTTAGCACTTCTGCTAGGGGGCGAGAGGTGCCCACCCCACGCTCAAGGTAAAGCAGATCAGGAAAGATTGAAAGAGCGGTGGCGCTCCCTAAAAATAGTAGCGATAGTTTGTTCAACAATTTTAGACGCCAAGCCCAAAACCAGACAATTGGAATTATTATCAAAGTGGTGGCAATGGTCCACGAGCCTAAGATAATGCAAATGCTGGCGCTAGCAAGGGCCTTGCTGTTGGACGTTTCCGATTGGCGAAACAAGGCCCAGAGAGCAGCAGCACCTAGTGTCAATGCTAACTGCCAGGTAATGGCGAAAGAGCCCTGGGTCAGTATTGATGCCGCGGTGGGCGCGAAGATAATGGCGCTCATTAGTGGCAGGCAGTACCACCTCAACTTATTAGACGGGCTTACGCTCATATCGAATAAGAGGGCAAGCCTAATGGCCATGAGGGCAATGCCTATGGCCGCACCCAGATTCTGATTCATGTGCCCGAATAGAACATAGAGATTGAAAACTATTTGATTGAAGGCCGTGGAGTGGCCATCGACAAAGGTATCGCCAAAGTAATTGAGCCAGTTGTAGCCTGGGCTTGTCATTCTCACGAACTGTTCAAGATAGGTTATGTCGTCATTGTTGGCGCAGTTTTCGCCGTTGCTAATTAGAAAGTATGCCAGGCGCAAAGGCGGTACTAGAGTCAGTATTGCTATTAGTGCAATTTGAAAGAGTCTAGTGCCCACAAGTTTCTTCTCTATACTGCCTGACCAGCGGCAAAGCCTGAAGCCCAGGCCCATTGAAAATTGTAGCCACCGAGCATACCGGTTACGTCCACTACTTCGCCGATGAAATATAGACCGGGCACTTTCTTTGCTTCCATTGTTTTAGAGGAAAGTTCGCTGGTGTCAACCCCGCCTCTGGTTACTTCTGCTTTTTTGTAGCCCACGGTGCGGGCTGGTGCTACTTGCCAGCCATTTAGTGAACCTGCTAATTGCAGCAGCTTTTTATCGGGCAAGGTATTCATTGGCCCGTTGATATCGAGGTAATGAGTGAAGTATTCAGCGAAGCGCTTTGGTAATAGCTCACCCAGTACATTTTTAATTTCTTGTCGACTGCCAGCTTTTTTTCTTGCCTGCAGCACCTCTAAAGCATTGGCCTCGGGCATCAAGTCAATGCTGAGGCTGTCACCGGGTGACCAGTAAAGTGATATTTGCAGGCTGGCGGGGCCGCTTAAGCCGTTATGGGTAAAGAGAATATTCTCTCTGAAACTTGCTTTTTTGCAAGATACAGTTGTATCAAGTGACAGACCAGCTAGGTCGCTGAAGCGAGCAAGATCAGAATCTCCCCAGCTGAAGCCATCGAGAGCAGCGGCGGTAGGTACTATTTTCAAACCAAATTGGCGTGCTATCTCATAACCGAATCCGGTGGCACCAATTTGCGGAATGGAGAGACCGCCTGTAGCAACGACAAGCGAATCACAGCTATATGAGCCTGCTGTGGTGTCTACTATAAAGCGACCACTACTTGCCGCATCAGTGTTCTTAGCAATTGACTTTACGGCGGTGTCTGTTTGAAATTGACAGTCTGCTTGATTGCATTCGTCTATGAGCATGTCGACAATTTGTTCGGCTGAGTGGTCGCAGAACAATTGGCCGAGCTTTTTTTCGTGATAGCGAATGCGGTGCTTTTCCACTAGCTTGATGAAATCTGCAGGAGTGAATCGCGAAAGAGCCGACTTGGCAAAGTGTGGGTTGTTACTGACAAACGACTCTGCTCGGGTGCCGACATTGGTAAAGTTGCAGCGACCGCCGCCTGATATAAGAATTTTGCGGCCGATTTTCTGGTTATGGTCAATCAGCAGCACTGAGCGGCCTAGTTTGCCGGCTGTGCTGCCGCACATCATGCCAGCTCCTCCTGCGCCAATAATAATTACGTCAAAATGCTTCAATTTAGTTTAGTTCAAGTCTGCAAACCTAGAGGGTATCATTTATAGCAATTCTATATGGCCTATTCTAGGTGACACGTTAAGTTCCAAAGCTATAAAGGCGGAAAATGAGCAGCAAGGCCGATATCACCAGTCCAAGCATTATTAGCAGTGAATTAGCTGGGGCCACCTTGGTTTCGGCTGCCAGTTCCCTGCACAGCTTTGGTCTAAATTTTGCCGATGGTCGCGGCCTTTTACTTACGGCTGCCGTTGAAGAAGGCGACAGTGTGATGAACATTGCTGACGAGTTGACTATTGATAGCGAGATTCGACCAGTTAGCGATATGCCTAAACTGGCTGAGGCGGTCTGTTCTGTTGACTGGAGCTGGATCTATGGAGCGAATCTACTCGCTGTAAACGCGCTCAGTGGGCCGAGAGGCAAGACTATTGTCTTGAAGTTCGACACGGTTGGCCCCATTACTGTCAGTGTGGGCGCCTGGGAAGGTAAGCCTTTTCTCTCTTTCATGCCTTACAAAAAGCCTTGATTTTGGCCCAATTTTGAACTACATTTTGCTCAAATTGATTATGGAATTAAGTTCGATAGACCATTGGCTTCTAAATATTGCAAGAATAGCTCTCTGAGGTTCTTGCCGTCTTTTTTGTCTGTCTCGTAGAAATGCTTATAGCGTCTGATGCGAGCCTCGTTATTTTGCTGAAAGACGGCTCTGCCATTGGCGTCGAAGGTCTTGTTAGAGGCTGCCAGGGCGATCACACCGTCTTCAAGGGGGCGATAGCTGGTGATACTTTCTTGCTGAAAAGAGTCTGCCACACGGCCATTGAGGTTGCTTACCCTGACTACGGTCATCACGGTGCGGAACTGCACTTCAGTTTCGTTGGCCACTAGAAATTGCTTTTCTTTGACCTGGTGAAACTCTTGGTAGGCCGTTAGCCTGGTCTTTGAGGTATAGGGTGCACCGATATAGTGCCAGATGCCGCCCTGGCGGTCTTTCTGGCTGCCGTAGGTAAACTCTTGGCGGGCCATGAAAACGGAAGGAGAGCGGTCTATGCGCCCTGTTTTAAAGTCTTCTCTCAGTACTGCGGTTTCTTCGTTCACAATCCAGGTGCCAGAGAGCCAGGCCGGTACTTTCACCCAGTTATTGTTGGCTTCTAGGTCTGCCCCAGCATTGAAGCGTGCCCCTTTGCGAATAGAGCTGTCGACTGAGGGCAGGGCCTCTTGGTGTTCAATTTTGCCTTCAATAGTGTACGCACTAACGGGTTGCGCAAATATTGTGATGACGAATGCTAAAAGGGGCCTTAAGTAGCGTCTGATAATTTGCAGGTTTCTATCCTTTGAATTCTGGCCTTATGATTATGGCCTTTGAGGTTATGGCCTTTATGATTGTTGGGCCTTCGCTTTCAGTCTTTTCTTTAGTTGAGCTACTGAAAAGGGATAGGGACACCAACCGGCGCCGTCTACTGGGCACATCGATAGGGGGTCGGCCGTACTCTTCTTCTTCTTGCTCGTATTTTGCGACTTGCTTTTGCTCTGAGTGACTTTAGCTTCACTGCTTGCTGCCGACTTCGCTTTTGTCACTGCCGGGCTCTTTGCTTGTGTGGCTTTCATCTATTTGCGCCTCTTATAACCGTCAATCTGCCGTTGATCGTGCTTATTGGCTAGTATGGTCCCAATTACTGTTCTACCACTTATGAGCTAATATTGTAGCCCTCCGCCCCTTCCTTTGCTTCCGTCGTTCGCTCCATTCGCCTAAATTCCAGCGAGGCCATTTATGAATCAATTTCAGTCGGAAGGCCACAGACTTGTTGAACACAGCGATGGACGGGTCGAATTGGCCGACGAGACTGAGATTAAATCGAGTCCTTTTTATAATCACGACTTGGCACCAGTTAAAGTAATTGACCGCAATTGGTCGACCTATAGCTATATCGCTCTTTGGTTCGCCATGTCGGCTTGCATACCTACTTATATGATGTCGTCTGGTTTAATTGCCAATGGCATGAATGCCTGGCAGTCTATTTTTACTATCTTGCTCGGCAATACTATTGTGCTTTTGCCGATTTTGCTCAATTCTCATCCCGGCACCAAATATGGTATCCCTTTTCCTGTTTTCGCTCGGGCGGCCTATGGCACCATGGGCTCCAATTTACCAGCATTGATGCGGGCTATTGTTGCCTGCGGCTGGTTTGGCATTCAGGCCTGGATCGGCGGCCAGGCTTTTAATACTATGTTTGGCGCACTTATAGGTATAAATGTCTGGCGCGCTTTATTAGGCGGTCCCTATTTCGACTATATGGGAACAGAATGGTTGTCTTTCGCTCTGTTCTGGGGCTTGAACATACTAATTGTTTTTCGTGGCATGGATGTTCTGAAAAAGGTCGAAAGCCTTGCAGCTCCCTTTGTTTTGATTATGACTTTTGTGCTTCTTGTTTGGACTGTCAATCTCGCCCATGGTGTTGGCGATCTTTTACACGAGAAGAGCAAGTTCGCTACATTTGGCGACTTCTGGGCCGTATTCATTCCTTCTTTGACTGGCATGATTGGTTTCTGGGCCACTCTGTCGCTAAATATGCCAGACTTCACGCGCTTTGGCCATTCACAAAAAGAGCAGACCATCGGTCAAGTAATTGCCCTCCCGACTGCCATGGCAATTTTCTCGGCCATGGGAGTGATGATCACTTCGGCTGCTGTGGTTATCTATCCAACGGTGGCTATGGATCAGCTCTGGGACCCAGTTAAGCTGCTCGGTCGCCTTGGCGCTGATCAGCCAGCTGTGGTCGCCATTGCCATGTTCACTGTGGCTTTAGCCACCCTGTCTGTGAACGTGGCTGCTAATGTGGTGTCACCGGCAAACGATTTTGCCAATGCTTTCCCCCGCTTTATTACATTCAAAGTTGGTGGTCTAATTACTGGTCTGGTGGGTGTCTTAATGCAGCCCTGGCGATTGATTGCCGACCCCCATGGCTATATTTTTGTATGGTTGCAAGGCTATTCTGGTGGCTTGGGTTCGATAGCCGGTGTTCTAATTGCCGATTATTGGATTTTGCGTAAGACCAAATTAGAACTGGCCGATCTCTATTTGCCTGGCGGTGCCTATCAATATAGGTCTGGCTGGAATTTTGTAGCAGTGCTGGCGACTATTGCTGGTTGTGCCCTGGCCTGGGTGGGTGCCTTTGTGCCGATGTTTAAACCACTTTACGACTACGGTTGGTTTGTCGGCTTCTTTGTCTCTATGGCTGTATACGTGGCTCTAAGTTTGCCCGGACAAAAACAAAAGCCCTAAAAACAATACGAGAAGTGTTCGTTCGATAAAACCACTAGCTTAGCTTAGAGCTAATCTAATAGTGTTGATGCGCTAGTGAGTTAGCTAGTTAGTTTTTCGTCTTTTACCAATTTAAACCTGTGCTTTTGCCCAGGAGGATTTATGTCGTCTAAACAAACACAAATGGCCCGCCTCAAAGCTTCTATGAGAGACTGCAAAGATCCAGTCTCATTCTTTCTCTTGTCGCTGTTAGCAAAATTAGTAATCGCTTTGCATTTTAAGAAGGTCGATATTCGCGGCAAAGAGAATTTGCCTGCTAGTGGTCCGTATATTTGTATAGCCAATCATTCCTCGCGCTGGGACGGCCCTACTCTTGGTCGCATCATCGACAGACCGGCTAATTTTATGGTCTCGCCCAATGAACTGAAAGGTCTGCAGGGTTTTCTCTTGAGCCGCGTTGGTGCTTTTCCGGCCCATCCCAAACTCGACTTTGTCAGCCATGTATTGCAACAGTTTAGAAAGGGAGAGCCCTTTGTCATTTTTCCCGAAGGCAATGTCTTTTATGATGGCCATACACATCCGTTCAAGAAGGGCATAGCCCGCATTGCTTTTGCTGCTCATCAAAACAATATTGAAGTGCCGATTGTGCCGGTTGGTATCACCTACGAAAGTGGTGTCGCTCACTACAATATTGGTACGCCTGTTTCAATCGAAGAGTATGCTGCTGACTTGCAAATTAATCCGGTGGTCGCTTCTAAGCGTCTCACCACCTCGCTTCATCGTGAGGTTTGCTACCTGCGTTCAGAGCTTGGTTGCCTGGCCGATAGAAGACAGCTTGATCAAAGCGATGCTAATCACTTTATGTCTTTGGGCACGGCCGTTGTTTCAGCTGGCACTGTGGTTATTGCCGATGGCAAGGCCGATTTGATAGTGACTGAGTCGCTAAACGTGCCCACGACTTGTCCTGCTTCATCTAAGGCGGCTACATGCACCTGATAGACGGCCTGGTCATGAGCACCGTCGCTTTTAGTATCAATAGTAAAGTTGCCTTTGAGATTATTGAGTTTGGCTCTCAGCAAAGCCCGTTTATTTAGAGTACGTTCTCTCATCAAGTTATCGTAGTGCTCAAATGAAGCGTATGGTTTTGATACTTCCACAATAACGGCATGGCCTCTCGATTTGCTGGCGTCATAGTTAAAAGTAATCGCGCTCTGGGATGGCTCGCTCTTTTCACTCTTGGTTTTTCTGTCTGCCGAAAGCGGCGCTAGTGCATAGTTGTCGTCAGAGTTAGCAGTGGCTAGAAAAGGAGTAAGGGCATTGGCATCTAGTAGCTTTGGCTTGCTAATTTGCCAGTCATAATCTTCTGTAGCCACATCTAGTCTAATCATGTCAACGTTTTTGCTCAACAACCAGCGCTTTTGCGGTCCGAGTTCAATCAATATTTTGTGCTCTTGGCCGTCGGCTGGCACCGCCATCCAATGGGGCTCAGTTTGATCTTCTTGGTCTGCTGGTCTGTTATTCCAGATGATGAAGAGAGAAGCCTTATCGTCCGGTCTGGGAAATTTCTGCGGATATTTCTTTGTTACTTTGACAACGATTTCTAAGAAATCCACCGCTAGAGGATTGATCGATTTTACTGACCCCTCTGGTTTTAGATAATAAGAGCTGCTCTTGGGCCCCTGGCCGAGAGTTAGTGAAAGAGCGGGAAGAGTAGGATAAGCAGGAAGAGTAGAATTGGTCGAAAGAGCAGAAAGATGAGCCGGCTCATCTTTCTGGGATAAATCTGTCGGTACTAACTTGCCTAGAGCGGCGTCATAGACTGCTAATTTATAAAGCTGTGGTTGCGTAATCACTGATGCAAAATCGTGGCGGTTTACGAAGATACTCCAGTTGGGGTGATAGTCGAGGGGCACCACGCGATCACTTATTTCAACTATTGAGTCCGCTGTTGAATCAGTTATTGGCTGTGCTGTGAATAGTCCCGCGAGCATAGAGCGCATAGTGAAAGTAAAAGCCCCATCAACGCGCGATGGTAAGTTGAAGACAACTAGCTTCTGGCCATCAGCAAGCCTTGCCACCTCTCTCTCAACACTGCTCTTTAGCTCTCGAATCATCTTGGCCGAATTGAGCCAGGCGACATTATTGCCATTAGTAATGCAGGCAAAAGTTAGCATCAGGGCAGCCAGCGCGAGTTGGCTAGTTGTTTTTAGGAGCGGTCCTGATTTAAGGGGAAGCAATTTTGGTGAGAGTAAATAGACACTAAAGACAATTAAAAGTGCAAGACCTACACTGGGAAGATAGGCAATACGACTGCCAGACATGGAACTAGAGAGACCCCAGACCTGAAAATTAGGTAGCATGGTGGCCAGCAAGAAAGCTAAGGCAAAGTAGATAGGCTTTTGCTTGCTGGGCAGTTTCTGATCGATTGTTGTGCCGATGATTACAAGCACTCCTGCCAGAGCATAGAGCAGGCGCAGAATTAGACGAAGAACATGGTTCTCGGCAAAAACTGCCTGATTGAAGGGGTGCAACAGTTGCCAGAGCGAACCGGAGGATACCCAGCGGGCGAAGAAATTTTCGTACAAGCGCTCGCCAATTGAGCCGACATAGCCGCCAACGAGCTTGCCGATAGCAAGATAGCGCCAAGCCAGATAGAAGGCGAAAACCACTAAATATGGTGCTGTCTCTTTGCTGGCTTGAACTATTTTTTGTTTTGCTGTTTGTGCTTGAGAAAGAGTAATTGAAAGAGCAAAAATAATCAGAGGCAGGCTGATGGCTGTTTCTTTTGAGAGCAGGCAGGCGAGGAAGGCGGCCAGTGAAAGAATTGTTTTGTCGTGTTTAGCAACGAAAAAATAAAGACTGAGGAGCAAAAAGAAAGTACTGACCAAATCGGCCCGGGCTAAAATCCAGGCAACTGCTTCGCTTTGAGTGGGAAATACAGCAAATAGTGCCGCTGCGCATGCGGCCATGAATAGGCGATCTCGCTCTTCACCTATTGTCAGCTTTTCTAATAACGCCTTGCTAAAGAGAAATAGTAAGAAGGCGTTTGTGGTATGCCAAATAAGATTGCTCAGGTGGTAGCCAAAGGCTTTCTCATGGTTGAAAAAATAGTCAACCATGAGGCTGACTTCGGTCAGTGGTCTAAAGAACAAGTAGAGCGAGCGCTCGCCCACCCACGGGCCGGTAAAGTTAGAGAGAAACAACTCAGGCTCGCCGTTGAAAAGTCTATAGAGATAGGGCAAGTGCAAAAAGTCGTCGCAGTTGAAATAGACGCCTAGGGTATTACCAAAGCAGGCGAAAATAAGAAGGGCAAGCAGTAGCAGTGTTACTAGATTGACTGACGATTTTGCTAACAGATTTTACTTCTCAGCTGTATAGCCTTGTGAGCCATTCTTGTAGTTGAGCACAGCGGCCATTTTTGACATGTCGGAGAGGATGCGGCGCTCTTTCACGCCCGATGTTTTTTGTTGCAGGTCAACTAGCATATCGCAGCTGTTAATAGCGCTTTCAATTGAGAACTCAGAGACTGCTAGATGGCCGTTTTCCAGTACTTTCTGATAGCGGCGAGCGATACCATCTTTGGGGCGAAGGGTGGAGCGGGTCATCTTCTCTTGACCGGCAATCAGTTCATAACCGCAGGCTAGAACTACAGTAGGGTCGGCGTCACCAGCGAATGGTCCTTTATCGAGTTGTACTTTGATGGCTTTGCCTTCGCCGTCAAAGTTCATTACCCGCAATACGCCGTTGTTATAGCAGACCATAACATCGCCATTGGCACCAATTGCAATTGTACCTAGCGGAGTTATGACCAGAGCGAGTTTAGATGGGCTCTTCACTGATACCAAAATGTCTCCCGATTTAAGATCGGCAGTGTAATTATTTGGTTTTGTGAATTGTGCACCTTCTCTGGCAAGCACTGTAATCCAGTCGAAAGTCTGATTGACGATATCGCCTTTGGGAAACTGGCTGTCAGTAATCAACTGAATGCCGTTGAGGGCAAAGGCTGTGGGCGCGTCAATCACAAGCGATGTTGGATCATTCATTAGTTGGGGAGATGTGACGTCTGTTGGCACCACAACAGGCGGGCGGAAAGGCTGTGGTGGTGGCATGATGATTATTGGTGGTGGCGCCATTGGCTGAGGCGGTTGGTTGTAGTTCTGCCCACCGACTGAAAAGTGCGGATACCAGAAGGCAAGAGCAATAAACAGAGCTGCCATCAGAATCATTAGAGCATTGGCTCTGCCAGCAGCAGACATTCTGTTTGGGGTCTCTTGAGAAGAATTTTTCACTGCTTAAACCTGCACCGCTGCTTATACGTCTAAATTGCTATCAAAGTGGTTAAGTATAGCCTGCTCAGAGCCTCCGCGCCAAGATTGGTCATATGTCATGTTGACAGGCTCTAATTTGTTTTTAGGGGGTTAAACTTAGTTCTGATTGATATTCGATTACGGAGAGCTCATGTCTGATTTCGAAAAATTGGGAGTGTTCTACCTCGGTCATAAGCATGATTTAGACGGTGGTAGCGAGCTAACGGCTGAGCCCGTCTTATATGAATCGAAAGACCTTGTCACCCATGCGGTTTGCATCGGCATGACTGGCAGCGGCAAAACCGGTCTTTGTCTCGGCCTGCTAGAAGAAGCTGCCATTGACGGTATACCAATAATCGCCATTGATCCCAAGGGTGACATTGCTAATCTCTTGTTAACCTTCCCCAGCTTAAGCGGAAAAGATTTTGCTCCCTGGGTAAATCTTGACGACGCCAGGCGTCAAGGCCTTAGCGTTGAAGAGTTCGCCCAGAAGCAAGCTCAGTTATGGCAAGAAGGTCTAGCGAAATCAGGTCAGGACGGCGCGCGTATTGCCCGTTTGAAAGAGTCTTGTGACTTCAATATTTATACGCCTGGCGCTAGCTCTGGTCTGGCTGTATCGATTTTGAATTCACTGAAAAAGCCCGACGACGAAACCATGGACGATGGTGATTTGTTGAGGGAGAGAGTGCAGTCGGCTGCCACTTGTATACTGGCCTTACTTGGCGTTAGTGGCGATGCGGGAGATTCTTTACGCAACCGTGACCATATTCTTATCTCGACGATTATTGCTGATTGCTGGAAAAATTCGAGAGACGTTGACCTTACCGATTTGATTCAGTTGATTCAGAAACCTCCCATGACCAGGGTGGGCGCTCTTGACATAGAGTCGTTCTATCCGGCAAAAGAGCGCTTCGATTTGTCGATCAGCCTGAACAATATTCTTGCCGCCCCTGGTTTCGATGCCTGGCTCACTGGCGAGCCGTTAGATATAGATAGTTTTCTTTGGAGTAAGAGCGGCAAGCCCCGGGTTTCTATTTTTTCAATAGCTCACCTCGGGGATACCGAGCGGATGTTCTTTGTCACCCTTTTGCTCAATCAAGTGCTGACTTGGATGCGCAGCCAGTCAGGTACGACTAGTCTGCGAGCTGTTCTATACATGGATGAGATCTTTGGCTATTTTCCGCCAGTGTCTAATCCGCCTTGCAAAACCCCCTTGCTTACGCTGCTGAAACAGGCTCGGGCCTTTGGTCTTGGTATTGTGCTTGCTACCCAGAACCCGGTTGATATCGACTATAAAGGCTTGTCTAATGCCGGCACCTGGTTTATTGGTCGGCTACAAACCGAGCGCGACAAGATGCGTGTGTTAGAAGGATTACAGTCAGCTGCTCAAGAGGCTGGTTCTATTTCTGGTTCTAGTTCTGGTGCTTCCTTGTCAGAGACGCTCAGTCGGCTTGGTGACAGAGTCTTTCTCATGAACAATGTCCATGAAGATGCACCGGTTATTTTTAAAACCAGGTTCACGATGTCTTACCTGCGCGGACCTCTTAATCGCCGCCAGATTAAAGACTTGATGGACCCGCTCAAAGTTAAAATTAGCAATCAAGGTAGTGTTAAAAGTGACAGCTCCGGCCAATCAGTGATGGTCGCGGCTGACGCCAGTCGAAACCCTGGTCAAGATTCTGTTGCTTTAGCAACTGCTACCGAGGCATCTCCTACAAGGGCAAATGCTACCAATTCAACTTTGGCTGGCACCGCGAGCTTTGCTAAAAAGCCAGTGGTTGCCCCCGAAATTGCCCAGCTATTCATCCCCGCTGATGTGGCATCTTTTTCAGATAAGCCCCAAGGCATTTATCGTCCATTTCTTCTTGCAGCCGCAACTGTACGCTATCTTGATAGTAAGCTTGGCCTTGATTACACCGTCAATAAATGCTTCTTAGTGCCTTGCAATGATTCAGTGGTGCCCGCTGAGTGGACAAAGGCTAAGTCAATCAAGGTTGACTTGGCCAAGTTAGAAAGTATTGGCGACCCCTCTTTTACTTTCGCTGAACCAGCTGCTGCTCTTACTCAAGTAAGCAGCTATAAAACTTGGAACAAAGAATTTGCTGCCTGGTTGGTTGAGGGGCTTCCTTGTAAGTTGTGGCGCAGTGCTGCTACCAGTGCTGTCAGTCAGCCTAATGAGAGTGAACGGGATTTCCGCATTCGCTTACAGCAAATGGCTTTTGAACAGCGCGATTTAATGGTGGCAAAATTGCGAGATAAATACTATGCTCGCATCAATAGCTTGCAAGATCGTATTCGTTTGGCTGAGCAGAAAGTGCAAGTCGAGCAAGCTGAAGCTCGGCAGCACGAGCTCAACTCGGCCATTTCAATTGGTGCTACTGTTCTTGGTGCCTTCATGGGGCGCAAGGCTGTTAGCTCTTCGACTATTGGTCGGGCAACTACCGCCGCGCGTGGCATTAGCAAAGTGGCGAAGCAGCGAGAGGATGTCGGTCGAGCTGAAGATAATCTAGAGACCTTGAACGGTAAGTTGCAACTTCTCAACAGCCAGTTTCAGGCTGAGGCCCAAGCTCTCGCCGATAAGTTTGACCCTCTTAAAGAGGCCCTAGAAGCCGTGTCTGTGCCGCCCAAGAAAACGAATATTACAGTCAAGCTACTTGCTCTCGCCTGGGTAGTGAGCTAGTTCTAAATGTGAAATTTTCGAATTTGAGCTAGATCACTTTTTAGCAATTTACTTAGTTTTAGCCGGTGAAAGCCAGTGCTTTTAGGGAAGGCAGGCGGGTGCCGTCAGCCCATTGCAATTTTTCTAGTACGCGGGTCAGGCCTTCACCACTCCATGACCAGTGGTGTAAAACTATCATCGCTTGTTCTGCTGTGAGAAAACCTTCTTGGGTTAACAGTAAGCAGCGTTTAGCTGCATCGAGCGCTGAGCGGTTAACAATGCCTGTTTTAATTAGCCTTTCTTCTAAAGAACCCATGCCACCTTCTGGATGTGCCGGTAAGTGCCCTAGTCGTCTGATATCGTAGGCAGTGACCAGGCCAGATAGACGCAGTAAGTGATAGAGAGTGATATTGCCGTCATAGGGGTCGCTTTCTCGGGAGATTTCTTTTAATGCCTTGGTCAGAGATAGGTTCTTGCTGAACACTAGTTTGAGGGCGCGTGCCGCTCTGTCTGGTGTGACCTGGTGCTTGGCCATCAATGTCTGTAGACGCACGGCAGCGGCAATCAGGTTAGAGCTGAACATGCCACTTTCGACGATTTCTTCACCTAGAGTGCGTTGAATATCGCTACTGTCTTTTGCTGTGAATTTCTTGACGTCGCTGTCTGATAGCAGACCGGCCAGTAATAGTAATTCGTCAAGGCGGATGTAGGGAGCACGAGAGGTAATCAGGGCAATATCACAGTTTGAATTTGAACTAACTGTGATGCTATTGGCTGAGTTCAGTGCCTTGATTGCTTGGTTTCTATCGGCTCTCCCAGAGCGAATCAGCGATTGTGCACTGAGGGCGGTGCCGAGCAAGCTGGTGCTGACGAGCCCTTGCAAGACTAACACCCGTTCTAGTGGTAAGCCAATATGACGGCCTAGGCCCCGGGAATCTTCTACACTTTTCTGCGTGAGAATGCCAGCTTCCACGAGAAGTGTTCCTAAATTTTCTTCGTCTCGGTAGATGTTACCCTGCCAACCAAGTTCTTGCAGAATTGCTGCCAGTGTCGCTTTGCTTGTTCCTGCGTAGTACAGAGCTTCAATGGCCATGTCATAGGACATGACGTTTTGTCTTACTAAGTTTTGCAAGGTCAGGGCGGCTTCAACTGTCTTATGCTTGGTGAGGCCAACCATTGTCAGTACTCGGCCGACTGGCAGGCTGTTTTTGTGGGCTATACAGAGAACCTGGCAAAGTTGGGCTATGTTGATCAGGCCAGCTTTGTAAAACAGTTCCCCCAGCATGGCCCGGTTGTCGATGCTTGCAGTCATAGGTAGTGAATCCAATAGAAGATAGTTGTGTCCAGTTTTGGGGCGGGAAATTTAAAGCGCCCCAGTTACATCTTGACTGAGTTTCTGGGACCCGATTGTATGGGCAGCCTATATCTTTGTGGGGGGCAGCCCTAATTAGCGCCCTCTGTGGATGCTCTGGTTTCTATGTTTATCTGCATAAACAGCGTTATATAATTGCCCGGTAGCAAGTTCTTCCAGTACTAGTTAGTGAAAGTATCAGTTATCGGGTTTTAGTCGCGGACGTAGAATCAATGACAAGGCTGTGGTTGAAAGTTTTTCTCTGGGCCTACAGCGCTCTTGCTTTGGTCTCAGTGCCAGCTTGTCAGGCTGATGAAATTACCAGTATGAATGTTGCGATGACAGCGCAGCGAGACTCTACTCTTGATGTCATTGAAACAATCAACGTCAATTTTAGCGAACCAAGGCATGGCATTTTTCGCACGATGCCAGTTAAGTATTCACGCTTTGGGGCCTCATATACAGTTGATTTCCATCTCAATTCAGTTAAAGACGAAAATGATCAGAGTCTTGCTTTTTCACAAAGCTCACGTGGCAACGATATAAATATCAAAATTGGATCTGCCAATAAAGTTTTCTCCGGTACTCATACTTATGTCATCAACTATAAGCTACGCAGAGCAGTCAACTTCTTTAATAAGGAGCCTGAAATCTACTGGAACGTCACTGGCGATCAGTGGCCATATCCGATCCGGTCTCTAAAGTTCAGCCTTGATCTGCCTGTTGGTTTCAATGTCAGTGCTGTCAAAACCAAAGCCTTCTTGGGCGCACCCAATTCGCAATCAGCAGAGGGAGTGGCTTTTGAGCAAGCTGGACAGAGACTCCGTTTCCAGGCCAACGATATCGCCCCAGGTCAGGGCCTGACGGTTGCTGTGCGGTTGCCCTCGGGTGCAATGGTGGCTCCGCCGTTATCCACAGAGATTGGTTGGTTTCTCGTTGATTGGTATCCACTCTTCCTTTTGCCAGGGCTGACATTCTTCGGTCTCTATGCCACATGGCGCTACCTCGGCACAGACGAAGAACCAATTTCTGGCATTGCTTTTGATTGGCAGCCGCCAAAGGAGTTAACACCTGCCGAAATGGGTGTGATTATTGATGAGCGAGTTGATAGCCGAGACGTGCTTTCAATCGTGGTAGATCTTGCTGTACGTGGTTATTTCAAGATAGTTGAAGTGGACAAACCTGGTTTCTGGGGCGCCAACAAAGATTATCAATTTGAGCGCAATGCTGATGCTGACATGTCTAGCAAAGAGTTGAAGCCATTTGAAATTGAAATGCTTCAATCACTTTTTAAATGGCAAGACGAGTCTGACTATGACTTCGTCACTAGGCTTTCTGATTTGTCTGCGGTCGGTGCTGTTCGTTTTTCGCACTTCAGTCGACTTTTGTATGCCAGCATGACTGAGAATGGCTGGTTTAGAGCAAGTCCTGAGGACGTCAGGCGACAGTACATGCAAATAGGAACAACAATAGTAATGTTGGCTGCCTTTTCCCTTCTATTTGCTTCCAATTTAATTGGAGTTCCAGCCATTCTTGGAGCAATTTTTTCTGCGATTCTGTTTTTCTTCTTTTCTGGGGCAATGCCTGCTCGCACCCTTTCAGGTGTGAAATTGAGGCGGCAGTCATTGGCCTTCGTTCGCTTTGTTGAGAAATTCGATAAAGAAAGCATCAGAGCTTTGGCCGATAAAGATCCGACAATTTTTGCCCGCTTACTTCCCTACGCCATGGTCGTAAACGCCGCCGATCGTTGGGCTGAAGCATTTGAGGGCTTGGCAGTTGATAGGGTGGCAGTACCAACCTGGTATCAGAGTTCTGAGAGTAACAGTGATTTCCAGCCAGGATCTTTCGTTCGTTGTATGAGCACCGGCCTGGGAGCGATTAGTACCGGTCTACAGGCTGTGGCGCCTTCCTCTAGTGCTGGCTCTGGTGGGAGTGGTAGTTTTGGAGGTGGCGGTGGCGGCGGTGGTTTTGGTGGGGGCGGTGGCGGCTCCTGGTGAAATGGTTGCAATCGGAAACATTTCGCACTAATTATCGGTCTATGTTCTTTGTGCATTTTAATTAGCGATGTGGCTAAAATGGTCTGAATGGCTATTTGGACAGTTTTTCTTGTAGCTCTATTAGAGGATGTAATAAAATCTGCCAAAATTTTCACTGTCAAGTGGCATAAAAGCTATGGAATGTGGAAAATTGGCTAGTAGGAAGCTTGTAATTGAAAAGACCAGTCAACTAAAGCTTCGTCTGATAACCCATCTATATGGTTTCTAAATCAAGGATCGAGAAGCAAATGAAGCAAAGGATCTCAATGTTTAAAAAGAAGGCGCTGATGGCCTCCAGTTTGTCACTGCTGTTGACTGCGGTGGGTGCAGGTATGTTTACGCCTGTCTTTGCCGTCGATAACCTAGATGACGTTGGTTTGTTTGGCTCAATCACTGTTACGCGCCAGGCCCGTGAAGCGGCTAGAGCCGTAAAGCAGAGCCAATGGCCCACAGCTATGCAGGCCTATCAAAGAGCGATTGCTTTAGATCCTAAAGCCACCGATCTTTATTATGGTTTGTACAATGCTGCCGCCCACGTTGGTGATTGGCAGCAAGTTGCGGTCGCCCTTGAAGCGATTTTTCAAGAAGATCCTAGTGCTAAAGCTCATCTGCTAGCCGAGTACGGGCAATGCTTGGCTTCTTCCGGTCGGCTTGAAGAAGCTATTCCGGTGCTAAAGAAAGCATTGCTAACTGTAGATGCTGATGCCAACTACATGCCTGATAAGCTGCGGGCTTTGATGGTCAAAACTGAAACTGTAAAAGAAGTGCCCAAGC
>JAUPUU010000523.1 GCA_030917395.1 Cyanobacteriota bacterium erpe_2018_sw_21hr_WHONDRS-SW48-000092_B_bin.40
AGGTAGCTGAATTCCCAGTGCTTCAAGAGCACACGAGTATGACCAGAGTGCTGTGATGAATTCCTCATCGAATAATTCGCCGATAATTCCATTGTTTTCATCAGTCATTATTTCTCGAACTGATTCAATCGGACCTTCTCGAAAGACCTGCACATAGCCAGCAATAGCTTCCTCCGAGAGATAGCGTTTTTCAGTTCTTAGTCCTTCGAGGTTTATTTGAGCTGAAAACCCTTGATTTCTCTCCACTGGCGGCAACAATCTGGCAAACTGTTTTATGGACGATGGATCAATGTCTATGTATTTGCTAAATGGAACAAGGTGCATTACCAAAACTGGCCCAGGGTTGAATTCCGCTTGAACAGTTTTTTCAATTTCGGAGTAGCGACGCAAACGCCATTGCTCCAAATCTGCAACGTCATGCGATGTTTCTTTGATCAGCCTTTCTGCTACCCAGAGCCTGGCCAGCGTACCGACAGAAAGATGGAATTTTTCTGCAATTTGATTTAGCCCTTGCATGAGTACTGGATCGGCCCTGAATTGAACTAGACCCGCCCTGGAGAAGGGGTCTGCTGATTCTTTATCTAATTTGCCCGGTTTCATATAGCTGAACTTCACTTTGTATGGAGATATCATACAAAATTGGTAAATGGTTGGCAAGAGAATTCAGCTGTATTCAGGTGCGTTCAGGTGCGTTCAAGTGCGTTCAAGTGCGTTCAGGTGCGTTCAAGTGTGTTCAGGTGCGTTCCAATTGATTTGCGAATTATGTTCTGAATATTGCAGGACTTTCGCTATTCGCGATTTGCGAATGTATAATATGTATATGCAGACTTTGAAGCCGCAAGACATTGCTGTCCTTCTGAAAATCCTTGTAATAGAGGCTGGTTGGACTTTAGCGGGCATTTCCAAAGAGCTTTTTTTAAGTGCTTCTGAAGTTCATGCAGCTTTGGGCCGGGCGCAAAAGGCTGGATTGTTCAATTCTGAACAACGAAAGGTGAATATCTCTGCACTCGAGGAGTTCTTGGTTCACGGCATTCGCTATGTTTTTTATACATCCAACAGTGGGCTTACTCGGGGGATGCCAACTTCCATTGCTGCTCCACCCTTAAACAACCAGTTCAGTGATCTGGAAGTACCGCCGATATGGCCACATCCTTTGGGCTCCGTTCGAGGCTACGTTGTTGACCCTCTATACAAACGCCTTCCTGAAGCGGCCGCCGCTGACGCCAAGTTGTATATGCTTTTAGCTTTGACTGATGCACTGCGCGAGTCCTCGCCTAGAGTGCGAAGCGCTGCCGCTAGAGTTCTACACGATATTTTCGAAGGGCTGAGGACATCGTCAAAATGAGGAGCCAAGATGCAATTATTGCCCGATTGGAGCAGCTCGTTACCGTCATTGGTGATTTGACTGACGAGTTTATTTTCGTTGGCGGCTCTGTTGTACCCTTGTTAGTAACGGACAAAGCGGCTCAGTCAGCCAGAGTTACCGAAGATGTTGATGTAATTGTCAACGTCACTAGCCGTGGAAAGCTCGCTATTATCGAAGAACGTCTGAGAGCGGTAGGCTTCAACCCCGATATTTCCGGCGACAAACCTGTGATCTGTCGTCATGTGAAGGACGGGCTGATTCTTGACGTAATGCCTGCCGATGAGACTGTCTTTGGCTTTTCAAATCAATGGTATGCCATTGCTGCACAAAACCCTCTTTCGATCATGCTTCCCAGCTCCAAAATCATCAAAGTTATAAATGCCCCAGTATTTATCTGCACCAAATATGATGCTTTTGACAGTAGAGGACATGAAGATCCAAAGGATCTAGAAGATATCATAACCCTTGTTAGTGCGCGCCAAGAGCTTGTCGGCGAGTTGCTTCGTGCGCCAGCCGAAGTTATAAATCACGTTGCTGCGAAGACGCAAATTTATATTGCCTCCTCCCGGTATGATGAACTGGAATGGGCGGTGGCTGATGGGCGAACTGATGTTGTTAAGGCGCGTTTTGAAAAAATTGCCAAGCTCGATTTGCTAGTGGTATTAGAGCAAGAGCCAACTCTCAACAGTTTTGGATTCGGACTGACCCGCTCGGCCTATCCGTCGGACGCCGATTATGAAAGAGAATTGGTAGCTTTCAGAAATGAAATGGTGCAAGAATATGACGTATTCAAGATGGTTTGTGCGTGGCTTCAGCAAAATGCGAAGCCTAGAAAAACTATCAACTCACAAATGAGTAGCTATGGCTGGAAACATCATGTAGAGCGACAAATAGGACGGTACGTCAGTAACGGTATTTTTATCGCCGCTGCTATTAGTTGTGGGTTTAACTACAAGAAGAATGCACCCAATGCTGACTTTAACCTGGCTACTCCGAAATGATCAAGCCCAGGTATTGAAGCCTACAAATTAGGCTCGCCAAACTGTAACTTTTGGAATTATTTGTCACTCTTGGGAACGATTTCGGCGATGCTGAAATCAAGGCGCTCGCCTACCCCAAAAGCAAGAATTCTGATACTGAATCTCTAAAAAGCCCATAGAATGGGGCGCGGCGATGAA
>JAUPUU010000524.1 GCA_030917395.1 Cyanobacteriota bacterium erpe_2018_sw_21hr_WHONDRS-SW48-000092_B_bin.40
AGTTAGAGCGCACTTGTGGGAATACCCACGCTACTTAAGCAGTCAGATTTCAGTGATAGCACCAGCTCCTCTCATTGAGCATAGCACCTACCCAGATGGTCGCACAGACACAATAGCTACATGGTTGCCTAAGCGAGTTGTGGAAAACAAAAACTATCGGGTGGAGCCGTTTTACAAAGCAAGCGGCTACGATTCTTATGTCTATCAAATATTTCTTCGCGTAACCGAACTCAAAACAGGTAAAACGCGGGAACGACTCATAATTGAACAGCCTGTAATGACAGCCTTCTCGCTCGTCGACAAGTTGACAATCAAGAGTGGAAACATTATTGCTAAGCCTCGCAAATCGATTTGGGGTGGCGGAGCGGTCGAAAAGTACCGCTCTAATGGATTTTTCGTCCCAGTAACTACGCCGATAGCTCTAGTAATGGGAAGGTAACTGCGATGCGACTCAAGATACGTGATTAAAATGAAAAGATGGGTCATCGCTCCTATTTTGTTGGCAACATTGTTTGTTACAGCGATTTCCGCATGGGCGCAGGACAAGCTCATTGACAGCAATTGGTACAAGCACGAGTTCAGTGTTCTGTGGCAATCACACATTGAAAGAGATCCAGAGATAAAGCACTTCGAAGAAAAACTCATTCCAAACAAGAGCGCAAAGACCCTGTATAGAACGTGGGTAACCAACCAATGCGTTACTCCGGGTGAAAAACCATACATTGCTGTACAGGCTAGAGATGGGCATTCCCCAGAAATCGTTCCAGCTTTCCACGGCTCACCTAAAGCTGACGGAAAGCACATTCTTAGTCCGTTGGATGCAGCCACGGCACAATTTACAGTCGAACTAAATCGCGACCGACTTGAAGCCGCCTACCGCACCTTCATAGGTGAAGCCACAGAAGATAAGCGTTTGCACGCGAAAACAACTTTAGTAGAAATGTGCGGAGCGGAAGCTGTTTCACGGCTTGATGCTTCTTTGGCCAAACGAAAGAAAGCTGAGCCTGCTGAGGTGAGTTCAAGCGACAGAAATTGGTACTACCGAGCCTTTAAGAATTTGTGGGCATCACACATTGAACGAGACCCAGAGATTCAATTTTTCGAGCTAAAGCTTATCAAAGACAAAAACGCCAGACCAGCATACAAAGCCTGGCTAATAAACATGTGCACCACCCCCGGTGACGAGCAAGGCATAGAAGGTTTGCAGGCGCCCAACACAGCCCCTCTGTTCCACAAAGCCCCAATAGTTGATGGTAAGCCGATTTTTGACCAAGCTGAAACATGGCAACTTAATGAAACTGTCAAGTCAAATCGATTCAAGCTCGCTACCAATCTCCGAGACTATGTCCACGCAGACTCAAATGAGAAGCGCGCCAAAGCAAAAGCGATCTTAATAGAAATGTGCGGAGAGGAAGAGGTTAAAGCACTCGACACAAAAATAGCAGAAAGAAATGCCGAGACTAAAGAAGAGAGCAAGTCTAATCGTTAAACTCTCGCATCACATTCTCTTTCAAATTTTGAATGTCATGCAAGTGCGAATACGACGTATAGTGAGCAGCAAAGACGATTCGCTCGTCGGCACCGAGAGTTGATTTGCAGAATTCAGCCTTGGCACTCTGCAAAAGATTGCTGCTTTCGTGAACATCCAATAGTTCGATTCCAGCAGAAGTCTCGCACAGAACGGCTAGCAGTCCAGGTAAAGCCAGAATGAACTTAAAGTCTGAGAACGGCCCAATAAACTCGTAGTTGCCAATGAGAAATAGCGATGGCTCATCCGATATTAGATCGGCGAGATTCTTCCATTGCTGCTCAACTGCTGTGGTATGCGGATTGTCTAGTAGCATCATGATTTAGTAACTTTCGCTTGAATCGAACCTCTGACCACGGTCATTCTGGCCCAGTTCGATTAAGGTAGGGTTAACGTCAGTCGCCAAGAACAAGCAGCTCCTTGTTGCACTTCCGCGCATTATCCAGTTCAGTACAACCAGCTTAGACCCGGAGATAATCGAAAGTGGTACTTTCGATTATCATGATAAAATAAAGTAGTACTTTCGATTATCATGGTAGGCAATCGATATGTTGACTCGAAAACTAATACTTCCGACTCAACCCAAAGAGAGTTTTTTTCTTTGGGGGCCACGCCAAAGTGGCAAGAGTATGTTGCTCAAGTCGCGCTACCCCGACGCAAAATGGTTCGACCTGCTGCAAACAGATCAATATCTCGAATTGAGAGATAAGCCCAGCTTGCTGCGCGAGCAATTGCTATACGAAAGCCAGAGAGCGAAATCAAAATTTGTTGTTATTGATGAAATCCAGAAAGTGCCAATGCTTCTTGATGAAGTTCATTGGCTCATTGAAAATACTAACTATGTTTTTGGGCTATGCGGTTCAAGCGCCCGCAAGGTCAGAGCTGGTCATGCCAATCTTCTCGGCGGTCGCGCAATCCGCCACGAACTCTACGGTTTGGTATCAGCAGAGATTGGAGCAGACTTTGATCTCATCCGCATGCTCAATCAAGGCTATTTGCCACGCCACTATCTGAGCGACACGCACACAGATTTAGTGCGCTCATATATCAATGACTACCTGAAAGAAGAAATAGCAGCAGAGGCTCTTGTGCGCAACCTTCCGGCATTTTCTCACTTCTTAAAGGCTGCGTCGCTGTCAGATACTGAGCTCGTGAACTACGCCTCCATAGCCCGAGAATGCGGAGTTTCAGCGCCAGCCGTGAAAGAATACTTCCAGATCTTGATTGATACCATGCTGGCAAAATTTTTAGATGCCTATCAAAAGAAAACAAAACGACGGGTGATTGGAGCTTCAAAGTTCTATTTCTCAGATGTCGGAGTAGTCAACCATTTGGCGAAACGAGGCAATCTAGAACCAGGAGCTGATCTGTTCGGCAAAGCTTTCGAAAACTGGATTTTCCATGAACTTAGCGCGCACAGTGCTTACAGTAATTTGTATTACGACCTAGCCTACTGGCGCCTCGCCAGCGGCTTAGAAGTGGACTTCATCATCAATGACATGGAGCTAGCGATAGAAGCAAAATCGAGTGCCAAAATTACATCCGACCACCTGCGAGGACTGCGAGCCCTAGCGGAGGATCACCCCAAAGTTAAAAGACGCATCTTAGTATCACTAGAAAAGCAATCAAGGCGAACAGAGGACGGCATCGAGCTAATGTCGTACAAAGAGTTTGTGAAATTGCTATGGTCAAACGAGCTGATCAAGTAGACATCAGCATTACACCTTTGAACTATGCACCCATTGACGCTACCTCAACTAAAGAGTCAAGCACCGAGCGCTATTACATCAACTAGTAGCGCGGAAGAAAAGTTTAAGTCATCGGAACACCCGCAATGGAAACCAGTTCCACTGCGGATGTTTACCGACAAACAATCAGTAATCGGTGTTGTGGCTATAGCCGTCGCCGAAGATCTGGAAGCGGAATTTCTTCCGGAGACAGCTCACAGCTTCCTCTCCATCAGGCTGAATGTAGAAGGTCGCCTGCCGAGGACGCGAGCCTTTGAATTCCACATGAGCAAAGGCATAGTTCGGCGCAGCCGACTTGTCGACGGGCGCGATGATGACTTCGATGTAGACGGCCCTGTCGAAAATCTCTGCCGAGAAAGCAGACAGTTCGCTCGTCTCGCGGAAAACGGCCTGGCGGTTCTGCTCGTCCATCCACTCCATGGTGCCATCGTCGTGCATGAAGCTCGACGTCATCTTGATGCGATTCATGGCCTTGATTTGCAGGCTGCAAGGCGTTGCGAAAGAGCGCTCAGCAATCTGCTGGTATACCTGCACCATTGCACAGAACTGAGCGAAAGAAATCGGAAGCAGCAAATTGCTGATGCTGAATCGTGTCATGGTGTTATCTCCCTAATGGAGCCAATTTAGAAAATGGAAACGGCGCTAAGCCTGCGACACTTATTGCGAAGTGCCGCAGGCTGTAGCTAAGGTCGCCGTCGGACCTTCAGAGACTTACGCGAAGATCGCCTTGAGCGTCTCCAGGTACTTCGCAGCGCCGCCTTCCGTCAGGGAAGTCGCAGCGTAGATGTTGGTCGGCGCCGTTGTCTGCTTCATGTGCACCTTACCCCAGTCAGCTTGTTCGCTGGCAAGGGAAGGAACACCAGTGATTTCCACCGGCACGACGTTGTAGATGGCCTTGCGCAGTTCCTCCGAGAGGCTGAGCGCGGCGACCACGTCGTGAATGAAAATCATTTCGTTCGGGTCCTTGGCCTGGCGAGGACGCACAGCG
>JAUPUU010000525.1 GCA_030917395.1 Cyanobacteriota bacterium erpe_2018_sw_21hr_WHONDRS-SW48-000092_B_bin.40
ACATCGCTAGTGGTGCCGGGGCGCGGATAACCATAGTTTGTGGTGAGGCGGAGTTGTGAGACTCTTCCCTTTTTAAAGCGCAGCTCTAAGACCGATGAGACGTCTGTACCGTGCCAGGTGATTTGCGAAAAGTTGGCTTTATGTTTGAAGTTAGGCGATGGAAAGCGCTTCAATAAGTCGTTTTTGCTCATGCCGAAGAGATCGTCAAAAGTCGGCTCTGCGAAAAGTTTAGATTTTCTGTCGAGAGGTCTGACAATTGGTCTGGTCGGGGGCGTTTGATAGCGACTGGGTGGTGCTTCCGGTGGAAAGCTAATGCCTCGTGTATAGGGTTTGAACTCTGTCGTGGAAAAATCGCCAACCTGACTAATCTGTACGTGCTCAGACTGTTCGCCTCCGGCCTCTTTCGCCACTGCCTCTTTGGCAATGGCATTAAGGTCACAAAATATAGGCAGAAGCAAAAGGGCACAGAGAGCTAATTTGGAAGCAGCTAGTAGTTGTAGATTGCTATTCATCTGACTAATCGCCCGTTTTTCGCTCATAGATCAAATAATAGTCTAAATAGCGCTATGCACCATAAGTCACAAATGAGCTATCGCTATTTGGTCGTTTCTCGCATGTACTTCATGACGTTGGGGAAAAGCTCTTGCATGCGTCGGGCCGCATATTTGTCGCTGCCTTGACCGGTAGCGGTGGCGAAGGCCTCAGCAAAGAATTCTTCTTTGGCTGGTGAGCCCAGGTAATAGTTCATTGGACCACCAGGCTGCACTTCTTTCATAAGCTGCTGCATTTGGGCGGGCGAAATATTGTTGACGTCATTCACCATAGCGGCTTGGAACTTCTTGTCTTGCATTGAAAGAAATCCGTGGGCAGCGCTATAGGCGTGGCCGGCCTCATGCCGGGCTAGGCCTGCTACATCAGTATTTTTGAGAGACTTGACCGGAGTGCCGTCACCCAATTGCTCGAAAACAGCAATATTTGGTGGTTTGCCTTTGCCGTCGAATAAAGCAGGAGCATCGAGCGAGACTTTTTGGCCATTGACGACCATGCCGGCTTTATTTGTGCCCATGGCTCTGTCATATTCGTAGATGTTTTTGAAAACGTTGACTTGAACGCCTAGGTCTTTTAGCTCTTGGGCTACTTTTGCGGGTAAAGTGGCGACGCCGCTTGCTACTTCTTGGGCAAAGGCTGCACTGGCGCCCCGGTTCTGCACTTCAAGAACAGGCTTGGCGCTCTGTTTGTCGCCGACCACGGCCTTGTCGCCAATATTTACTCGGTCACCATTAGCTTTGTCACCGCTGCCACTCTTTTTGCCGTCATTTGCCGACAGTTGGGCCATTTGCAGATTTTTGAGCTGGTCTGACATATTCGCCAGACCCAATTCTCGAGGTTGACCTGCGGCCGAAGCCAGCTTCTGGTCACTGGTAAGCGGTACTTTGTAGCCTTCAAACTTGAGCGCCGAAGTATTAGCAGGGTTGCCGATTTCTGGACCAAAGTCTTGGTTCGTGGCTCTTCCCGAAAGACGGCCGCTATCTTGACCGTTATCTTGGTCAAATTTAGCGACGCCGGGATTGGCGTCGGTTACTTTGGGCTGCTCTTTGGTGGGTGCGTCTGACATATTTCTAATCTACCCAACCGCCCATGAAAAAGTCGTGAAACCAGACCTTAAGCCAGACCTTAATCCAGTACTTAAACCTGTACTTAAACCAGGGCTACTAAGTCCAAAACCAAAAATGGAACCTCTCCCGGGGGAGAGATTCCATCGAAAGGAGGACTAATAGCTAGTGCTAGATTAGCTGCCTGAGTTCCAATCGGTCACTGGGGTGATGACTGGTTGAGCGTAAGTAACTTCAACTACTGGTTGTTGTACAGGTTGTACTGGTTGTTGTACTTGCTGTATAGCAGGGGGAGCGAAGTTTACTTGAGTTGCAGGTGCTTGTACTGCTTGAGCAACAGCAGGGGCGGCAGCGGCAGCTGCAGCAGCGGCTTGTTGTTGAGCAGCATAAGCTCTGAAGGTCTCTTCAATGAGACCGGCTTTTTCGCGCAGTAAGTACTCTATGTAATCACCACGGCTCATACGTGAAGCTGCGACTTGTTCGTCGAGCAAACGGTGGGCCATAGGGGTTACACAAACGGCAGTAGTGGTTCCACGGTTCTTACCAAAGAAGAACGATTTGGCACCACCTTTAGGGCCGGTTTGTTTAGCTTGAGGGGGTAATCTCAAGGGGGCCAAGCCAGCGCGTTCACGAATAAGCATTTCTACGTAATCGCCATTCGAAACGCTGGCGGAAGCGGCTTGTTCTTTGAGCAACTGACGACCTAGGGCTGTCAGGTTGAACGAAACCGAACCGGACTCTTTGCCAGGAAAGCGCGAGCGCCTGGGCGAAGTGGTCTTGGCAGGTGCTGGTGTTATCTGGACCGTTGTGTTCATCTAGCTTATGGCAGTGATTTTTCCATCAACTTTTTAGGGTCTTTAGTGAATCTCTACCTTTCCTCCTTTTCTGAAAGAACTAACCTTCTGGTACGAATATAAGACTGAGTCTTTTTTGAATTTGATGGCCAATGCCATCTGGGATGCCAACGCTTTGTTTTGTCTCTTGTTTTGCTTTCTGGCCCATGCCTTTAAGCTACCGACCGCTAAGTCGATTAGAAAGCTCTTGCCGTGCCCTCGCACTTGGACTCTTCAAAAAATGTCACTGGGTGGTTTTTCGATTTGTCCTGGCAACCCTTTCCAAGACCTTGATTATAGAGCAAAGTTACGAGAAAGATGCAGTAGTCATGTATTACTATCTTTTCATAACAAGTGGCTCTGGCGGCTCATGACAACCGTTTAAGGTATGTGCCAATGTTGATGGATAGCCAAGTTGTTGAATACTATGGCGATAGCACAGCCCAATGTAGCTCCAACAAAAACTTCTATTGGAGTGTGGCCGAGGAATTCTTTAATACGCTCAGTAGATAGCTTTGGGTGCTCTGAAAATAGCTCAACCATCATCTGATTGAGCACCTTGGCTTGTAAGCCAACGGTTCTTCTTACTCCAGCAGCGTCATACATGACGATAAAAGCTAGGCAAAGAGCGATGGCAAATGAGACGGAGTTAAACCCTTCAATCAAGCCAACCGAAACAGCCATGCCCATGGTGCAGCACGAATGTGATGAGGGCATGCCGCCAGTGGTGGCAATCATGCGCAAATCAAGTTTGCCAGTGGTGACCAATTTAGTAATTACTTTCAGGGCCTGGGCAAAGCTGCTGGAAAATACCGTCACAGCTATTACCTGCCAGCCGCGCCCCTGCATGTTCTGCACTGCGTCTTGAACATTTAGTGCTGCTGTAGTTTGGGCGAATGTAAGAAGGCCCGGGTCTAGTAAAGAGAATTCCATTTATAACTGCTCTATTTCTGTCTGTGGATAGCATACTTTAGTAGAGCTTTCAGTACCGGGGCTCCTCCGATGTCAAGTGCGCTTTCCTCAATTAAAGTCACACCTTCGCTCTCCATCTCGTTCAATTTTTGCCTGGCACCATCAACACCGATAGCACGCACCCATGTCGCTTTTTTGCTGGCTTCGTCTTTCCCTGGGGTCTTGCCCAAGGTCTTGGCGTCGCCTGTTACATCTAATAGATCGTCTGTAATTTGAAAAGCCAAGCCCAAGATTTCGCCTAAACGATACAAGCTGGCTAGCTGATTTTCGTTGGCACCCATAAGTTTGCCACCAGACCAGAGCGAGAAGCGAATTAGAGCACCGGTTTTTCCGGCGTGAATTGATTCCACAGTGGCGATATCAAATTTGGTGTCATCCGCTCCGGTGAATTCCATATCTTTCACCTGGCCGCCGACCATACCTGATGGGCCTGTGGCCTTGCAGAGCTCGTGAGCAACGGTCAATAGGTCGCTTGGATTCACCGCTTTGCTGGTGTGTTCAATCAATATCTCATTGGCCAACATCAAAAGACCGTCACCAGCAAGTAGTGCCAGAGCTTCTCCGTACACTTTATGATTGGTTGGCTTGCCCCGCCTGAGATCGTCGTTGTCGAGGCAGGGTAAATCGTCGTGCACTAAACTCATGGCGTGCACCATTTCAATGGCACAGGCGCAGGGTAAGACTGTTTCAATCGGGTCTAATGCTTTGCTCTGAACGTTCTTTTGACCATTATTGCTAGCCTGGGCTTTGCTTGCCGCTATGGCTTCGGCAGCTGCCAGAGTAAGCATTGCCCTAAGGCGCTTGCCACCAGATAGTACCGAATATCTCATTGATTGCCAGAGGCGAACAGGCTCTTGATCTACTAAATAGATGGCGAGTCGATCTTCAACAAGCTTACGCCTTGCTAATAAATAGCTTTCAAAGTCGAAGTCAGATTTGGTTTGCAGTTGCATTAAGGTCTAAATTTATTTGTTGAGGACTTTTTTGACGAGTTGGAAGAATTTCAAACCTTCAACACCAAGAGTGAGAATGCTTCTTTCTTTGGCCATCAATAGCGAAAGCAATGGGCCAATCTGCTTGGCCATCTCGATATATTCGAGTGGTCCGGCAGCTTGAGCCTCTTTAGGAAATCTCAGGCGTTCGGTCAGGTCTTCTAGGTTGAAGCGAGCGGCCTGCATCTGGATGAGAGTTTGATCACGAATGCCGTCAATCAAAATTTCAGCAGTCTCCATACCGTCGTTGATGCGCCAGTGATTCAAGAGAATAATCCAGGCACCAATGCCCAGGGCAAAGGCCAATAGGGAAATCATAATGCGGGCCGCCATCATTAATATAGGCGAATGTTGATCGAGGAAGGCAATTGCCACTGGTGCCAAAAGAATCACTGCCACCACCGATAGCAG
>JAUPUU010000526.1 GCA_030917395.1 Cyanobacteriota bacterium erpe_2018_sw_21hr_WHONDRS-SW48-000092_B_bin.40
GACACAGAGAAGTTTTCACCAGAAGGTAAAACTGCTGATTTACAAAGCCCATTTAATGCCCAATCAGGAAGCAAACTCGTTTACTTTGCCGGACGACTAGAAGAGCGCAAAGGCATTAAGTATCTCATTCAAGCAGTGCCGCATGTAGTAAAAGCAGTGCCCGAGGCACGTTTTATCGTCGTGGGCGCCGACACCAATACTGGTGCCGGCAAAACATCGGTTTTAAAATCACTGAAAGAATTTCTAGCGAAAAATTCTTGCTTAGACAAAGTGCATTTTGTCAGCCATGTCGCCCTGGCTCAAATGCCTGAATATTACCGTGTAGCCGACGTTTGCACTGTGCCGTCACTATTTGACAATGCACCATATACAGTACTGGAAGCGCTGGCCAGCGGCAAACCAGTTATAGGCAGCACCGCTGGCGGCACACCAGAATATATCGAACCCAATGTCACAGGCCTACACGTACCCAAAGCTGATGCTGCTGCGCTGGCAGAGGCTATTATCGCCATGCTATCAAACGATAGTAAACGCCTGGAAGCGGGCAAGGCCGCCAGACAAGCCGCCCTAAACCAATATGCCTGCGGCGTCATTGCCAAGGAAGCCTTGCGAACCTACGCTCTAGCTCAAGAACGGCATACTCTGCGCAAAAGCGATGCCATTTACAAGAAGGCGCCAGAGCAATTGGCCCACGACGTGGTGCAATTCGTAAAAGGCTACCACGGCCATATGCATACCTTTGGCGAGAACCTCTCGATGCGCTACCGCACCGGGCTGGGCTTGAAACTTCTATTCACCAGGCCAAAACTATCGGCAGTAAAAGTAGCCCTAGCCTCGGGCAAAATCATGAACAAAATCTCCAATCAACCAGCAGGCTTGAACAACTTCGTCTCTCGCCTAGAAAAAACTGTTGAACATAAAAGTCAGGAAGAGTGGGACTAGGCCAAATCGCCTTCCTCTCTCTCTAG
The DNA here is from genome assembly GCA_030917395.1 of Cyanobacteriota bacterium erpe_2018_sw_21hr_WHONDRS-SW48-000092_B_bin.40. Taxonomy (GTDB): domain Bacteria; phylum Cyanobacteriota; class Vampirovibrionia; order Obscuribacterales; family Obscuribacteraceae. Next base: position 969 of record JAUPUU010000526.1, read on the forward strand.
CTTCACTCAATCACACGAAGATGAGGCAAGGCAGAGCGCAAGCGGGCCTCGCTGGAGGCAGGCAAGTGCGCAATAACAAGCCGCTCCAGCTTATGAAACTGAAGCAGGGTATCAACGCACTTATCATCGACCTTGGTAAAACTGATATCAAGATCTCGCAAATTAGTTAGCGCTGTAAGCATCTTCAAGTCGTCATTAGTAAGCGAGCTATATTGCAGCGACAGTGTTCGAAGCGAAGCCATCGAGGAAACTGCTTTAAGATCGTCTTTGGACAGCACAGCAGAACTAATTGTGAGTGACTCCAAATGTGCATTGTTAGCAATTACTTTGATCTGTGCGGAAACATTTGCACCACCATCGAAGAAGAGAGTTTGCACTTTACTGATTGGAATCAAATTAGCAAAGACAGCAGGATCGATTTTGCAGCTATAAAACGCTAGCGATTTTAGATTGGTCAATCGATTGAGGTAAGCAGTGCTGTCAGGATTCAGCTCCATGGCTTGAAGACTGAGAGTTTCTAACGAAGTGAGCTTGGCTATAGAAGACAGCATAACATCGACTTTCGTTGGTTCAGAAGCTAGAGCGAGTGCCTTTAAGTCATCACTACGAAAATAGTTTAGAAGTCGCGGATGCAACTGCACATTGGCATTACTCTTCAAAGCTAGTTTCAATCTAAGCGGCAACTCAAATGTACCGGAAGCAGCATGTTCATGGTTGCGGCCTTCCGAGCGCCAATAAAAGTTGCCGAGCGAGACCCCAGCAGGAAAAGTAAATACCCTATATTTTTCGCCGTTCTTAGTGACTATTTGCGAATAGTACTTAAACCGTTTCTCCAAAAACGCCATAGTTTCAAGGTCTTGGGGGGACTCGACATGGCTTCGTGCGGACATCTCCTCACCTACATCGGTCATACGCGGCAGATTTCGCAGACCACCTGTTGCTAGAGTTTTATCCACTACAGGCTTTCCCGTTGGCACCATGGGCTGGAAGGCGATAACAAAAACAGCCGCTCCAGCCAAACCCAAGGCAAGAATGGCCCCAAGCCCATAGCCAAGTAATAAAGCCCCTTTTGAATCGGCCTGGTCAGCCTGAGAATCGCTCCTAGCAATCCTCGGCGCCCCAACATAAGTCTCTAAATTTTTACCGTCTCTGATACGCGTCAAATCAATGGCCATCTCTTTGGCTGACTGATAGCGGTCTTGGGGCAATTTGGCCAAGCACCTGTCAAGTACTAGATCGAGTGATGGTGGAAAAGCAATATCGCAGACATCCGACAACAGCGGTATCTGGGCTTCTTCATGGAGCATAGCTATTTCTAGAGAACTAGGGCTCTCATAAGGAACATAGCCAGTCAATGTTTCAAACAGACTACAGCCCACCGAATATATGTCTGAGCGGAAATCTATCTGTTCACCACGGCACTGCTCGGGGCTCATGTAATAGGGGCTGCCAAACACCTCTCCGACAGCAGTAAGCTCCTGATTATGCTTTTCACCCAGAAGCTTGGAGATACCGAAATCGAGAATCTTTATTTCCTGATTACGGCAAATGAATATATTGGCCGGCTTAATGTCACGATGGACAACATTGTTGCGGTGAGCATAGGCCAGAGCATCTAAAACAGAGAGAAATATTGAAATAGTATATTCAAGGTCTTGGGCTCCCTTTCTCACAAGTAAATCTTCGAGTGTCTCACCCTCAAGATAGTCCATTGAGTAGTAAGGCACTCTGTTCTCGTGAATACCAAGGTCGTAGACACGAACCAGACCCGAGTGATTTAAAGCGGCGAGCGTCTTGGCCTCTGCCTTAAAGCGCAACCAACTTTGCTCACTAACAATACTTGGCGATAGAATTTTCAAGGCATATGGTTGATTGAGACTTAGGTGCTGAGCCAGATAGACAATACCCATGCCGCCTTCGCCAATCACTGAAACAATCTTAAAGGCGCCACCAATTACGGTACCGGGCGAGAAATCAAGCTGCGCAATCTTTCGACCAGACTCAGCATTGACCTTAAAACTAGCTGTATAGCCCCGCTTCTCGGCCATGGCCTGACGCCTGACTTGGGTATTGCTGCGCGTCAAACGCACTTTCTTAGGCAGAGCTGGCTGAGCACACTGGCAGCGCAATTCTTGAAACAAAAAAGAAGTGAACGAACCGGCTCGCTTCTCTGCCGCGGACTTTCCGCAGCGGCCGCAGACTAACTCAGTAGATAGATTCTTTCCACTAGATGTGCCGCTGGACCTAGCTTTGTCAGCAGATTGGCCTGGCGCACCAACCCTACTGTTATTACAGTGACAATAATTTTGCTGAAAGAAATAGGATGTAAACGAGCCGGCACGGGTGCTGACCAGAGGTTTGCCGCATTGCTTGCATTTACCACTCAATAGCTTTCCTCTATTTAAAATGCTTTAGATGAGGCAATCTCTGAGCCAAGAATTTCTCATTACCATCGGTGAGCAAATCATCGGGGAGAATTAACACTTCCAAATCCTTAAACTTGGCCACCGAGTCAAGACAGCCTTGATCTAGCTTGGCGCACTGATCTAAATTCAGTCTTTTGAGCTTTTGCAAAACAGTTAGCTGCTCCAATTCATCATTAGTGAGCGAGCAATTATTCAAAGAAAAATCCAGCAACTGCGGCATGGCAACTAGGTTAGCAATATCAACCGATGACAAAGTATTATTGACTAAAGAAAGAACAGTAACAGTTTTGGATTTTTTCAAGACTTCCAACACACCAGAAATATCTTTGACACCATCAGCCCTAAATGAATGCAGTTGCTCTAGGAATTTTTGCTTAGCCAACAGTTCACCAGAAATGTGACAGTGGCGCAAATCAATGCCTATCAGCTGAGGGAAGCCGTTTAGAGCGACAATATCTTCAGGGAGAAGACTGGCTCGGTTAAAAGCAAGATGCTTAAGTGCTGTTAGTTGATGCATATTGGGAAGCAGTTGACGACTAACAGGCGAAACATCGTCTAAATAGAGGGTGTGCAAATCATCTGGGCGAAAACACTTGAACAAAGCGGGATAGGCCTTGACGGCCTCTCCGGCGCTCAATCGCAAAGCGGTGCCCGCAAATATCATCACTTCCCCCTGAGCGGGTAGTGTGATATTCTGCCCCCGCTTATCAACGAATGTAAGCACACCAAGCGAGAAAGTCTTAGGAAAAGAGAATAGACGTCCCCGGCCTGCAGGTGCAGATACAACATTAGAGAAGAACTCAGGCTTTGCTGCTAAGAAGGTTTCTACCGCCTTCTTCTTCTCCTCACTAAATTCGTCGTCTAACGGACCAGCGCCGATATACAGGGAGGCCAGCGATTTCTCGTCATTTAGATTGAATTTCTCTTGGGCTCTAGTCTCCGATGAAGGCAGGCTCGAAGTTGATGACACAGACGATGATTGCGCCGAAGACAGCGCTGAAGATTGCCCTGAAGACTGCAAGGATTTATATCTAGAATCGAGCAAGACATATAGCCCGCCGCAGCCTAGAAGCACGACCGTCAGAGCGAGGGCTAAAAGCAAGGGCAAATGATAGGCCTTCTTGCCTCGACGCCCCATAGAAGCTGACACTACATCTAGTGCAATAGGTGGTGCAATAGGTGGTGCAACAGTTTTACCAGCGCGCACGCGCTCTAAGTCTAACGCCATTTCATGGGCCGATTGATAACGGTCTTGCGGTTGCTTAGCCAAACACTTGGCTATAACAGTATCAATAGAGTCAGGCAAATTAGCTGCTATCGATTGATTGACATCGCTTAGCAGCGGAGGCTCAGCCTCTTCGTGCAGCAGCGTTATATCAAGAGATGTCTTTCCCTCAAAGGGCACAAAGCCTGTCAGCGCCTCAAATACGGAGCAGCCGACAGAATAAATGTCAGAGCGACCGTC
>JAUPUU010000527.1 GCA_030917395.1 Cyanobacteriota bacterium erpe_2018_sw_21hr_WHONDRS-SW48-000092_B_bin.40
TAACATTTTGGTCTTTGCTGTTTGGTACTGGCGCCTTGATGCCGGTGGTCCGCACCAGCGTAGTATGCGTGATGAGCATACCCATACTAGCGGGGCCTTTCTCTTCCCCCAAATGACCCTGCCGCACTCGAAGCAAGAGAAGTGGTCACCACTTTTTGTCGACTATCTTTTCCTCGCTTTCAATACCAGCACGGCTCTCTCTCCCACTGATGTGCCGGTGCTGTCTCGCTGGGCCAAGGTTTTGATGATGGTGCAGTCTGCAATTTCGCTGGCAGTTAGCCTTGCTGGCCGCACGGGCTGTAAATATCTTATGATTGCTAGGTCGACCGAGTACTGTCAAGTGGTGCGTTGATGATTCGATTTGGAGAATTGTTAGTTAGGCTAAGCCTTGTTAGCGAGCGCGATCTTACCGACGCCCTGCAAGTTGCACCTCAATTCGGTTTACCCTTGGGTCGTACACTGGTATTGTCTGGGCGCATCAGCGAAAGCGAATTGCAGTTAGCCGTGGAGCTGCAGCCCTTGATTGGACAAAACATCTGCAGCTTGGAGCGTGCTAAAGAGGCGGCCAAATTGGTGCGAGGCAAGGGCTTGCTTCCTGCCGAAGCCTTGAAAAGAATTGGCGTTCAGGGTGCCACCGATAAGGCTACTCTCGGATGTTTATTGGTCGATGCTGGTTTTCTCTCGGCCGAACAGGTCGACAATGCCCAGAAGATTAGTTACGAAACTGGTATGAGACTTGGTCGAGTGCTGATCCTCAATAATTTGATCAGTCATTCGCTTTTGACCCAGGCTCTTGATCTTCAAGGTATGGTGCGCCAGGGTCGTATGTCTTTGCCCCAGGCTGTTGAAATGTTGGTGGCAAGTGCACCCAAACACGCTCTCCCTGCCAATATTTCACTGAGATTAGAGGCTCACGGCTTAAGCCCCTCGCCAGCCAAAAAGCAAGTGCGCTTTGGCGAGTTTCTGGTAATGTCTGGGCTTGCCAGTGAGAATGAAATTCTCAATGCTATGGAAACAAGCTTAAGTAAGCAGCTCAGTCTTGGTGAAGCAATCGTTGCCCTTGGATTAATCTCCCAGAGCCTGTTTAAGAAAGCCGAAAGTCTCCATGAACAAGTCAGTCAAGGAGAGGTAACCTTGAAGCAAGCCACCGACGAGATTTATCGCTTGATTCACGGTGACAAAGGTGGCAGTAAAGCCGGCAGCGCCGATAGCGATAGTTTGCCTTCGCCTGTTTTAGGTGAATTGCTTAAAATGACAGGATTCGTCAACGATACTGATATTACTGAAGCGATTGAACTGAGTAGCCGTTATCCAGCCCTGATTGGAAAAATGCTTGTGGTGTCTGGAGCAATCGATGAGGCCACTTTGATTGCCTCACTGCGTTGTCAATATCTGCTTAAGCACCGTTATCTTGCCGTTGACCAGGCCGTTCAGGCTCTGCAGTATACAAGGAAGAATAAGGTTAGCTTTGACGACGCCATGGAAGAATTGGGAATTGCAAAGCCTTCAGGTATCTAGGTCTGGCTTCTCAGCTGTTCTAAATGACTTTCATTTTTTTCTGGACGATAGTTTCGTCGTTGTCTGCACCAATGCATTTGACAGTAATGATGCGCTCACCAGCTTGAGCATCTTCTACCATCTGCCATGACCAATTCACTGTTCCAGCGGCGTCGGCTCTCTTCTCGACCAGGTTTGGATGGCGACTGGCCCTTCCGTTTGGCTTTTGCACGGTGATCTGGCAAAAGGCGCCTGGTTCGGTTTGCACGGTGACACTGCAGAGTTGACCCGCTCTGACCACCCTGGTAAAGCCGACAATTTTAGCCTTAGCATGGAAAGGTAAAGCTTGAGCGGGGGCTTCGGCAAATAACATGCAACTCAGTAAGGCTGTAATAAGTATCTTTTTGAGTAAGAACATTTTTTTCTCCAGAGCGCTCTAGCATAATAACACGCTCTAGCTCCGGGTTTTGTGCCATAAGCCTCGATTTAGCCCTTGTTCATCCCGGCAATGGAACTTATATAGTCGGTGCGCGTCATTAAAAACACGTAGCGATGACTCGCTGGCCCTGTTAATCTCTAAGTGAGGAAAATTGTGAATAATCCGATTTATAGCAGCAAATTCAAATCAGTTGCATTTGCAATGATGACACCTCTGCTTAGTGCCGCCGTCTTAATTTCGGCGCAACCGGCTCAAGCTCAAAGCTTTACTGATGTTGTACGCAACGCTCTTGGTGCTAACAATAATAGTCCGTTTAATTCGAACAATTATTTAGCTGGTAATAACAACGGTTTGAATAGCGCTCAGGCCGCATCAATAAATAATTTGAATACCACTAGGGCACAGGCCAATGCTTCGATTTCTACTGCTGTAGCCAATGGCACACTGAGTGTCGATCAAGCTAGTCTCTATCAAAATCAGTTGAATGCTAACGCCAATGAGCAGAACAATTATGTCAATTCCGGTAACTTCAATTTCGCGCAAATGCAGTCAGTCTTGACCAATTTGCAGAATATCAACACCAGTATCACGAGCTCTATTGCAACTGGTGCCACCAATAATTTCAACACTAATACCAATCTAAATAGTGCTTATAACAATAATGGCAACAACTATGGTTGGAACAATGGCCGACTAACCCGTGGCAATGGTCGCTGGACCAAAGGCTACAATCAAGAAAATACAAGCTACTGGACCGGTATTGACAGCCAGTTAAGTGCCGCTCTAAACCGCATTCAAGATGGTCTCA
>JAUPUU010000528.1 GCA_030917395.1 Cyanobacteriota bacterium erpe_2018_sw_21hr_WHONDRS-SW48-000092_B_bin.40
GGGTGGCCTTAGTGTTAACGAAGCTGCTGAAAAAGTGGTGCGCCAGACTTGAGTAGAAAATGAGCGCATTTTGTTCAACGGCGATAACTACTCGCAAGCTTGGCACGATGAGGCTGCTCGTCGAGGTCTGCCTAACTTGAAGAACACTGTTGACGCTCTTCCTGTTCTTAATGAAAAGGAAGTGAAAGAGCTCTTCAAGAAGTACGAAGTGCTGCAAGAAGATGAACTCTTCAGCCGCTACAACGTACAGCTTGAATCTTATTGCAAGACTGTCAATATTGAGTCATTGCTGACTGCCAATATTGCCCGCACGATTATTCTTCCTGCCGCTCTTGAATATCAACTGAAGCTAGCCCAAACAATTGCTACTACTAAAGCAGCTGTTAGTGGCTTAAACCTTGGCGAACAAGAGAATCTCCTTAAGCATGTTTGCGATAAGGTTTCATTCTTGCAAGTTGAGATCGACAAGCTAGAAGCTCTGATTCTAGAAGGCAAGAAGGACGATAACGGCGATCATGGCGAAGGAGATCTTCTCCGCAAAGCCAAGTTCTACCAGGAGCGTATAATTCCTGCCATGGATTCAGTGCGTGAAGGTGCAGACAAGCTTGAGACCATTGTTGATGATGCTCTATGGCCACTGCCTAAATTCCGCGAGATGCTCTATATCTACTAAAAACTAGATATAGCTAGAGTCTGATAATTGAAAGCTCGGAGTTCCCCTTGGGTCTCCGAGCTTTTGCTTTGCTTAGACTTTGCAATTGACTTTGACAGAGACCATGACTCAGAACTTGCTCATTAACTTGGGCCTGTAGATAATCGGCTGTGGTATCGTTCTTGGTGCGTATCTCTATTGTTGTGCTCAATTTAGTTAGTTTTTCTTCTATGTTAATGGCCCATGAATAACGATCTTTCAGATACTACACCGAGCCCTAGTCAATCTACTTCCACTTCCGTTGGCCCCGCCAGGGAACCTCTTGATAAAACCTGGTCGGCAAGGGAGAGAGCAGGTCGCTCACGACTGTCCTATAATCAGAATGGACTTGACGAGGAAACTAGGCCCGTGGACGAGGGGAGCGACAATCAGTCATTTGTTCCATCTCCGCCTGCTGGCGGGGCGAATGATAGCGCTGGTGAGGCTTCTGGCCCGGAGCCTAGCCAACCATATATGTCTTTTGGCGATGACTATGTCAGTCAAAAGTCGGATGCCGTTGCTAACCTGCAGTCGAAAGCTGCGGCTTCTAATGACGCTGATAAGCGCGACGAACTTTTAGACACCATATATGTTGGAAAGTATGAGTTGCTTTCAGTAATCGGCGCTGGCGGCATGGGTGTCATTTACTTGGCCCGTCAGATTTTCTTAGATCGCCTGGTGGCCATAAAGATGCTTAAAAGCAATCTTGCCTCGGCTAAGGCGCGCATGAGATTTCACCAGGAAGGTAAAGCTGCCAGTGCTTTGCACCACCCCGTTATTGTTGCCATTAATGACTTTGGCATTGACGAATTAGATCGCCCCTACATGGTTATGGAGCATGTTGAAGGCGTGACACTCTCTGAGGTAATTAAGGAGAGAATCACACTCAATATTGCAGAAGCCATGCCTATTTTTCTAGAGCTTTTAGATGGTCTGGCTGTTGCTCACAGTAAAGGCATTGTGCACCGCGACATAAAGCCTGGCAACATCATGCTCACCATGGGTGACGATGGGGTTGTGCACGTTAAGCTGCTCGATTTCGGTATTGCTAAGTTGCTCGATGACGACGACAACACCATGCAAAGTTTGACTAAAACTGGAGAGGCTTTGGGGACGCCGCTGTATATGAGCCCTGAGCAGATTCAAAGTCACAAAATTGATTACCGCTCAGATCTTTATTCGCTCGGTTGTGTCATGTATTCCTGTCTTACTGGTGCGCCGCCCTTTGTTGGTGAGCATAAGTTTCAAACCATGGATTTGCACCTGACTGAAAAGCCAGCGTCGCTTAAAGAGGCTTCTCTTGGCTTAGATTTTCCAGAAGAGCTTGAGCGAGTGATCATGCGGCTGCTAGAGAAGGCACCGGGAGATCGCTATCAATCGGCTGATGCTGTGCGCAAGATTTTGATTGGTATCTCCAGTCAATTGGGTTTACTGCAACCCAGCGCTCTGCCTGGTAGTGCCCTTGAGCGTGGCAACAGTTCTGGTCATGTCAGTATTCCTAGCTCATTGGCGAAAATGGTGCCGCCGCCAGGCCAAGGATCAACCTCGTCGACTCACGGCGCTTTCGTCAAGACAGATGTAGACAAGACAGATGTAGACAAAACAGATGTCGACAAAACAGATTTAGATAAAACAGATATTGATAGAACAGATTTTGACAAGACAGAGGTTGATAGTGCGATAAAGTCGAGACCTTCGGCTCCATTTGCCCCAGCTGCGCCAAAAGGCAAGTTGCAAGAGGTCACTCGCTCTTATACCACTGGTGGTGGCGCTGTAACAGAGCGCGATCTGTCACGACAGAGTGCAGAAGATAGTGCGTCTGACGATGATTATGAAGATGATTCTCAGGCTGATTCTGAAGATGGGTTTAGTGAAGATGACGAGGGCTCAACTGATAGGCGCAACTATGGTCTGTCAGCTTTTACTATTCAGCAGAAAGCTTTTGCTGCCATCGGTGCGCTTCTTACTGTAGCCGCGGTGGTCGTGGGGGCTACTTCTTACTTGCCAACGAAAACTGGTAAAGGGCAGGAGAGGTCAGCTGGAGCAGATTCAGTGAAAAAGGCTGCTGCGACAGTGGCTTCAA
>JAUPUU010000529.1 GCA_030917395.1 Cyanobacteriota bacterium erpe_2018_sw_21hr_WHONDRS-SW48-000092_B_bin.40
ACAGGTGAACTCAAGGCCGTGTTGATTCGTTGAGTTTAGCTTTACTCAACGAATCAACCTGTGCCAGGTTTTTCAGGTCAGCTTTTAACCAAGATCAAAAGGGTCTATTGCCTTGATTCTGCTTGCCATTGCTGCTTTGCCGGCCAGCTCTCCAAGCTGCTGGCAGCATTCGTGAGCTAACTCGAGGCTGTCTAGTAGATCATAGTGAGTGGCGCCGAGAAATTGTTCTTGCTTCGCCAGCGCTATTTTGCAGTAATTGAGCGCATCTTGATAGCGATTTTGTTCAAATAAAATTTCCGCTTGTGCTTTGTTGATTTCGCCAATTTCAAAGAGAGTTAGAGCCGAAGCTCTGTCTAGTTGATTTTCGTGTTCGAGTGTTTCTGCTATTTCTAAGGCCTTCACTTGATTGCTCAAGGCCGCTTCGAAGTCGCCAAGCTCTCTGTAGATGGTGGCGAAGGAGTGAAAATTTAGTGCGGCTAGATCATTCTTGCTAGTGGCACTAGAGGCATTGTCACTGTTGTTGCCGAATTTCTCCACTCGCGAGTCTAGCTTCTGCCGCAATTCTTCAAAGGGAATGGCCCTTACATCGGCTTCTTGATTGAGGGCCAAGAGGCCTGTGACTGTATTGTGAAAGGGAAAGTAAGAATAGCTTATGCGTTCAGCTTCGCGCAGAGCTGCTTTGAACTCTTTAGCTGCTTCTTTGTACATTTCATTGCTCATAAAGTATGCAGCACTGGTTTCTCTGCTGTCCCAAAGTTCCCAGCGCTTTTTGTCTTTGTTTGCGCTGGCCACAGCAAGCGATTCTCGCCCGATTAGTGAGTGTGGGTTTTTATATATTTGCTTGAGCCATTCTTGGGCTGCTTCGTCGTTTTGCCAGGCATCGACTGCTTTTTCTATGCAGATATTTTGCTCAAAGTGTTCGCTCTGGGCGGCCAATATTGAAGCGTCAGCTGTGAGCTTTTGTACGGTCTTTACTCCTACTTTGAAGGCGTTGGCTAGGGCGCTTCGAGATATCAAGCAATCACCATTGAGGGCATAGTGAGCCAGGGCATTGAGGTAGTACCAAGACTCGATATTGTCGGGATGAGCATATAAAAACGTCTGTGCCTCTTTGGCTTCGCCCATTTGAATAAGTAAGCTGGCGATTTGATCGCGCAGTATGATCTGGCAGTCACTCCAGAGAGCATCTTCAACGCCTGCGGCCAGTTGCTGTTTCAGCATTTCTACGGCATCGAGTTTGCGGCCAATCTTGAACGTTATCTCTGCGACGTCGGCCAGGGCGACCGTATAGGTATATGTATAAATGCAATAATCTTTGAAATCGCTGTCGTGCAATTCTTGTTTTATTCTGTCGATTGCTCGTTGCGAATAAATCATTGCCGATTCGAGGCTGTTTACTCCTTCTCGGGCGAGAACCAGCCAGGCAAGGCCGCAGGCACCATTTGAAAGTTCAATTGCTTTCCTCGCTGCGGCGACTCTCTCTTGCGCTACGGTTGAAGAAAGTGCGGTTTGCAACACTGTGCCGATCGAGTTATTTTCCTCATTACTAGAAAAATCGCAAGTGGCTAGCAAATCTTGATGCGGGCCTAGCTTTACTCTCATAGGCCAGGATGAAACTGTTGCTGAGTTGGGCAATAGAGAAGTATTTGAAGTATTCATGAGTACCTCGCAATTTGATTCAGGGGTTACTCATAGAGATACGTTCCAACTCGAAAAATAGTTCAATGCAATTTTCAAGTGCCTGCTTTTACGGTGAAATCTACTAAAGGCTTAGGCCTGATGGCGGATGCCAAATCTTTAAAGATAGGCCATGATTGACTTGGCCTTGGATCTTGAATGAACTCAGAGGATTTTATGTCTCGTATTGTCTGGTTGGCTTCCATTTTGGCGCCAGTAGTTATGATTGCCTCAGTGGCGCCGTCATCTCTATTCAGTAGCGCCTCTAGTGTTTACGCTGCCCAGTCAGGCGCTCAGGCTGTAGCCCCGAAAGCTAGTGCTAATCGGCCCATCAAAGATAAGTGGGCTCTGGTAATTGGTATCAGTAAATTTGCCGATGGCAAGATCAATTTGCGCTATCCTGCAAAAGATGCCACCGACTTCTATAATTTTCTTACCAGCGCTGGCGGTTTTCGCAAAGATCACACTAGACTGCTCATTAATGAGAAAGCTACGCGGGCCAATATCCTTGCCACTATTGGTGATCGCTGGCTGCCGCGACTGGCTCATCCTGATGACTTAGTTGTGGTCTATATCAGTAGTCATGGCAGCCCGGCCGATATGGATGTCGGCGGAGTTAACTATATAGTTGCCTATGACACTGATACTGAATCGCTTTATGCTACAGGTATTCCGCTCCAAGACTTGATGCGCATTATCAAAGCGCGAGTGCACTGTGATCGGGTCGTGATCATACTAGATGCTTGTCATAGTGGTGCGGCAACTGCTGATGCTAAAGGTCTAGTGCGTTCTGCCAACGTTGATGCCAGTGCCGTGGTGGCTGGTACAGGGCAGCTTGTAATTGCCTCTAGTCAACCGAGTCAAGTATCTTGGGAAAGTAAAAAATATCAAAATAGTGTCTTCACCAGCTGCTTGATTGAGGCCCTTAAACAGAACGGTGGGCGCACCACTCTTGGTGCTGCTTTTCAGAATATGAAAGATAGGGTCGAGGATGAAGTCTTGCGCGACAGAGGGCAGCTGCAGACCCCAGAGATGAAAAGTCATTGGGATGGTTCAGCACTCTGCCTTTCTACACCGCCGACAGCGCCACGGGAAGCTTTAGGCGAAGATAGCGTTTTTGACCTGCAAGAGAAGCCGATAGTTAATCAGGCTGAGGCTAAACCGGTGGTCAAAATTAGTCCACCGAAAACTATTTTGAATAATGGCAATATTTATCGTGTCTTTAATAAGCCTCAGAACCCCACGACCTTCGACATTGACGTTCCGTCTACTGTGATTTATTTGATGACTTATCACTGGAATGATGGCAAAGGTAGTAACCCCGGAACCCTGGCTCTGCGCCATGCCGACGGCACCACCTATGGCCCCTGGGCCGTGCGGGGACAACCCGGCCAAGGCGGCGTGCCCAATGCCTATTGGGAGTGTGAGCCGAGGGTGACTCTGGCGCCTGGCCATTACACTTTAATTGATAGTGAGCCATCCACCTGGGCGCAGAATAACTTGTCTGGTTTTTGCGGTATTGGCAAAATAAAAATCGTACCTGAAAGTGGAAAAACAATGGCTTCACCGAAGGCTTATAAAAGAGAGCCCGTGGTAAGCATATTTAAGAACGGCAATATCTCTGCTGTATTTAATTCTCCTACGAGACCAACCTGGTTTGAGCTTAAGGCACCGGTTCTGGTGTCAAGGATGATGAACTATCACTGGAATGATGCTCGCGGACAAGACCCTGGCGAGATTGGTCTAGTACATCAAGATGGTACTATCTATGGCCCTTGGTCAACTCATACGGCCCCAGGCCAAGGCGGTGTACCTAATGCGTATTGGATTTGTGAACCAGATACTGTAATTAAACCCGGTATTTATGTGGTCACCGATAGTGATACCAAAACTTGGTCGCAGAATCCTGAAACTAAGGGTGCTGGCATTAGTGAAATTAGCGGAGTAGTTCAGGACTAGTGCAGGACTAGGACAAGACTAGCTTCTAAAATTTCATTTGGCCAATGAACCAATAGGCGCCCATTAGACCAATAGCAATCGAGCCAGTGTAGATCAGCTTGTCTGAAAAGTCTTTGTGCTTCTTGGCCAAAAGCATCAGAAGCGGTGCTACTGGAGCCACTATCATAGCTTGCCCCGATTCAACTCCGAGGTTGAAAGAGGCCAGGGCTATCCACAAGGCCGGGCCAACTAAGTTTGCCTCAAGGAGAGCGCCAGCAAAACCAAAGCCGTGGATAAGACCAAAGGCAAAAGCATAGTAGGCTCGATAATCTCGTTTTGCCCTTAGTTCTTTGGCTTTGTTTTTCGCGCTCAAACAGCGTAAGTTTTCCACTGCTACTGCCACTATAGATAGTGCGATTAGAGGTTCAATTACTTGCGCTGGAGGCCTGACAATTCCCGCAACTGCCAGGCTCAGTGTCATGCTATGGGCGACGGTAAAGGCCGTCACTATGCCGAGCAGTGTTCTGAGAGAGCCTCCTAAAAGCAGTAGCGCCAGTATGAACAAAATGTGATCGGGGCCGCTGAGAATATGCAATATTCCCTTTTGCAAATAGCTACTGGCCTCAGCCCAGTGGTCTTGAGGTTGGCTCTGCTGGTAGCTAGGGTGAGCAGAGTCGAGCAGTATTTCTTGGCTTTGGTCGTCATCTAAGATGGTGACAATGGTTATTGAAGTAGAGTCTTCTGGAAAAATGCGATCAAGTATCTCGATGTTTGGCTTTAGTTTTGTTGGGTTCTTGTTTGTAGTCTGCCAGATGAGCAAATCGTTGGGCTTGTCTTCAATAATATGCACAGTCTCAGGCAATAGCTTTTTGTCATTGATGAGCAGGTGAAGCCTTCGGCCCAGCGCCTGGCCAATCTCTGGCGTTTCAGGAGCAGGCATAGAGCCAGAGCCAGAACTAGAACTAGAACTAGAACTAGAACTAGAGTTGTCCTTGGAGCCACCGGCTTTCTCTGCTTTCAGCAGGTAACTTCTGTGGGTACTGATGCTTACTACTGTATCGTCTGGACGGCATATGATCTTTATCGCTGATATTGCAACGTCATGAGCTTCTGTTGGCAGCGTTAGCGCCAGCAAGAGCAGAAGCAGGGCAAGCAGCCTAGTTATTCTCATTCGGATAAGCGGGCCGGAAACCTCCACCGGGTGGTGGGCCGCCGGGGCGGAATCCTGGGCCGGCTCCTCCATGTAGTCCTCCGGGTGGTCCTCCGGGTGGCCCCCCTGGCGGACCGCCGTTCGGACCGCCAAAGCGGTTCATTCCCCGACCGCCCCGACCACCGCCATTGCCGCGATCTAAGCCAGGTGGGCCTTTGGCGAAGCTGACATCGGGAGTGCCGCGAAATTGACGGGGCACAAAAGGCCAGTTTTCAGTGAGCACATAATAGAATGTGCCGCTTGGATATTCGGGGGTGACGCCGGTGCGCC
>JAUPUU010000530.1 GCA_030917395.1 Cyanobacteriota bacterium erpe_2018_sw_21hr_WHONDRS-SW48-000092_B_bin.40
GAACCGACTAACCACCTTGATCTAGAATCAATTCACTGGCTAGAAGAATTCCTCTGGCAGTACGAAGGCATACTCGTAGTAATTTCGCACGACCGCCACTTCTTGAACTCAGTTTGTACTCACATTGCCGACATTGACTATGACACCATTATTGTCTATCCAGGCAACTATGACGATATGGTCGAGCATAAGATGCAGGCTCGTCAATCAATTGAATCAGCCAACAAAGACAAAGCGAAAAAAATCGCTCAACTGCAAGAGTTTGTACAAAGATTCGCTGCCGGTCAGCGCTCTAGCCAAGTGCAGTCAAGACGAAAAGAAATGGTAAGACTGGCACCAGAACAGATGAAGCGTTCAAATATTCAAAGACCTTTTATCCGCTTCGAACAAGAGAAACCCTCTGGTCGTGAAGTTCTTCAAGTAAAAAACCTGACCAAATCATTCGATGGCAAAGTACTGTTCAAAGACTTCAATATCGATTTACTGCGCGGCGAAAAGATTGCCATCATCGGCTCTAATGGTGTTGGTAAAACCACCCTATTGCGTTGTCTGATGAATGAAATAGCACCAGATTCGGGCACAGTCAAATGGACGGAAGCAGCCACCTGGAGCTACTATCCGCAAGACTACCACGATGCTATCACTCCTGGCAGCACCGCTCTTGATTGGTTGATGCAATACATGGTTGATGAAGGTCACCAGCATGTGCGCGGCCTTCTAGGCAAAATGCTCTTCTCTGGAGAAGACAGTTTGAAACAAACTGAGAATCTCTCAGGAGGCGAAGCCGCTAGACTGCTTCTCGCTCGCATGATGATGCAAAAAAATCCGGTCTTAGTTCTAGACGAACCAACCAATCACTTAGACCTCGAAGCCGTATCAGCACTAGCTGAGGGGCTCTCGACCTTCCCTGGAACAGTCTTTGTTGTCTCCCATGACCGCGATTTGATCTCGGATGTAGCCACTCGCATTCTTGCCTTCACAGCAAGCGGCTTGCGTGATTTCCAGGGCACCTATGAAGAATATCTGCAAGATAATCCGCTAAAAGAGTTGGCCGGCAAAGGTAAACGATAAACTAGCAAATAGATGCTTAGATACTCAGACAATTTGGCATAAGTAAGCTATGTCTAGCAGTAGCGACGATCATCTACCATCCTCTAGCCTCTTTCGTGCCTTCGCTAAGAAAGGCACGGTTGAGAGAGCCGTATTGCTTGATTGCTTCCTGGCTAGTGGCATTCTTGAGGATGATCCACGGGGTGGCGCACTCTTTAAGGCCATTCGCAAGGCCGGCGAAGAGATCGATGCCGAAAGCTTCCAAATGCTGCAAAATGTCAGCCCTGCCCTATTTGAGCAAGTATTGACCGGCCAACTGGCCATTCCTCGTTTTAGCGAATTTCGTCAAGAAGTGGAGCTGATATTTGAGCGAGTGTCCCATAATCGTGATGGCCAGCTCGCCAATTACATCCCTCAACTAGAACGAGTTGACCCAGACAAATTGGCTGCATCGGTCTGTTCAGTGGACGGCCAACGGTTTTCACTGGGCGACAGTGAAGACTTTTTCTGTGTGCAATCTTGCTCAAAACCAATTACCTACTGCCTTGCTCTTGAAGATCAAGGCGAAGAGGTCCTGCACCAATATGTAGGTACAGAGCCGAGCGGTAAAACATTCAATGAGCTCACTCTCAATGCCAAAGGTTTACCGCATAATCCTATGATTAATGCTGGCGCCATCATGTGTGGTGCCCTGATCAAACGTGGCGCCGATGCCTCCGATCGCTTCGACTATGTTATGAGCAAATGGAAAGAGTGCGCTGGCAACATGAAGATAGGCTTTGACAATGCCGTTTATCTTTCGGAGAGACAGACAGCCGACCGTAACTTTGCCTTAGCCTATTTTATGCGAGAGAAAAAGGCCTATCCACCCGATGTTAACTTACTCGACATTCTCGAATTTTACTTCCAGTGCTGCTCTATAGAAACAACCACCAAAGCCATGGCAGTGATTGCCGCGACCCTCGCCAATGGCGGTAATTGCCCCCTCACCGGAGCGCAAGTATTTCGGCCGGACCATGTTAAAAACTGTCTTTCACTGATGTCTAGTTGTGGCATGTACGATTTTTCTGGTGAATTCGCTTTTCGTATCGGTATTCCAGCGAAAAGTGGTGTTTCCGGAGCCATCATGTTAGTAGTGCCCAATGTGGCTGGCCTGGCGGTCTGGTCGCCACGCCTTGATGAGCTAGGCAATTCAGTTAGAGGCGTTGATTTCTGCCGCCAATTAGCCTCTCGCTTCAAGTTTCACACATTTGACAGTACCACCGGCCTCACAGACGATCGCCTCGATCCCAGACGCAATCTGTATGAGTCACGTCTCAGTGGTATAAATGCTTTTTGCTGGGCAGCCGCCGAAGGAGATGTAGCCGAAATGCGCCGCCTGGTAGCTCGGGGAATCAATCCCGATGTGGGCGACTACGACGGCCGCACAGCCTTGCACTTAGCCGCGTGCGAGGGCCGGGTAGCGGCCGTACGTTACCTCATCGAGTTGGGAGTCAACCTCAACAGTGTCGACCGCTGGGGCAATACACCACTCGACGATGCCAATAGAGAAGCTCAAAGCAAAGATAGCCATAAGCCCATCATTGCCATGCTCTCGGAGCATGGTGCTAAACAAAAGAACACAGTTAGAAGTGCCACAAACTAATACTCTATAATTCAGCAATGCAAGCAATAGACCCACTCAGTGTCATATATAAATCAGTCGGCAGTGAAGGCCCTTATTACCAGCTGGTCGAGGCATTTTATCAAGGGGTCGAGAAAGACCCGCTGCTACGCCCGCTCTACCCTGAAGATTTAGGCCCTGGCAAAAAGCACCTGGCCCAGTTTCTGATACAGCGTACCGGTGGGGCGACCACTTACAGCGACGAACGGGGCCATCCGCGCATGCGTGGTCGTCATATGCCCTTCAAAATTGGCCAGGCCGAACGCGATGCCTGGGTGACCAATATGGAAGCAGCACTAGAGTCTGTGCCCGAGTTTCAAGCTCACAAGGCCACCCTAAAAGAGTTCTTCGCAAGTTTTGCCACATTCATGATTAATCAACCTGGTTAAGACCTAGTCACGGCTCTTTTTGATTAAC
Organism: Cyanobacteriota bacterium erpe_2018_sw_21hr_WHONDRS-SW48-000092_B_bin.40; assembly: GCA_030917395.1. Taxonomy (GTDB): domain Bacteria; phylum Cyanobacteriota; class Vampirovibrionia; order Obscuribacterales; family Obscuribacteraceae. The sequence goes on from JAUPUU010000530.1 coordinate 3,131, forward strand.
CTAGGCCTTGACGGGGATAATCTAAATAGGACTATTTGGAACTTAGGGCATTATATGACCGATGGCCATTCTCTAACTAGTGGAGCGCTTCTACAAATAGCTTTGTCGGCCCTGACAAATCATTCAGCCGACGAGGCTGAAGAGAAACTGGCATCAATAATTACCTCTATTGAGCAACATTACGGTGAGAACCAGAAAGAAGTTGCCAATGAATTGCAACGGTTAGCCAAAGAAATAGAAAATAGTGGCCAGATAGAAAAGGC
>JAUPUU010000531.1 GCA_030917395.1 Cyanobacteriota bacterium erpe_2018_sw_21hr_WHONDRS-SW48-000092_B_bin.40
CATAAAGCCGTCCCCGAGTTACGGAATCACTTTGGCAGGTTCGTGGCCGGGGCCGAAATAGCTGCGGATGGCGTCTTCCATCAGCGACTCGGACATCAGCGGATTGTTGATCAGCAGACCAACCTTGCCGTTGGGTTTGTAGACCACGTAGTACGGGTCGTCCTGCTTGGGCAGGGTGAAGCCGAGCTTGGTCGAAATGTCGCCCTGGTCGAGGTCGACCAGCACGAAATTGACGCGACCAGCATAGAGCTGCGACTCGTAGGCGAAACGCTGGAACTGCGTGGTGACGTTCTGCGGGCCGCGGTTGCGGTAGGCCATGATGAAGGTCGGCAGACCAGGCTGGATGACCAGGCGGTCGACATCGCCGACGGTGACGTGATACACCGGAGGGCGAATCTTGAGAAAGCGGGTGATTTCAGCGCGCAGGCGATCGCTGGAGATGGAATGAACCGCTTCTTCGACGCCGCCCTTGAGGTCCTTGACCGTGCCAATCATCAACGGGTTGTTGTTGACCAGCAGGAAATACGGACCGTGGCCCCAGGGGGTGTTGTGGCTGATGTCGCTCCAGGTCTTGGGATACTTGGCCTGGTCGAGACGGTAGAACTTGATGGCGCCGGTGTAGTTGTGGCTGTCGCGGGCGATCAGTTCGAGCTGCTCCTTCTGGACCAGACTGTTTTCCTTGCTCGAATAGGCGACGACCACAGCCTTGTCACCCTGCTTGAGCAGAAGCTGTTCGGCGTTGCTGTCGGTCAATTCTTCGAGCTTGAGAATGGCATCGACGTTCTTCAGCGGCGCGCTCTGGTTCGAAGCGGTCTGATTGGGGTTGGAGCCGGTGGCAGCTTGTCCGCAGCCTGCGATCATGGCAGTGGCCAGAACGATCAAGCCCATGGTGATGTGTTTGAAATGAGACATAGGAGTTCCTTTCAGATGTTCGATCGGTTGGTCAGACCAGACGATTAAAGATAGCAGGCTAGACAAATCTACAGGCCGAAGCGCGAGGCTTAAGCGAGGAGAGTTATTAGCTATGACCTGAAGAAAGATGTTTTTGGAGAGAGAAGCCTTGTTTGTTTTTTTTAGGAGAAGAGATAACTAGTTCTAACAAGCTGGATGGTAGAAATTCAAAGCCTTTGGCGGGCAATGTCTCATAACTCAATTAAGTTTTCAAGAGGCATTCGCGCTAGCTCTGATAGGAATGCTCAAAAGCTTTGCTGCATTTAGGTTAGCGGATGTTTATCAGACTTCGAAATTAGCGCATCAGTATGGCTTACTGGACGATTTATTAACCCAGTATTAGCAGAAGATTTTTCTACCCAGCAGGTACTTTTTGCAGTAGTTAAGGCGATTGGCCGTAAGGTCATTGAACGCCATTTCGCGAATAATGCTCAGGGGAAGGTCGAGATCAATCTCGCGCACTTTGCCGCCGAGGCTATAAATTTTCAGAGTAGCGTCGCCTAAAGCACCGTCGATAATATATTCCATCACTGGTTGCCAGACGTTCTCACACAATACTTCAATTCGGGCAACATAGCCTGTAGCGTCCACGGCAGACTGTTCGCCAACCACCGTCACCCGGCTGGTTTCTTCTAGCTCTCTTACTTGCTTGGCTTGATTGGGCTGCAGCAAGCGACTGGTATCTGAAACTTGAGCCAGGTGTGCGATGAGCTGGACCGCTAGAGCCTTCTCGATAGAATTTTCACTGTTAGCTGGAGCATTGGCTGTGAACACTGTAGGTGGCACTGCTTCGGCGATAACCACGGTGTCTTGCTCCGGCTCTAGGTCAAGCTTCGGGTCAAGCTTGAGTTCAACAGTTGCTTCTTGTTGTTGCTGGTTCTGTTTGACTGACTGCCGCAGGGAGCGAACGGCCTTAGGCGGCGCACATTTGAAGCTGAGATAGGGCTTGCCGCCTTCGAGTTTTTTACGACGGAATAGAGCTATTTCTTCTTCTGTGGGCAAGAAAATTGTGCTACCTGGGATGAATTCGAGATAGACAACACCAGCTCGGCGTTTCTCGCGCCAAAAGCCCTTGTTAATTTCATAGATAAGCTCTGCGAGATTACTGTCTGCCAAATACTGCTCTGCCAGCGAATCTAGAGTATCGCCCTTAAGTACCAAGCAACGTCTTTGCTTCTCTGGTTTGTAGACCGGAGTTTTCTTGCCTGTGCTGGTAACCGGTTTTCTAGTACGTTCTTTGCGTCTTTTCTCAATTAGGGCTTGAAGAGCATCGCTCATTTCTTTCTGAGAGGGGCCACCATTTACCTTGTTGCCAGAATTATTGGCAGCGTTGTTGGAGCCATTGCTCTTTGTTGCTCTGCCATTTTCATTTTCTTTGTCGGTAATTTCTAGAGGTGGAAGGTCGAATGGTTTTGGAGTTATAGTGCCGCCAATCATACCGGCAACACTAGGGTCGATAACCTGGCCATTGGCAGTATTAGTGGTACCTGTTCCTGTGCCTGTTCCTGAATTAGTGCCAGCACCGCCATTGCCGCCGGCACCAAATACTTTTGCACTGGTAGCAGTAGTTGTCTTACCGTCGTCATCACCCTCTTCAGTCTCGGACTTTTTGACCTTGGTACCAAGAGGGAATCTAATTTCAGCGTTAACTGAAACTGCATCTGTCTTGGCTGGTGCTACCCCTTCGCCTCTGTTTCCTGCTCCTGAGCCTGGTTCAGTTTTGGTGTTTGCTGCAACAGTAATAATGCTGCCCTTGGTTGTAGCCACGGCACTAGTGTCGATCATCGCAGCCGTGCCCTGACCGTTGATGAAGGGCTTGCTAGTTTCAGTTTGATGACCGAGCATTCGACCATTGATGGCTGCGGCAAGTGCCGCTGATAGAGCAGTTGTCGGTTGGTTTAGTTGATTGAGCTGGCTTATCTGACCTATTTGACCATGTTCAGTTCCGATGGCTTTCGGTGCCGTGGAGTTCGCTGCTGTCTGGAGGTTGTCTAGCACGCGCATCGTTGGTTCTGCTTTTGCAGTTAGTTCTTTGGCAACCGCAGAGGTAATTGCAGATGTTGTTATCGCCATCGCTGCGTCAGTACGAATTGTAGATTGCGGATTTGAGTCAGTGCTGCTCACTACCTTGCTGCCACTTGCTTGGTTTGTAAATGAGACAGTGTCAGCTGCCGCGGCAGCGCTGGCTGGGGAATTTGTAAGAGAAGCTGAGGCCTTTGTAACTGGAACAATTGGTGCAACCGCAAATGACTCAGCAGAAATTGTTTTTCCGTTCTTGTCGACAATGCCGTCTGGTCTAAGTGAAGCTGAGGCAACGCTTTGGAAGCCAGATACTGGACTGCTTGAGGCCACCTCGGTTTTGCTGCTTGGTGGTATTGAGCCTGTATCTTTTGTTGGAACAGTTGTGCTGTTCAAATCTCTAGCAACAGTTGTGTTTGTGGCTAAAGCTGTTGGTTCTATTTTCACTCCGGGAGTGCTTTCTTTCACGACAAGATCGCTGGCTCTGATGACAGGCACACCAGATTTATCAACTGCTGGAGCCGTTGCAGTCGTTTCAGCTCTGGAGGTTGTTGCTGCTACTGAGGCTTCCGGCGTGACAGCGGTAGGCGTGTAAACCGCTCTGGTAACTGGAGCGATTGGTGTGACAACTAAAGCTTCGGAAGAAACAATCTTGCCACTCTTTTCGACCACGGCATCTGGTCTAAGAGAAGCTGAAGCTACACTTTGGAAGCCAGATACGGGACTGCTTGAGGCTACCTCGGTTTTGCTGCTTGCTGCTGTATTGCTTGTATCTTTTGCCGGTGCAATTGTGTTGCTCAAATCTCTGGCAACAGTTGTGTTTGTGGCCAAGACTGTTGGTTCGATTTTCACTCCGGGAGTGCTTTCTTTCACTACAAGATCGCTGGCTCTGATTACAGGCACACCAGATTTGTC
>JAUPUU010000007.1 GCA_030917395.1 Cyanobacteriota bacterium erpe_2018_sw_21hr_WHONDRS-SW48-000092_B_bin.40
AAGATCACACAGCCCCTGCAAAAGTTAGGAATGGTGGTAGCAGCAGTGGCACGCAGATTGGTGCCGAACATTTCAGCGATCATAGTTGAGCCGACTACCCAAGTGCCAAAGGCCAATCCAAGCATACTACTCCAGAAATAGTAGGCGTTGGCGGATTGATAAGGCAAAAAGAGAAATAGCAGAAAGAACACAGTGCCAGCACTAGCGAATATTGCGATAGCACGTTTTCTGCTAGCAAATTTCTCGGCTAAAAATATAGCCATCAGGTCTCCCAATATCACAAGGCAATAGCCAAAGCCAAGTATTGTCGCTGGGTTTACTCCACTTATACCGCGAGCTAGAGCTATTTCTGGGGACAGACTCCATACTATTTGCGGAATGAAAACCGTGGGTAAGAGCAGACAAATTCCCAGTAGAAATTTCTTTCTCAAAATCGGATTGACTAATATTGGCTTCAGGCCACCATAGCTAAGCCCAGCGACATTGCGCGTTTTTTCAAATAGTGTCGACTCTTGCAAGCGATATCTTAGAACAAGCAGCAAAAATCCAAATAGGCCCCCAACGAGGTAACAGCCGCGCCAGTCGATGCTTTGTGCCAATGCCGAGGCTAGTAGTACCCCAACAAATCCAAGAATGATAAAAATACCCACGCCCAGTCCCCGCCTCTTATCAGAAAACTCTTCTGATATGAGAGTTATTCCAGCCCCCAACTCTCCGGCCAGACCTATCCCAGTTAGAAAACGCAACAAGCCATACTGCCAGGAATCTTGGACAAAGGCTGTCAGCAGTGAAGCTATCGAGTAGAGCAGAATACTACCAAGCAAAACTTTTTTGCGACCGAAGCGATCTCCAAGCCGGCCCCAGATGTAAGCACCTACCATTAATCCAGCAAGCTGCGCATTGATGATATTGACTCCAATCGAAGTCACTTCATCTTTGTTCAACCCCAGTGCCGTTAACGACTTAACTCTGAGCATGTTAAAAGCGAAAAGATCAAACATATCAACAAGATAGCCAGAGCCAGCAATCAAAACTGTTGGAGTGAATAGGGCACTGGTGAAGTCTTTAAATATCAATCTGTCTCTTTTAGCGTCGTGTGCGTGTGTATATATGACCCAATGACAATGTTACCGGAACCTACATCTTGAACAAATCATCGCTGATACCAATATTGGTTTTGACATTCTTCCAGGTACTTGAGCATGGTTCTTTGTAATCATAATCATCCCAGCGAACAGGCAAATTAGTTTTGGGATCAACAAAAACGCGCTTCAATGCAACTTTTGGCTCACTTGCTTTAAAAATCTCAAGCACCAAGGTCGGCTGCCCCACCCCCGGTGCAACCACAGGTTTATCACTGACACGAGCCAGCTGGCCTTGCTTAAGGCGATCACGCAAGACATTGCTGAGCGAAATAAAATCGGAATCTTCCATGCGATCACCATTGGCCGCATTGAGTTGCTTGTCGGAAGGGTCCATGGTCAAAGTGACAAACTTGATCAATCCACCAGCATGGGCACGCACTTTGCCATCTCTGCCAAGAACAGCCACTGAACCTTTTTTATAATCACCAATTTCTTCTAAGCGCATAAGCTTTGGCTTTTTGAAATACAAATTTCCTTTTTCAGAAACGGTTTCACCTTTCTTGAAAGTAATAGTTTCAAATACGAGCGAATAGTCATTGAGCTTCTGAGCATCAGCGCACATGGCCGATACGAGAGCCTGTCCATCTTTCATGGTTGGCAACATTGGCCCGGACTGATTGAAGTTTTCAACCACATATTGTTTTGCCCAAGCAGGCAATAGCGCCAGGGAGCCAGCACAAACAGTTGCAAATAAAACTCCAGCAACTCTAGCGAAATTAGACATCAAGACAACCTCAATCAGCAAGGTTATCTTACTCTAGATATTGCCACCATAGCGTCTATAGAACTCAGGAGTTGGTCTCATGAAGCGCAAATTGCGGTAGCGACCACCGTCTTCTGGAACATTGAAATTATGGTCGTTTGCACCCTTGAGCGAACCATCAGCACTGACGGCGGTGACAATGAAAGAATCACCCTTGTTAACGCCACCATGGCGCTTAGTGACATGGCGATTCCAATCACGCACACCATAATCTCCAGGCCGCACTTCATCACGAGGCACCTCATGAAACAGGCCACTCTCTTTGAGCATACGCCCTTGTTCGGTGGCAATAGCTGGTGGCAAATGGAACCCTAGCTCTTTAAAAGTCAGCCGCGGCCCCTTGGCGCAATCACCAATCGTTCCTAACCTATGGGCAATGCGCTTGGCTGCATCGGCCAAATCGTGGCCAAACTGCTTCATGGCCTTGGCCAGTGAGCCGCCATCCCCTTCGTTAGCTCCTTTATCAGTGCGGTGATCCGCCGGTCTGTCGCCCTCTGGCCGCTGGCGATCTCTCGCCCTAGTCTGCCGCTCGACTGGCTTCTCCCCATCGCCATGTTCTGTATTACTCTGATCTCTTCGGTGAGTACGATACTGTCTGTGCCCTCCGTGTCTTTCGCCTCTATGTCTTTCTCCGTTCTCATCACTGCGCTCATTGCGCTCATTACGGTGAGAAGCTCTACCTGGCTGCTGAGGGCCATCATGATCGGGTATATGAAGCTTCATTCCAGGTGCAAGGGAATGGGGATTGCGGCCCAAGCGGGGATGCTCCTCGTGGTTGGCTTTGATAATTGATTGAATGCGTTTTGAAATCCGAGTATTAGAAGCATGATCGCCATTGGCAGAGAGCGAATCTTTGGCAATACGCCAGAGGGTGTCGCTGTTGGAGACGACATGGTCGTGACCACCCTTGGCGGCCTTGTCGGGCCTGAAGTCTTGGGTAATACCATCGTTGCCTTTGATCTTCCATATGTTAGGAATATCCAGGGCGCCTTTGTCTGGCAGATTAAAGCCATTACCCAGCAGTCTATTGGGCTGGTCCAAGCGATAGGGCTGCAGAGCATCGTTGCTAGGTGTATCAACACGCTGGCGGCGATTTTCGACTGAATCGAAGGCTTCTCTTGACACTTTGGAACCTAGTAAATAGAAGGGGTGTGAGCGAAGTTCTGAGCAAAAGGCAGATGATAAGTGTCTAAGAAACTAACAGGGCCGGGGTGAAAAACTCGTGAAATAGGCAGAGCAAGAGATAGCAGGCTTCTTGACAGGCCGCAAATGACTCCAGCGGCAAAAGTAAAAAAGTACCAGAAGAAGAAAGCTACAATTACTGACTATGAAAACTATTGAGTCTAATACCATTGATAGAGGCCACCTGCTGCAAGCAGGTCTCGACGTTGACTGCATAACCCGACTATTTGCACGCCTTGAAGACGATGTCGCTGCCCATAAATATCCCGGCGCCGCGATAGCCCTCGCCCGTCATGGCCAGGTAGTAGTTAGTGGCAACTTTGGCCAAGCCCGCTTAGCCACAAATGAAATGCCAGCCCAGAAAGCTGATAGCAACACACTTTGGCTGCTCTATTCTCAAACTAAGCCAATTACATCTTGCGCCATCTGGATACTGGCCGAGCGCGGCGAATTGAGCTTGCACACACCCGTGGCATTCTATATTCCAGAATTTGCCAAACACGGCAAAGAAAACCTCACCGCCTATCACCTGCTCACCCACCAAGCTGGCTTTCCCAACGCTATGGTGCCAGAAGAAGCCTGGGCTGATCACGAACTGTTGAGCCAATCAGTTTGCGACTTCAAACTTGATTTTGAACCAGGCAGCAAAGTCTTCTACCACTCTTATGCCGCCCACTGGGTACTAGCAGTATTGATAGAAGCCATAACAAAAAAAGATTTTCGCCAATTTATTAGCGAAGAAATACTGAAGCCCCTGGCACTGCACGACTTTTTCGTTGGCGTACCAGAGAGCCAGCAGCATCGCCTTGCTGGGGCCTACTATTGCCCCGACGCCAATGAGCCCACCAATCATTTAACCGACATCAACTTTGATAAAAAGTCTTTCTATCAATCGGGCATGCCTGGTGCTGGGGGTTATGCCAGCGCCTCTGATGTTGCTCTTTTTTATCAAATGCTTTTGGGCTTAGGCTCTCTCAATGGCACCAGACTGCTCTCACCGCATATGGTGCAATATGCCACCCGCAACCACACAGAAGACCGCATCGACCACTTCTTCGGAACACCGATGCATCGGGCTATGGGCGTACATGTGCGAGGAAATACACCAACTATTCGCGGCCTCGGCAGTACAGCCCCGGCTGAAGCTTTTGGTCATGGTGGTGTTGGTACTTCTTATAGCTTTGCCGATCCAACTAGTGGAGTTTCCTTCACTTATTTGACCAATTCAAGACTGACCGAGCCCTCTCACTCAAAGAGGCTAGATGAAATCGTCACCATGGCTCATGCTGCTATCAATTTGATTTAGGTCAATGGAAAAACGCGCACCCACCCAGCCACAGGGTAAAGACCAGAGCCAGAATCAAACTCAAAACCAAACTCAAGACCAGACTCGAGATCAATTTCAAGTCAGCATCATTGGCTTCGGCCGCTTTGGTGAGCTATGGGCCTCACTGATTAAGTCAGACTTTCCAGTCAAAATTTATGACCGATCAGAGACAGCCTTAGAGCAAGCCAGAAAAGCAGGAGTGCCAGCAGTTACCATAGAAGATGCTCTGGCAGCCGATGTGATTTTTTATAGTGTGCCGATTTCAGAATTTGCCGCTACCATCCATGAGCATGCTCGAATTTTAAAGTCTATGGACAAGAGCAAACTCATAATTGATCTACTTTCAGTTAAGGTGCACGCCAAAGAGATATTGACGCAAGAATTGCCTGAAAACTTTGAGGCCATGCTCTGCCATCCGCTATTTGGCCCCGATAGCGTCAATCAGTTTGGCCTAGCTGGTCAGCGAATTGTCATCGAACAATTTCGGGCCAGCGATGACACTTATAAATTCTGGAAGAACTATTTCGCTGAGAAACAACTAAAAGTAATTGAAATGACCGCCGAAGAGCACGACGAACAAATGGCAGGCAGTCAGGCTCTAACCCACTTGGTTGGGCGCATACTGAGCAATATGCACTCATCGGAAAGCCAAGTTGCCACAACCAGCAGTCAAAAACTCAAAGAAGTTACAGAACAAGTCAGCAAAGATGAGTTTCGGCTTTTTCTAGACATGCAGCGCTACAACCCCTATACAAGAGCAATGCGCGAACGATTTGTTAAAGCCCAGAGTGAAATATACAAGCAAATCGACGGCTCCTGACAATATACACATTTTAAATGGTCATACATGCGCTACCCTATACAACCAAACTAAAGCATCAAAATGAAACCTCTCAAGAAAAAGAAAAAAATCAAAGTCGCTAATCCACCGAAAAAGAAGGTCGTCAAACCAGTCGAACTTCCGGCTCACATAATCTCGCATTGCAAAGCCACCATGGGCAGGCAAGAAGAGCAAGCCGCTTCGAAAGTGATTCACTCAGGCTATGTTGGTAGCGGCTCTGAAATTGCCAAATTTGAGTATGAGTTTTGTAAGTTTCTTGGCCTCGAAGAAGGCCATGCCGTAGCACTATCGAGTGGCACAGCAGCCCGCTATCTGGCTCTCTGGGCTCTTGAAGCTGAGAACAAAGAAGTAATCATCCCGGCCTACTCATCGGGTTTGCGTAACGCTCTTGCCCTAGCCAAAGCTAAAACAGTCTTGATTGACAGCGACGGGCCGAACATCGACCTCGCGGCTGCCGCTAAAAGCAATGCCAACATCGCTCTTATTCCTCATATGTTCGGCCTACCAGTTGACCTGACTAAATTACTTGAGCTGCGAGCCGGACGCGAACTAAAAATAGTAGAAGACTGCTCCCATGCACTTGGTGCCAAGATTGGTGTGGATAAAAATCTCAATAATGTCGGCCTCGTAGGCGAGATATCGGTCTATTCATTTAGCACAGACAAAGTAATTAGCACTGGCGGCCAAGGTGGCATGGTTGTTTCACGGCATACTGACCTGATTGAAAAAATTAGAAACTACAGAGATCACAACTCTGATAGCGCCTGCTTCAATTTCAGTATCACTGACATGCAAGCTGCTATGGGACGCGTGCAGCTAGAAAAGCTAGCTAAACTAATGGCACGGCGTGAAGATATTTATGATGCCTACAAAGAAGCTGGCTTCGACATTTTAGACAATCAAAACACCAACGCTAGCCCAGTTAGACAAGGAGCAATTCTTCAAACTGAAAGAGCAGCTGCCGTTATTGATTATCTAAAACAGGCCTGTATCGAGACTATTGTGCCCGTAGATAAAGTTGAAACCGACCAGGCCAACAACTTACCGAACGCTACTAAACTGAGCCAATCGACAGTGTCACTGCCAATTTATCCGCATCTAAGCAACGATGAAGTGCTTGAAATTATCGACCAAGTGCGAGACGCCCTAGAAACATAGACACAGGCCTAGATACAGGCTTAAACTCAGGCATAGAGACAGGCATAAATACCGGCACCATTAGCCAGGATTAATCTAGCAAGCGGAACCAAAGCCCACTGCGGGCTGTCGAATGCAAGCGAGAAACAAACAGTTTTTTGTTTGCTCTCGAATGATTTGTTTACTGGATAACGTTTATGACTAATTTTCACGGCCCTAAAGGGTTCTCTTTGACGCGCCAAATTTTAATTGCTTGCCTTGCTCTGACCGCACTATTCTTGGAAGCCCCTGCCTTCGCCTCAAGCGGCGAAGATCTGCACAAACTATTTGGTGGCATAGCCTCTTGGTACGGAGGAAGCTTCCATGGCCGCCGAACCGCCTCTGGTGGCATATACGACATGCACAAACTTACCTGCGCCCACAAGACACTGCCATTTGGCACTAAGCTTCTAATCTTCAATCCGCACAATGGCAGAAAAGTAGAAGTAGTGGTCACAGACAGAGGACCATACATCGGCAAACGAGTAATTGATCTATCCAAAGCCGCAGCCGAAAAACTAAATATCAGCGGCATTGGCCAGGTTATCTGCTTTGTTAGAAATATAACGAATAAAGAGCTAGCACCAATCACTAGCGCCTATGCTTTACACGGCGAGCTAGCGATTGAGAAACCAATTGAGAAACCAATCGAGATTGCCACAAGCAATTAGCGAGAGCACTTTGCACTAGCTCTACTGCTCTGGTGGTTTTTCAGGGAAGTTAGAGAGCAACATCCAAAAATTGCGCCCGGGAAGACCTTGTGGCCCCGTAGTAGCCCGACCTTCTAAAAGATGACCAAGAAACACTTGCACACCGTTGTTATTGCCCACAGGTAGCTCAATAGCCGGCCCACTTAGCACCAGGCTGCCGGGCTGCAATAGCACCATTTGGCCCTGTTGCATCAAGGCCGCTGTAGCAGCTGGGTCTTGGCTTTGCATTAATTCAAGCAGGTACTTCTTGTCTAAAGCTGCTGGTGTTGCTACCACTCCGGGCTTAGGTGAGAAAACCATGCCACTAAGAATCACACCAAATTTGCCTCTAGATGGCTTACTAACACCAAACGATTTGATTTCACCATCTCTGAGTACAGCTATATTGGCAGAATTTCCAGCTGCCTTAAACTGCAAAACCGCACCGGGATAATCTACTACCGGCTCGTCATTAACAGCCAGCAAGCGGTCGTAGAGCTGCAAGTCTTTGATACCGGCTGGCACTTCTTCGGTCAAATAACCAACCACATAAACAGGTGTATGCACCACCGGCGATGATTGAAATTCCATCCCCGTTAACTTCCAACCAAACAAACCAGAGCGCTTCAAAATAAACTTTACGCCCTGTCCAGAATACTTTTGACCAGTGTATGAAACAAACTGATCGAGAGTAACATAATCGTTTGCGCTTACTGAATTAGGCTCGACTTCAGGGGTAACACCCACTGTTTGCAAACGGGCGGCACCATCAACATTAGCTTGCGAGCCAGCCAATCCAATGCTGCCAGTGACAAGATTGCTGCAATTGAATAAATTTGTCAGACCGGCAGGGCTCACGGCCATATCAATAATTTGGTCATCAACCAGTTGGCCTTTTATGCTCTCTTTGATGGCAGGCAAGTCGAGTAATCGCGATAACTTAGACTGATCGCTATTGGCCGCAGCAGCCTTTATATCGTTAACAGCAAAATACGGCGAAGCAAACCAAAAAGCCATAAAACAGTTGAGAAGTAAAAATACAACAATCAACAGCAGCGTAATTGGTTTTACTGAACTTGCTTTGGTAGGGGGAGCAGATGAAAGGGTTGCCAAATAAAAAGCCTCAACTAAAATAAACACCAGCCTGAATCACTTCTCGAGTGAATCATTTACTGCTTGGATACTTTAGCAGCTCAAAAGACCTTGCTACATTAACTGGCCAATTTTCTTACTTTGCCCGCGCCACAGCTAAGCCCTTCCAACTGGTCGTATATTCGGGGCTCTTAAAATTGCACTTGATCTGCCAGCTGTGATTTTGCCCTTCAGCCGCTAAGTACAAAGTACCTCGCCCCATGGCCGAATTGGTCGCATCCATCAGCTTCATCAGCTTCTCAGAGCGAGTATTGACAGCTTCAGTTTGAAACAGCGAAAGCTGCCTCTCATCTGCATTACTCAAATCAAGCAGACTAACGCCCGCCTTCTGGTAGGCGTAACCACTGCGATAAATCTGCCTAAGAGCATTGCTAGCAGCCTTCATTAAGACCATAGTATCGTCAGTTGGATGACTCAAAGTAACTGTAGCGGTCTGGGCATACTGCTCGCTGCCTTCTGCAAATCTATTGGTGCGAATATAAACTTCAAGCGCCCCAGCCAGCGATCTATCCGCTCGCAACTTCAAAGCAGCTTTAGCCATATAGCTTGCCACAGCCTGCTCTAAATCAGCTAGCTCAAAAACATTTTTGCCAAAAGAGCGAGAAGAAACAATCTGCTTGCGAGCAGAGGCAATCTCAGCCATATCTAAGCACGACTGCCCACGCAGTTCCCGCACCGTCCGCTCAATCACTACACTAAATTGCTTTCGCATCAGCTCTGGCGAACTATCTTTCAATTGCAATACAGTGTTGATGCCAATTTGCTCAAACTTCTGCGCCAGTTTGCGACCAATTCCCCAAACTTCGCCAGCTTTTAGAGTTGCGAAAATACGATCGCGCTCGTCTTCAGTCAAGGCGGAAAAATCAAAGACTCCACCGCAATCGCTGACAGTCTTGGCCGTGTAGTTAGCAAGTTTAGCCAGAGTCTTACTTGGGCCAATGCCAACACAAACAGGCACACCAGCACATTGTTTGATTGTCTCTTTAATCTCTCTAGCTAGATGCAAGCGATCGGGAATACCGGTAAAGTCAAGAAAGCACTCATCTATGGAATAAATCTCTTGATGCGGGCTAAAGCCGCTGAGAATACTCATGATTCGATTAGAGAGATCACCGTATAAAGCATAATTGGAAGATAGAGTGACAATACCAGCGCTTTTGACCAGAGCATTAATTTGATAGAGTGGCACGCCCATCTTCACACCCAGGGCCTTGGCCTCGCTAGAACGCGAAACCACGCAGCCGTCGTTATTTGAGAGCACAACTACGGGCTTGCCATCAAGCTTTGGGTTGAACAAACGCTCACAAGAAACATAGAAATTATTGCAGTCGATTAGGGCAAAAAGCTTTTGATCTGCCACCTCAAACACCTACCCTAAAGTTCATGAATGACATTGGTGACTGTCCCCCAGATCTCGAAATTAGCATCACCAGTTATTTTAATAGGTGGATAATCAGGATTTTCAGAGGCAAGCGAAAAGCTATCGCCGTCAATTAGCAAGCGCCGAATTATCAGCTCGCCGTCAAGCACTGCCACCACGACCTTTTTATGCTGAGCTTTGAGTGAGCGGTCAACCACAATTAAATCACCGCTGTGAATACCCGCACCAATCATTGAATCTCCTTCAACCCGCAAGAAAAAGGTCGCCTCTCTATGCTTAATCAAGAGGCTATTAAGGTCTAAACGCTGCTCAATATAATCAGCAGCAGGCGAAGGGAAACCAGCCGAACGGCGATCGGAGCTATTTGATGTGCCAGAACTATCAGAGAAATCACTACCGGTCACTACGATTAAATCTCCAAGGCCATATCTACGTATGGTGACATCCTAGCACAATCTCTGCCGGCTTTGCGTGCTCGAAAGCATTGACCCCGCGGGCCACAGATCGCATAATCTACAGTTTTCCAATCACCTTAATCTAATAGTGCGAGGCCCAATGACCAGCGCCCCCAAAATTATTCGCCGCTTTTCACTGGCGACAATGGCTCTATCCCTATCTGTAGCTATATCTGTAGCTCTTAGTTCAACTAGCGACTATGCGGCAGCCAAGGCCGCAGAAATTGAAACCAAGACTGATACAGCTAACACAGCAACTGACTGGAAAAGCAAAGAGGAGCAGGCTGAGACCAGCTTTATTGCCGGAAACTACAGCGAAGCTGAAAAACAATGGCAAGAGGC
>JAUPUU010000532.1 GCA_030917395.1 Cyanobacteriota bacterium erpe_2018_sw_21hr_WHONDRS-SW48-000092_B_bin.40
CGCTGTATGGTGCGGCTTTAGAGTGCTGCTGTTAGGAATAGTTAGGGCTTGGTAAATTCGGCGTGTGCGCTTGTACCAATTCGCGTTAGGGGCGTGTTTCGTTGCCTGAGACTGGGTGCGGGTGGGGTTTCCACTATTTGTTATTTGGTTAGTAGCGCTTATATTTGATTGGTTGTGTTTATATTTGATTGGTCTTGAGGGCGTCTGTCGTGGCTGCTGTTTTTAAATCTATTTTGGTTGCTGCGGCCTTTGTGTTGGTTGGCTTTGGTGCGGGTGGGGCTGTGTGGGCTGAGCCTGTATCGGCTAGTCGTGTTATTCCGGACCCTTTGGTTAAACATCGCCCGACTTACGTGGACCATTCGTTTTCTGATGCAGCGATTGCTGCGAGGTTTGCCACTGCGCGTGCTAGGGATAGTGCTGGTGGAACCAAGGGGCGACGGTTCTGGTTCAAGCCAGCTGTATGTTTAGTTGAACGGGCTAAGCCAGTAGCTAGTACTACCTATGGGAAAGGTCCTGTGGTTCTCGAGCAAGTTTCGGTTGATGAGACTAACAGCGCAGTGCCTGCTCGCTTGCGTCGGCCACAATATCCGGGACCGTATATCACAGGGTACGTGCCTGGAAGCAGCGGGCCTTGCTCTGGCGCTAATGTGGGTCAAATTGGCGATTTCTGGGCTGGCATGAATCGATCAACGATTCGGAATGGCTCGCCAGAGTCTCAGACTAAACTATCTACTCATACAGTGAGCGGCGAGAATGCTAAGTAGTTCAGTCGCAGCCACCAATAATTCTTTGCGACCTTCTTCCATGCTAGTAGTGTCTAAATCTATGTTAGTTGCTGCAGCCTTGTTGTTGGTTGGGTTTGGTGCGGCTGGGACTTTATTGACCAAGTCTCTCTGGGCAAAGGAGAAACCTTTATATGTTGGCGACTTTGGTGCACGCTATAAACGCGAGTACGATGAATTTCGCATGACTGATGACGCGAGCGCCAAATGGCGTTCTGAGCAGGTTCAGGAGCGGGCCGCTGTTCCATCACCTAGTCCGCCTGTAGACTGCGGTGTAAGCTCCTTTCAAAACAGTGAGCAATTGAAAAACGCTATGCGTGTGCGCACTCTGTCTCTGAGCCAACTTGATAGGAACGGGAATCATGGCAGCGCGGGAGCGAAGTCTTCCTCTGGTGACGGTAGATTTCACTTCCCGATCAACTATTACAAGATTGAAGTGGCACCGTCGAATAGTCACTAAGCCATTCATTTTGAACTAGCGTGTTGTAAGAAAGTTCAATTTGTCTTTCTGAAAACTTCTGCTTGTGAGTGTCCCACGAGCTGATGGCTTCGTAAGCTGCTTTGCTGCCCTTCGCATCCTCTTTTGTGACGGCCCAATGAACGGATGCGAGGAGTTCTAGGCCGAATGCACTTTCATAGCCTTCTATAAGGTCTGAGACTCTCTTGAAACGAGCCAATGTTGCATCTTGCTTTACTAGGAATTTTTCTGCCTCTTCTCTTGCGCCTGGCAAGAGGTCTATTTCTTTGGTTGGTGAATCACCACCATCGCAATGGCCAATCGTGTAGTGACCTTCTAGCAGCTCGAGAACAATTTTTAGGTTCTCCGCGAAGGGGCCATACGGCCCCTTCGCATAACTGAGCCGCAACGGTTCACCGCTTTCTTGCATGAAGTACATTAGCTTGTGAATTTCGAGCGCGCTAATACCTGGCTCTAGCAATTCTTTTTGACATTGATCAATTAGCCTTATCAAGGCTGCGCGCCCCGCTGTCATTTGCGGAATCTTTTGTGTGGGCCTAACTTCCTGTGTGTCTGTGTCAGCAGCAGGTTCAAATACAATTACTTGCGTTGCACTGACACGCTCGGAGAATTTCTCGATCAGCGGTCTAACGTCATTCCAGTTTAGACCTCCAAGACCGCAACCCAGCGGCGGAATTGCAACCGATTTTAACTGGCACTGCTCAACTGTTTCTGCCAACGCTGAAAGGCCCAGCTCTATGTCTTCAATGCGGCTATTTGTTTTCCAGTGACGCTTAGTCGGAAAATTGATGATATAGCGTGGGCTTGTTAAATCACTCACTTTGACAACAAACATTTTTCCTGGTTGAACTAGTCCATCCTTGCAAGCATGGGCATAGTCTTTGAAATTTTGAGGATAGACTTTCTTAAATTGGGCCGCTATGCCACGACCCATGACACCAACACAGTTGACAGTGTTGACCAGGCCATCTGCTGGTTCGTTAAAAATGTTGCCAGTCTTAAACTCAATCACTTTGATTCTTCTTCAATTAGTAGTACCAGCTTGGTTGAATCTCAATAGCTGGCTTGTGATGTTGACGGGACACAATATTGTTTACTTGAGTAAGTAAACTGCCTTCTGACATTATTCCAATTCTCTCGAACAAAGTCCAAGGAAATTGTTCTTCGATTAGGAATTCTGCTTGCTTGCCTGCTTTGTAGTCGGAATTAGCTTCTGGGCCACCCCATTGACGACTATTTATGGCGTCCCAGTTCAGTTCGTTCAACTTCCCAAGGTCAGCTCGGTCTTCAAAATAGTGCGAACCGGCATTTGACAGTGTAAAGGCCCATTGTTTTCCTGCTATATTGGCCCACTCGACGGCTGCCCCGAGATCGGCTTCGAGATGAATAATATTGGCTTGGCCGCCTTTGTAGTATAGATGTTGGTTCCTAGCATGAATGGTGAAGAGCATTATTGAGCGGGGACAGAAATAGAAAGGCACGCAGTCGCCTACGCGAAGACCTGGACGGCTATTTAGTAATTTTTCTAATCGCCTTGCCTTAATGCTTGCCATTCCAATGTTTGTACCAGATAGGTTTAACTGCTGCGCAATTCTGTCTGAGAACAAGAAACCGGCATTGCAGATAGGCTCTAGCTTGTCTATGTGAACGATGTGATAGATTTTAGGGTTCGATGATACAGGCGTCATTTCTTTCTCTCGCTCCAATTCTCGGTGGTGAGAACTGCTTTGTGCTTAGTGTTCGCTTAATGCCAAAGCCGACGCCGGTTTGACCTGCTCCCCGAAAGGTGAACAGGTGTGAGCGCAATCGTGCACCAAGGTTTATCAGCGAAATTGCATAATTAAAATTGTGACCTGGCTATCTCATTTCGAGAAGATGCTTTTGTGCCCCTTTTCGCCAGATCCTAGAGTAATTTCTAGCCTACAACCGCATTCTTCAAGATGCAAGCGCTATGCCTGCAGAAATTTAGTTCAATTTTCTGCACGAACTTTTTGTGGTATGTATCCATCATGAGCAATTGCCAGCTTTTAGCTCGAATCACGACAAACAAGGTTTGCGCTGTGGCGTTGGCTCATCGATTGTTGCTGGTGGCTGCGGCTCTATTGTCGGTTGCGCTTGGCGCGGCATTGCCGGTGAGAGCTGAGTCGGTGTCGGCCAGAGAGAAACCCTTATATGTTGGTGATTTTGGACCGCGCTATGTCTCGTCTCATGGTGAATTTCTATTGCCCAATGACTCGCGTGTGCAATGGACTATAAGAAGTCTTCAGAACCCTGGGACTGATTCATCAACTAGTCAATCGAGAGGTCAGTATGGCGTTCGCTCATATAGGAGCTATGACCAACTGAATAAGCGACCGCGACTACTCAACTTGAATCGGGGCTATAAACCTGGGTCGATTTTGCAGTCGCCGTTATTGAATGGTGCTGGTGTTGAACCCAGTTATGTAGGTGATTTCGGACCTAGACCGAATCGGTAAGCTATTTTTTTTGATTTAATCGTATGTCGTTTACTGTATTGCCAATCGACCCGAATGTTTGGTAACATCATTTCAGTTGTCCCGGTGTGCCTAGGTTAGCTTCGGCTAGCATGCTATCCGGGACCCAGTTTTTATATTGAGAAAAAGCTAGCTCGATTTTGCGGTGCAATTATCGTTCTCATTACAGCGTGGCAATTGTGAGCTAGTAGCTCGAATTACAACCAACCGGGTTTGCGCTGTAGCTGCATTTTCTTTGCGGTCACGCTTCAGTTCGGGTATATACTCGGTAGCATGTTCAATTTTTCAGGGGTTTTCGTCGTGCTCGAGAAAGAAATATCATTTTTTGAGTCTCACCGGAGCGAATACTGCAAAGTCTACGCTGGTCAGTTTGTTCTGGTTTATGGTGATAAGTTTTTGGGCTCCTTCACTACTGAAGAACAAGCTTATGCCTTTTGAATCAAGAGCATTGGGAACGTGCCTTTTCTAATCAAACGGGCTGTGCCAGTTGATGAGATGGCATCAGTTCCGGCATACACCTTAGGACTCTTGAGTAAATAATGCCGTTTGTTGCTCTTGTTGGGCGTGACATTCTTATGAATGGACTTCTCGTCTATAACGGCACGAATGGAAGCTTTACGTTGGCGTTGAATTAGCCTTCCTATCATGTGCACTTGCGACCTGCTACTTTGCTTCGACACTATCAGTGGGTTCAAAGACTATTACATGCGTTGCATTGACACGCTCAGAAAACTTCAGGATGAGTGGTCTAACGTCGTGCCAGTTTAGACCGCCTAGGCCGCAACCCAAAGGCGGTATAGCAATTGATTTTAACTGGAACTGCTCAACTGTTTCTGCCAGCGCCGAGAGTCCCAGCTCGATGTCTTCAATGCGACTATTTTCTTTCCAGTGGCGTTTTGTCGGAAAGTTGACGATGTAGCGAGGGTTTTTTGAATCACTCACTTTGACTCCTTTGCGATTTGGCTTGCATAGCTCATAATGTTAGCTGGTGTTGGGGGCGAGCGGCTGTGTGTAGTTAGTTGTTGCTTTGCTTGTTGAGGTATCGGGTGAACGCTAAGAAAACCTTGGATGAATTTCTGTTAGACGATCAGTGGCCAACGCCTGAAGAGTCCGAAGGATACAAAGCAGAGCGTGAAGCCATGGAAGGCACATGGTTAGAGACGATCACCATGATGGAAAATGGTGACCTACAGGTTCGAACCTTGCAGTATTTACAAGGTGGTGTTCAGGCTGAGGGTAATACCGAATCAGCGGCCGGAGATCCTGGCTATGATGACTTCATTCAGCGGCACGGTCCGTTAAAGCCCGGTCAATCCCATACTCTGGTGCAAAAGTTGGTCGATGATCGCTGGGTACAGGTGGATGAAGGTGGTAGTGCGAAAATTGCATGAGACTGATCAATAAAAGTTTAAATCGAGCCCTCAATGTTTCATTTGCAGTTGTATCTACTGGCCTTTGCTTGGCTGTATTGACTGAGCCGGCATCGGCAAAAGAGAAGCCTTTGTACGTCGGCGACTTCGGTGCGCGCTACTCTTTCACATATCATGAATTTCGAATGCCGATTGACGCGGATGCGGTGTTGCGTGATAGTCGACTGCAGAAATCCTATTCACTTCCTGCCACACAACTACCAACAGCTGGGTTTGGTGTTCGCTCATATAGAAGTTTCTCGCAATTGATGAAGCCGCCACGAACGCTACATTTGCCGAGTGACTATACTCCAGCAGTGTCCTTGCCTTGTTTTTCTTATATTACTGGCAGTGAACGTGCATCCGCTGGTGATTTCTGGCCAAGAAGCGATAGGTATACAAGTGTGATTAGGCCTGGCGCATCGAATCTGTTTCAACCAGTGTCTGCGATGAAATTTCCCTCCCGCAATTTTGATGTGATCCATAATTTTCATCTTTTAAAGTACCCGGCTGCAGCACAGAGGTTTGACTCTAATTCGAATATTCGGAAGCGAGAGCCGGCTTCCTCTAGTAGTCACTAAGCCTTTGGTATGTATGCATCATGAGCAATTGCCAGCTATTAGCTCGAATAACAACTGATAGGGCTAGTATTACTGCTTTAACCTATCGATTTTTGCTTGTGGCCCTTGCTCTCTTGCCGCTTGATTTTCTGTTGGCGTATCCAGCTTTTGCACAGCAGCCTTTGTATGTTGGTGATTTCGACGGTCCGTCAGAGAGGAACGAATATCGTCCACCTGGGCTTAATAGAGGTGACATTGAAGGTGACCCGTTCACATCAAAGGAATCGGCGCCCGTTGGATTTCCACCGAAGATGATTCCCGGGAGAGCAAAGTCGAGGCTCGTGTGTTTCAAGATAGAAAGCAATTCCAAAGGGCAATTGTTTATCAGGCCAGTACGGAAGAGTGTCAAGATACTCGGGCTTCCTGAAAATAAAGTCAGATTTTTCTTTGGTTCACCTCTTAGTGTTAGAAAGTATGACAAGCGAGTAGAGACTGCCAATCTTGACCAAGTATTCGAATATCCTTGTCACTGTGATTCTCGGATAAATAAGCTCATCCTGGGATTTGAAAATCAAGTTGTGCGCAGAGCAGTAGTGGTCCCACTAAGTTCTAAAGCCGAGGAGTAAAACTATGGACATATTGAAATATCCATCATGAGCAATTGCCGGTTATTACCTCGAATCACCGCAAACAAGGCTTGCGATCTGCCGTTGGTTCATCAAATGTTGCTGGTGGCTGCGGCTCTTTTGTCGGTTGCTCTTGGCGCGGCATTGCCTGTGTGTGCTGAGCCTGTGTCGGCTAGAGAGAAACCGCTGTATGTTGGTGATTTTGGACCACGCTATGTCTCGTCTCATGGTGAATTTCTATTGCCTAATGACTCGCGTGTGCAATGGACTATAAGGAGTCTTCAGAACCCTGGGGCTGATTCATCAACTAGTCAATCGATAGGTCTGTATGGCGTTCGCTCATATAGGAGCTATGACGACTTGAATAGGCCTCGGCGATTTCTCAATTCGAAGCGGGTTTATGAGCCGGGGTCGATATTACAGTCGCCGTTCTTGAATGGTGCTCGTGTTGAACCAAGTTATTTTGGTGATCTCGGACCTAGACCGAGTCGCTAAGCCATTCTTTTTGACCTGTTGTGTTGTAAGAAAGTTCAATTTGTCTTTCTGAGCAACCTCTGTTTGTAAGTGCTCCAAGCGCGGATGGCTGCGTAAGCTGCTTTGCTACGTTTCTTTAGGGGATACTACTCCTATTCAATTCGTCAATTTTACAGAGGCTTTTAAGGCCTCTGTAAATGTCGGAATCTCTCCAACCATACCGCCAAATGCGTCGAGCTTTAAGCATGATTCCTCAGCACTAAAATAAGTAGCATATTGAGCAAAAGCAACTTCTACCAACTGACGACTGTGCTCCTCATAGC
>JAUPUU010000073.1 GCA_030917395.1 Cyanobacteriota bacterium erpe_2018_sw_21hr_WHONDRS-SW48-000092_B_bin.40
AACTTCTACAACGATGTACTGCCTTCTTCTAAGTTATTCTGCGAAGCCTATGAAGAAGCCGTCGAAGTGGCAGTACGACTTGATGCAGCCTGCATTTTATTGAACCTACTGCAAGTTGATGAATACCCAGAAATGCTCAACCAGTGCGTGCGCAATATCTTGCGTTTGAAAAATGTCTGCGATCGCTATGGCATGCCTATGGGTATCGAGCCACTATCATTCAAGCGAAGCAAAGACGGCATGGTCGGCGATGGCACACCAGCCCGGGTAGTTACCCTGGCTCGCATGGCAGCCGAACTAGGTGCTGACATCATCAAAACCGATTCAACTGAACCAGAAGAAGAATTCCATCGCGTCATCGAAGCAGCTTCAGGAGTACCTGTATGCGTGAGAGGCGGTGGCCGCGCTTCTAATATCGAAGTGCTTCAACACACTGAAAAATTAGTGGCTCAGGGTGTTGCCGGCATCATTTACGGTCGCAATATCATCCAACATAGCGACCCTAAAGGGATGACACAGGCTCTCCAAGCGGTTCTCCACCATGGCGAGAGTGCCTCTAGCGCCATGAAATATATCAAAGAGCCAGTAGCTGCTGCCAAGAAATAAGTAGCTAACTAATAATTGTCAGGAGTACCTTATGAAGCAAAGCGAAATCAATCAACTTTGTCGAGAAGCAGCGGACTGCCTAAAACAGCACAACTGGGTGCTTCCACCTCAGCCTGAGTGGTCAGCCACAGACTTTGGTCTTGGCGACTATACAAAAGCTGGCTTAGTTGAAGTTCTTCTTGCCAACGAGCCCGAATACTGCGAAAAAATCATGTACGCAAGAGAAGGCATGGTCACTCCAGCCCATACTCACTATGAGAAAAAAGAAGACATTATTTGTCGACACGGCACACTGAAAATTACACTCTGGTCTAAAAATCCAGGCGAGCATCAGGCCGAAGGCACAGTTGAAGTCAAAATCAATCGTAAAATGGAAACTCGCCAATCGGGCGTACCATTTGAGATGCCAGCGGGCACAAGAATAACTCTGACATCAGGAATTTGGCACGAGTTTGTGCCAGTCAACGGCGTCAGTGTAATCGGTGAAGTTAGTACCTTCTGCAATGAAGAAACTGACAACATCTTTGCCAATAAAGACATCGATATCTTCCAAGCACCCCAGGCAGACGAGCCAGTCGCTTTGCCAGTTTGAGGTAAAGTCATGCTTCCCCACGCTCTTATTTTTGATATGGATGGCTTGATTCTCGACACCGAGAATCACTACAAACGCGCCTGGACAAAAGCAGCAAAAGAACTTGGTTTTGACTTGAGCGACAAACTCTATTTGCGTTTAATTGGCATCACAGTTGCTGACGCAGAAAATGTTTTAGCTGAAGAATTTGGACCGACCTTCCCTAAAGAAAAATTCCACGTGCGCGCCCAAGAGCTTTATGAGGAGCTGCATCACAAAGAAGGCTTGCCCCTTAAGCCCGGCATCAAAGAGCTTTTAGCCTGGGCGAAAGAGCAAAACATTCCTTGCGCTGTTGGCACATCCACAGTAAAAGAAGAAGCAGTACGACGGCTTGTGCACCACGAAATAGTTGACTACTTTGAAGTAGTTATTGGTGGCGATATGGTCGAGCGGGGCAAGCCAAATCCAGATATTTTCCTTTTAGCCCAATCAGGTTTAGGCAAGGCAGCAGAACATTGTCTCATTCTAGAAGACGCTCACAGTGGTCTTCTTGCAGCCAGAGCCGGTGGCATGCGTTCATGCTTAGTTCCTGATTTACTGCCAGCCAGCGCTGAATCGAGAGAGCTGGCGGAAGGCGTTTTCGACTCATTGCATGAGGTGCGCGAGTGGCTAAAGTTGGGTTGCCCCATTTCGCAAGAACTGCACCAAAACGAAAACGCAAACAAAAACGTAGGCGCTAATTGACATCGTCAGCCTTAGAACCAGGGATCAGACCACGCTTACTGACCTACCTTTGCTACGGCGCCATGATGAGCCTGGCCATTGGCGTCAATTTGCTGCCAATATTTCTCGTCTCCATTCAGCATTCGTTTATAGGTGCGGGTGTAGGCACAGGCACAGGCTTATCCCAAGAAGAATTAGGTAGACTGGGCGCCTTTACATTCTCAGGACTGGTAGCGGCAATTCTATTGACCGGCCCCTTAGCCGATCGCTTCGGAGCAAAACTCTTTGCCCTAGCAGGAAACGCCCTACTCGTGGTCGGCTTACTTCTGACAGCCTGGTCGCCAACTTACGAGATACTACTCTGGGCCAACTTTGTTCTAGGCTTTGGTGCTGGTGTGCTAGACATGGTCTTAAGTCCAATCGTCTCAGCCATAAATCCAGAGAGTCGCTCAGCATCAATGAACTGGCTTCATTCATTTTATTGCGTGGGCGCCACCCTCACAGTTATGGCCGGCACAATTGCCCTGCAATGCAATATCTCGTGGAGACTAGCTTGCTTGCTTTTGATACCACTGCCTGCCCTTCTGATTTTTGCTCTGGGCGTAGTAAAATTTCCGGCTCTAACCAGCGAAGGCGAAGAACGCATACCTTTCCTTAAGCTGCTTAGTTCGCTCTGGTTTGTTGGCGCCTTAGCTGCAATTTTTCTCGGTGGCGCCACCGAGCTAGGTATGGCGCAATGGCTACCGGCCTACGCTGAACTAGCCTTAAAATATCCTCAATGGGTTGGTGGTGCTGCACTCTTCTTCTTCTCTATCTGCATGGCGATTGGTCGCATGGGCATTGGCGCTTTAAGCACCAAACTTGATTCATGCACAATTATGTCGTGGGGCTGTGGCTTATCAGTGGCACTATTTTTACTAGGTTCATTTTGCCCAATTAGAATAGTTGCCCTAATCGCCTGCATTCTAGCTGGCCTGACAGGAAGCTGTCTCTGGCCAACCATGCTGGCCATAACCGCAGATAAATAT
>JAUPUU010000533.1 GCA_030917395.1 Cyanobacteriota bacterium erpe_2018_sw_21hr_WHONDRS-SW48-000092_B_bin.40
CCACTATTCTAGATTGCCACTATTCTGAAACTAAGCTGCAACCGCCAAGACGCCTATTTATCAGTTTACCTGATATACGGTTTTGCGAAAGTATCTGGAGACATTGAATTGCACCGATTTGTACAATTAGTTTGCAATTTCAGTCTTGAACTTTTGTGCACCTCCATATCGACTGAGTGCTAGCATGTCTCAAGATGAAACCCGCTAACATAGATGTACCACGTTTGCATGGTGCTAACCCCTAACAGGACTGATAAATCGGCAATGTCTGTTGTAAATAGTTTTTCTGTGATTGTAAAGAATGCCGAACCTGAGGCATTTAATCTTGGCTCAGTCACTCAGGCGCCACGCTCTGCAGCCGCTCGAGATCTTGAAGCTGCTTGCGAAAACCTTGTTTTTGAGCCTTCTGACAACAAAATTCCCGATCTTGTTCTTGCTGCTATCAAGTTTGTCATGACCGGCTATTTCTCAGATGCTCATCAAAGCGGTTTGTATAACCGTCAATTGCGATTGTGGGAGACCATTTCTAAAATTGCTGTGGTGGAAGTGCAGCCGGTCACTAAGGGTTTTTTTCAAAAAGTTACCTTGCCAGTGTATGAGCTGGTTTTCAAAACCGTAACCGGCAAGGTGCCAATAGTGGCTTTGGTCATTGAACCATCAGCTACCGCTAGTCACCTTGAATTGTTGAAAGACTTTTTGGCTAAAGTGGCAAAAATCCAGGCTCAATCTGGCAATCAGGTTAAGGGAGCCTTTGTCGTCTGTGATTCACCTTTCCCCCCAGCCATTTTGAGCTTTGTGGAAAAGGCCATTGGGGCTGAGGATCCGGTGGCACGATTTGATTCGATTTTGCCGCCACCGTACCAGGTCCACATTAATTTGGTTGTCAATCTACATAGCAAGTTTAAAAAAGACGAGATACAAGAAGATATATCAGAATCTGATAGTGGCCTGGTTACAGGTCGATTGCAGTTGCTGCATCCGCAGTTACGCGCCAAGAAAAATACTGAGCCTAAGGATGACCTCAACTCTAGCGCGGTGCAGATTAGCTTTCAGTAGAGACTCAATCTTAAATTCTAGAGCGGAATATTTCCGTGTTTGCGCCTTGGTCTTTCTACTCTTTTGTTGGCCTGTGCTTCTAGAGCAGCGATTAGTTTCGAGCGAGTTTCATCAGGCATGATTACATCATCTATATAACCGCCCTGGGCAGCAATATAGGGGTTGGCAAAACGTTCTCTAAACTCGCCCACGAGTTCAGCATTGCGCTTGCCGCTAGTGTCTTGTTTTAGCTCTTTGCGATAGAGCAAATTCACGGCCGCTTCAGCACCAACAACAGCTATCTCAGCGGTAGGCCAGGCAAAGTTGAAATCGCCGCCGACATTTTTTGAACCCATTACATCAAACGCACCGCCATAAGCTTTGCGGGTAATTACGGTTAACTTTGGTACGGTTGCCTCACAGTAAGCGTAAAGAAGCTTGGCGCCATGTCTGATAATGCCGCCAAATTCTTGGGATGTGCCAGGTAGGTAGCCTGGTACATCGACGAAGGTAATGACAGGGATGTTGAAGGCATCAAGAAAACGCACAAAGCGAGCGGCTTTAACTGAAGCATTAATGTCAAGGCAACCGGCTAACCTTTTTGGTTGATTGGCGACAATTCCTACAGAGCGACCACCGAGACGAGCGAAACCAGTGATGATGTTGGTGGCAAAATGAGGTGCTATTTCAAAGAAGTCGCTCTTGTCAAAAATACGTTTGATAACGTCATACATGTCGTAGGGTTTGTTGGCTTCTACCGGCACTAATTGATTTAAGGCTGCTGCATCTTCAGGTTCTAAATCGTTTTCTGCGCCGTCTTCGCATAGGGTATTGGGTGCGGCATCAAGATTGTTACTGGGGAGGTAGGAAAGCAGTTTCTGCGTCAACCAGAATGAATCTTCTTCATCCTCGGCAAGAAGTTGAGCCACTCCAGAGCGCGAATTGTGAGTCATGGCGCCGCCCAGTTCTTCTAGGCTGACATCTTCTCCTGTGACGGTGCGTACAATTTCAGGGCCCGTGACAAACATGTAGCTTTTGTCTTTGACCATGATGGTGAAGTCGGTAACTGCTGGGCTATAAACAGCACCACCGGCACAAGCACCATAAATCACTGAAATTTGGGGAATGACGCCAGAACAGCCGACATTGCGATAAAAAATATCGGCGTAACCTGCTAATGAATGCACTCCCTCCTGAATGCGAGCACCGCCACTCTCATTCAGGCCAATAACCGGGCAGCCAGCTTGTTTGGCTAAGTCCATCACTTTGCAGACTTTACGGGCGAAAACTTGCCCTAAGGCACCACCAACAAAAGTGGCATCATGGGCAAACAGATAAACGGGGCGACCATCTATTTTTGCTTGTCCTGTGATGACGCCATCGCCGAGTGCCACTTTGCTTTCCATGCCGAATTCTTGACACTGGTGCACGGCATAGCGGTCAATTTCTAAGAAGCTGCCTTCGTCCACCAATTTTTCAATGCGCTCGCGGGCCATCAAAACGCCGCGCTCATGTCTCTGATTTCTGACAGAATCAGCTACGTAGCTGGCTTCATTGCGCTTATCTTGAAGCTTCTTATTCGGGTCTGACTTAAGCGTTTCCATCGGAAATAGACCTATATTAGGGGGCGAGTAAAAAACGGTTAGAAGGCAATGCCTTTCGTGGCCACCAAGAAGAAGTGAACTATTGTAAGGTAAATCGACATTGTACAGACATCCAAGATGCTGGTAATAAATGGACCGCTGGCATGGGCTGGTTCTACGCCAAAACGCCTGAATAGTATGGGCATTAGGGTGCCAATTACTACGCCAAAAGTCATGGTGATGAAAAGAGAAACTCCCACCACTACTCCTAGTTGATAAGAGGACTGGTGCAAGAAGCGGCTAATTAGATAAGTGGCGAGTCCGCAGAAGAGACCGAGCAGCATCCCTACCTTTAGCTCGTGAAAAATATTGCGCAAGGCCGCCTTGAGGCTGAGAGCTGTTTTGCCGCTACTTTGAATTTGAATACAAGTACTTTGGGTGGCAACCCCTCCGGTGACTCCTGACAGCAGCGGCATAAATGATGCTGCTTGAACCATGTGCTGAATCACTGAGTCGAAGTGAGTAATGACCGAGGCTGAACCGCTCTCAATTAATAGCGTAATGATTAACCAGGGCAGTCTGGCCGAAAAGGCACTGCGCACGTTGTAGTTGAGGACGTCTTGATTTTCCGGGCCAGTGGTAATACCCGAAGATTGAAAGATGTCTTCGATTGCTTCTTCTTTTAAAACGTCGATGACATCATCGGCGGTGATGATACCGAGTAGTTTCTTTTGCTTGTCAACCACTGGTAGGGTGAGCAAGTCATAGCGGCTCAAAATCTCAGCTGCTTGCTCTTGGTCTTCGTCGGCCTGAACGAAGACCAAGTCTTCATCCATAACGTCTCTCACCAAAATTTCTGGGGCTGCAGTAAGCAATTCTTTGAGAGTAACTTCACCGACTAGAACTTCTTCTTCGTCGACGACATAGACGTCATATATTTCTTCTTCTAAGTCTTCGTACTTTTCGCGCAGATAGACGAGAGCTTCGGCCACTGTCATACCAGCATGCAAAGCTAGATAGTCAGTGGACATGATGCCACCGGCAGTATCTTCTTTGAAGGTCATAAGCTGGGTCAGGTCTTCTTGTGCTTCAACATCTGAAACCTGGCTGATCAAATCACGAGCTTTGTCTTGAGGTAATTCAGAAAGTAGGTCAACGGCATCATCCGGCGACATGTTGCTGATTAGAGCAACTATGCTGATGTCGCCGAGGTCACGTAAAAGTTCAGTTTGACCATCAGGCTCAAGCTCAGCTAATAGAGCTGAAGCATTGTCAAGGTCTAGCAGGCGAAAGCAGGAGATGCGATAGCTCGGGCCTAACTCCTCAAAGCACTCGGCCAAGTCTGCTGGGTGCTGATCGTTTAACAGCAAGCGCAGTTTCTGGCGTTGGCCAAGGTCGACCAACTCCGTTAAAACATTCGGCGCGATTAGCTGTTTTTCTGTCATAGCAATAACCCTACCAAGCCGGAGAGGTTGACAGAAGGGCTTTTGTCTAATTAGTTAACAGTTGGGAGGCAAGAAGGCTATTATGAGAGCGAATTAGCAATTTAGTCGTCGAGATAACCCGCTAGTCGAGAAGACCAGTTTGGTTGACGCAACTTACGGAAGGCCTTGTGCTCTATTTGCCTAACACGTTCTCTGGTGATATTGAAAAGTCTTCCCACTTCCTCTAGGGTCCTCTGCCGGCCGTCTTCTAGGCCGTAGCGCAAATGCATAATGTCACGTTCGCGAGGGGTGAGTTGACTGAGCATGCGACTTAGGTCTTGACGCATTAGCTCTTCAGCAGTTGTGGCATCAGGCCTGGTTGCCTCGTTATCTTCAATCAAATCGCCAATGTAAGTTTCGTCATCGCGGTTAAGCGGCATTTCCATTGAAACTGGCTCTCGGTCTGCGGCCATAATTTCTTGAACTTTGCCTACTGGAATTTCTAGAGCCGAGGAAAGTTCATGTTCGTTTGGCTTGCGGCCCAATTCTTGCGAAAGCTTAGAGCTTGTTTTCTTGAGCTTGTTTATAGATTCAACCATGTGCACTGGCACGCGGATGGTTCTTGATTTATCAGCCAAACCTCGACTGATGGCTTGCCGAATCCACCAGGTGGCATAAGTAGAGAATTTGAATCCTTTAGTATGGTCAAATTTTTCGGCTGCTCGGATAAGGCCGAGATTGCCTTCTTGAATCAAATCTTGGAAAGGCAGACCCCGGTTTAAATATTTTTTTGCAATGGAAATAACCAGACGAAGATTGGCTTGGATAAGCTTCTTTTTCGCCTCCCCATCTCCTTTGGCAATGCGGCGAGCAAGCTCGATTTCTTCATCGGGCTTGATCATTTTTACGCGACCAATTTCGCGCAGATATAGGCGAACAGAGTCTTCAGTAAAGCCAGCGGCTTCTACTTCTTTCTCCTCCGGCTCATCGTCGGCCTCCGGTTCATCTCCGGCACCGAAGACGTCGGCATAATCCTCTGAAAGGTCATCGGTAACTTTTGCAGCCAACGCAAGTAAACTCCATAACGCAGGAAAGAAAATTGAACCAAGAAACAGCGGTACACTTGAGAGTGTTGAGGGTAGTTTCTACCGTCCTCCTCTCTCCCTGCTATTTACCCAAATCTCAGTCAACTCTAAGCAGTCAAGGGATTGATTAACTTTTGTAAATTTGGTACTTGGGTGTGCGAACCGTCGACAACTATAAGGGACTAACTATGTACGGGTACTGCGGAGATAAGAGATTCATTCATGATTGAAGGCGATTTGGCCGATGTCAGCCTACCAGGCTTACTGCAATGCCTTGCCACCGAATCTAATAAGAGCTTCCGGGTGCAACTTGTTAGTGGCCCCCAGAAAGGCGAACTTATTATCTCTGAGGGAGAAATTCTTGCGGCCAATTTTGGCTTGCTTGAAGGCAATGATGCCTTGACCGAATTCCTTTTTTGGGGAGACGGAACTTTTAAGGTTGAACGCTTTGAGCTGGCTGATGATGCTTCGTTTAGCCGCAGTTTGACCATCGCTTTAAGGCAACTGAATAGTTTTGCCGATCAAATTCTCTTCTTGCAGAAGAGCAACGTTGGCTTAAATACTGAAATTGTTCCTTCACCCAAATTCGGTACTCAAGAGTGGCAAGAAGCTCTGCAGAAATTGCCCCTGTATAAAGAAGATTATGTTGTTCTAGGCTGGGTCACTGACGGGCGCACTATGCGTCAGGCTATGCGTGAATTCAACTTTGATGTTGTGCAAGCAACAAGCTCGCTCTTTCGTTTACTAAGTACTGGTTCTGTTGATTGTATTCGCCCGCAGCTTGTGCCAGAGCTAGACAGTTCTGCAGAGGTAGCGGAAGAGGTAAAGGCAGAGGTAAAGGAAGAGGTAGAGGGCGAAGCAAGCCCTGCTGAGAAACCTAAGCAAGAATCAAGCAAAGCTAAGTCTGACAAAGAGAAGTCTGACAAATCTAGCCCTAAGTCTGACCCTACTAGTAGTGTCAAAGAACCAGATTTGCTGCCCGAATTTGATATGGAAGAGCCCGATTTTGTGCCAGAGCAAGTACCACAGCAAATGCCAGAATTAGTTAATGAGGCCCCAGCCCCAGCAGTGGTGCATGACTTTACTCCTACTCCTACTCCTACTCCTGCTCCTGCACCTGCAGCAGCGCCGACTCCCGCAGTAGCTGGCCGGGGTGAGGATGTAATTACTTCCGATAGTTTGCCTGCCGTGGGCAGTCCTGAATTTATGGAATTGATGGCCAAGGCCCAGCAAGTTTCTGCTGTTGAAGCTGTGAAAAAGGCAGACAATCTCGTTGCCGCTACTAGTGTTATAGAAAAACCCAAGCCTAGGCTAAAGTCTGATGCTGAAGTTGCAGCACCTGCAGCTGAACCTGAGAAAAAGTCGTTTGATATTCGTCGCACTGATCCATTGCCTCTAGTGGCAATTGACATTGAACGACTATTCCAAACAACTTTTCATGTTGCCCCTTTCGGCCAGGTTGCTCTTAATAACAATGCTCTTGACGACGATATGAAGAAAATCGTATCGGCATTTAAGGCAGGTAAAACATTTATCAATGTTGCTACCGACGGCGGGCATGGTCATGATCCGGCGCAAGTATTACATACTTGCAAGTATGCCTTAGAGCGCGGTTATATCGACCCACCCGACCAGGTGGTTAGTTTGACTGCTGATCTTTTGCTTGGCCGAGTTGAGCTAGAACAGTATCTATTGCAGCGTCGCCGCTTAAATGGTGATGAATTGAGAGACGTTATTGAGATGGCTAAGCAGAAAGGCATAAAGTTGGTTGAGCTGTTAGTTAAAATGGGCTTCATGACCGATTCTGACTGGGATCGTCTCAACCAAGAAAAAGAAAGGTTTGCACCTCGCTAAATTTCCTGAAATTAGAGCGCCTATTAGGTAAACTCAGTTTCTGGTAACTAAATCATTGAAGAGGTTATATGACCGATAAGTACAATCGCCGCGAAAAGAAAACCCGTCGCAAGGCCAAAGTGAACAGAAAGAAAGCAATCGTTAGAGAGAACATTGCTAAGTCCCAGTCTGGTAAGTAATAAGAATCGGGAAATAGTAAGAGTTTAAAATGACAGCAAAGCGAATAATGTCGGGTATGCGCCCCACAGGGCGTCTTCACCTGGGACACTATTTTGGCGCACTCTCAAACTGGATTCAGTTTCAGAGTCGCTATGAATCATATTTCTCCATCGTTGACTGGCACGCTCTGACCACTAAGTTTCAGAACACTAAAGAAGTGCAGGGTCATATCTGGGAGATTGCCCTAGATTGGTTGTGTGTGGGCATTGATCCCGATGTATCAACCATGTATGTGCAGTCTGCAATCCCTGAGATCGCTGAGTTACATCTACTTCTTTCGATGATCACTCCCCATAACTGGGTTGAGCGTGAGCCGACCCTAAAAGATATGGTGAAAATGCTCGATTCAGACGAGCATGCTGCTCATGACAAGATCACCTATGGTTTGCTTGGTTATCCGGTCTTGATGACTGCTGATATTCTGGCTTTTAAGGGCGAACTCATTCCCGTAGGCAAAGATCAAGAGTCGCATCTTGAATTTGCTCGTGATGTTGCCCGCCGCTTCAATCATTTATATGGTGTCAGCTATTTCCCTGAGCCCAAGCCCGAATTTACTGAAACACCTTTGCTCAAAGGCATTGATGGCCAGAAAATGGGCAAGTCTTTCAACAACGATATCAAGATTGCTGATACCGATAGTGATACCGAGAAGAAAGTAAAACAGGCGATTACCGATCGCACTAGAATCGCCAAGAGTGATCCTGGTCACACCAATCTTTGCGAGGTGCCGTGGCCTCTATACAATGTTTTTGCTAAAGACAAAGACTATCTTGCTCAGGTAAAAAGCGAATGCGAAACGGCCCAAATTGGTTGTGTTGATTGCAAAAAACGTTTGGCTGTTCATATCAATGATTTCTTCAGACCGTTTCGAGAAAAGCGCATTGAACTGGCTAAAGATCCAGAGAAAGTGCGCAAAATTCTTGAGCATGGCAATATGAAAGCTCGCAAGGTAGCAAGTCAAACTCTTAGCGAAGTGCGCGATATCATGGGCATGGTTAACTGGTAGACTTCAACTCTAATCAAGTTAACTATTATTTTGGTAACTGGTAACAGTCATTCCAACTCTTTTAAGCAGCAAAAATATTGAGCGCATTTTGGTCATGGCACTGACCGTTTGTCTTTGCTGCACCCAAACCGGCTCATGGCTTTGCTTAATTGCCCTCTTGCTAGTGGCACTTTTGAGTGGACGCAGCGAAAGAAACGAACGTTTGGCCGCTCTGAAGCAGGCGCCCTTGTTGCCTCCACTGCTTCTCTACTGTTTTGCTGTGGTTGTCTCAGGGTCATTTACTCCCGGTTGGTCTCTGGCCGAGGCTTTTAAGGCTTTAGTTTCTCTTCGGGGAATATTGGTCACCTATTTGGTGGCCTATCAGCTCTTTGCCCATGATTCTGGGGCACGATTGACTCTTCCGGCCTTGAGTTGTTTGCTCTTTTGTGGAGCGCTTTCAGGCCTCTTTGGCTTGATTCAACAGGTATTCAATTTCCATCCTTTTACTTATCCCTTCTTGCAGGCGACAGGCTTTCTCAATGAACCAATGTCGTTTGCCGGTTTGATGCAACTGACAAGTTTCTTAGCTCTTGGATTATTGATTCAGGGAGGCTATAAGTTGCTGCCACTCGTGTCTAACAAATTTGCCTTTGCCACAGTCGTTGTGGCAAATTTTCTCGGATTGATTTTCGCCAGTGAACGCAGTGCCTGGTTGGGCATGCTCTGTGCGCTTTTGTGTGTTTGTTTCTATATTTCACCAAGAAGATTTTTCGAAGGTTTGGTTGCCTTAGCTTTATTGTTTGCTTTGGCCTGGTTTACCGTACCAGTGGTGCAGACACGGCTGAGCCCCTTGCTTAATGCCAAAACAGATGTTGGTGTCACTGCCCGCATCAGCATTTGGAATCAGGCCTGGCAGCTATTTCAGGAGCATCCTATGACTGGAGTGGGAGCCTTGCACTTCCCCCGCATAGATTTGCCAGAAGCGATTGTGCCCGGTCATTCTAAAGATCTCAATCATGCCCACAGCAATTATTTACAGATTCTCTCAACCACTGGAATACTGGGCTTCACTAGTTTTCTCTGGCTCTTAATAACAGCTCTTACTACCGCTTACAGACAAGCTAAAACGCCAAGCCCTTTGTACGCTGCGATTGGTTTGGGCCTGTTTGGAGCGATGGTTTCGCTTGCGGTGGCAGGTATTTTCGAATACAACTTTGGCAGTGGCCAGGTCAAATTAATACAATGGTTCTTACTGGCCCTTTTGCTTCCTTCTCTACTTGTGGCTAAACACGCAGGTCTAGCCAGCCCTTCGACTGATAGCGCCAGGCAATTAGAAAACCCTGAATAAAGATAGAAATTACCATGGCCGACCAGACACCGTTTGGTCCCATATGCAGTGCTAAGGCCAGAACGTAAGCAATTGGAATGCGAATGAGCCAATTGCAAATTAGAGTAAACCACATCGGTGTTTTTGTATCTCCGGCCCCTTGCAGAGCACCGGTCAAGACCATTCCTAAGGCGAGGAATGGCTCTGCTAAAGCGTTGATGCGCAGATAGTCAGCGGTATACCGCACAGTACCGGGCTCGTTGCTCATAGCCAGTGCAATTGGCGTGGCGGCAAAATATAGCACTATGCCCAGCACCACCATCGACCAGATGCCAATCCACGTCACTCGCCAACCTGCTTCAAAAGCTCGGTCAATTTCTCCGGCACCCAGGTTTTGACCGACAATAGAAGCCACTGATAGGCTCAGGGCCATGAGCGGCATAAATATAAATGACTCAACGCGCATGCCTATAGTCCACGACGCTAAAGCGCTGACCGAATCAGGGCAACGCGCCAATATGAAAAAGACGACGAAGACCGATAGCGACCAGGCTAGACGTTGTAAGGCCGAAGGTATGCCGATTCTGGCTATGCGAATTATTTCTTTGCTGTCGAAGGGGTAAATGGCCTTGAGGCTGTCTTTTAGGGGCGAACGGGAGATCGCCCAGATTGCTAAGGTGGCGCCGACAGTGCTTGCCAATAGGGCAGCGTAGGCGATGCCTAGTACTCCTAGGTTGGGGACAGGCCAGCCGTATATTACGGTGAGTAGATCGCCAGCAATGTTGATAGCAGTCATGACTGACACTATATACAGTGGCGTTTTGCTGTCACCAATGGCCCGGAAAGCCGCATTAGCTATTGCCGTAAAACTAAATGGAATGAGCATAAAGCTGTAGGCAATGAGATACTGCCTGCCGGGAATGAGCACTTGATCGGATGGTGTGAAGAATGGCAAAACATAGTGGCCCAGTAAAGTAGCAGCAGCGGTCATGCTTACGCCGAGAATAATTGACAGGGCAAACGATTGGCCGGTGGCGTGGATCATTGCCCCTTTGTCATTGGCGCCGAAGGCTCGCGACACTATAGCGGTTGAGCCAACGCCCACCGAAAGAATGAATAACAAGAAGAGGAAGAGTACGTGTTCTGCTAGTCCTACTGCCGCTTGAATATTTGAGCCAAGAAAGCTGGCCACATAGACGTCGCATATCCCCACAAAGGAATTGGCAATGGTGGTGAGCAAGAGGGGCCAGCTCATAATATAAATCGCCCGCCACAGATTTCCCGTCACTAACGGTTGCTTTTGCTTCTCTGTCATTTGCGAGTCAACATCTTTGGGCTGAGTGGTCACTATTTTCTCTTTTTGATTTTAGACAGTGAGCCTTTTTGCATTGCTGTCAGTAGCGCGGCACGGGCAAGAAGTCTAGTGGAGTCGAGAACGGGTAGAACTGAATCTTGTTGCTCGATCAAGAGTGGAATTTCGGTGCAGCCCAATATGACACCATCGCATCCCCGCCTCTTCAAGACATCTATTACTTCTTGCATAAATTGTCGGGAGGTTTCATTAAACTTTCCATTGACCAGCTCTTCAAATATGATGCGGTTTATTTCTTTTTTGTCGCTCTCTGAAGGTGTCTCTGAGGCAATGTCGATAGCTTCTAGCTTGAGGGGATAAACAGGACCTTCCATCAAATATCTTGTGCCAAGTATTCCCAGTTTGGTTAAGCCCTTTTGTTTGGCTTCGGTTGCCACTACTTCAGCAATATGCAGCCAGGGCACCGGAGAACTGGCTGCGGCTAGCTCAAAGGCTTGATGAATAGTATTGTCTGGGCAAATAATGAAGTCTGCACCCATACTCGCTAAGCGCACTGATGAGTCGGTCATTAGTTGTGCCACACCTTGCCAACCTCCTTTGCCTTCGAGAGTCTGCAGGTAGAGACCGAGTGGATGGGTGTGCAAGCTTACTTCGGGATGCCAGTGTCGCCCCATAATTGCCTGGGCTTCACTGCAAATAGTGCGATAGCAAAGAGCTGCACCTTCAGCGCTACAGGCGGCGATACCAATGTGTTTTGTCATTGTCTATTTTAGTCTTGATCAAATGGGTCAGAGCGGTAATCATCGCTTATTTTGAATGAATTGTCAGACCGTCTAGACTTTTCAATTAAACCTTGTGCCCGAGCCTTTTTTAGTACAGCGTCAACCATTGGCTTGACGGCATTAAGGTCCGGATTTCCTTTGGCATCGAATTTTCCCTCTACCAAAGCAGTCATCATTTGAATTTCCTTAGCAGAGAAACCTTGTGTAAATTGCTGGAGAATGTCTTTTTCTTTCGCCGTAAACTTGTCGCCGCGCAGGGCATCTTGTCTCTTAATTTCGAGGTTGAGATCGACTTCTTGATCTAATACTGCTGTTTCTTCTGCTTCACTTTTTCCCCGACGAATGGCATCGTTTTCGGCGTCATAAGCTTCTTCTACGCGCTGTTTGCCACCGCGAATTGCCTCTAGGGTTTCGTTGCCCTGACCCCGCTTTGTCACTGATGGATAGTCGATCACGACTAGCTCACCAGTTCCTTTGCTGAGTCCTACCTGTCCTTCAATGCCCGAGCCGACATCGGTAATTTCTAGACCTTTCGAGTCTAGTTTCTGATGGAGAGCATCGACTAAATCAGGGGAATAACGCTTGCCCACTACTGCTAGCTCTTGCACATATAAATTAGCTGTGCCGGAAAAGCCTGAGCCTGCTAGTTCGACTTCGTGTACCTTGCCATAGATTTTTGCGTCACCCGGGCGTTTACCCCATATAGGCTCCCAGCCCCCTTCTGCTATGGTCACTTTTAGTGCCCCACCATGAGGAAATTGGGCACTCTTGGCCAGCTCTAACACTGCTGGAGAATCGTTGCCGTGGCCTAAACTTTTAACTACGGTTTGATTTTTCAGAACACGATCACCGCGGACAAATTCAGCAACTTCTCTTAAGCCCATTTGCTCAAGAACAGTCGAGGCTTTGTCTAATACTGGTTTGCCGATTACTTCTTCGGCGCGCTTGCTTGCAGCTTTGTCGCCGGCTTCTTTTCTAGCTGCTCCAGTAGCGCGATCATAGGCTTCGTCAGAAAATGATGAGTCACCTTTTTCTTTGCCGACTTTTGCTTCTGCTTTGGTACCACCTTCAATGGCACTGCTCTTAACGCTAAGGCTGCGATTTTCTAAGTTGTTTGGTCGACCAAGCTCTGTCAGTGTGGCTTGCATCGCTCGGTTGCCTAGGCTATCGCCTCTAGAAGCGTAGGCATAACTAGGCT
The DNA here is from genome assembly GCA_030917395.1 of Cyanobacteriota bacterium erpe_2018_sw_21hr_WHONDRS-SW48-000092_B_bin.40. Lineage (GTDB taxonomy): Bacteria > Cyanobacteriota > Vampirovibrionia > Obscuribacterales > Obscuribacteraceae. Next base: position 12,805 of record JAUPUU010000533.1, read on the forward strand.
CTAGTTCTGACGTGTGCAAGAGTGGATTGATCGATGCCATAAAATTATCAAAACGCTGATAGCTTGTGCCGATCTTTTCTTGAATGCTCGCTCTTATTGCTTCAAAAGTTGGTCTAGTATTGTTACTAGTGCTGGCCCTTTCGCTTGGGCTTTCTTTTATATTTTCAGGAGCTTTAAGGCCTTCAGATTTTGCCACTTCACTTTTTGCTACTTCAGGTCTGGCGCCTTCAGCCTTACCAGCCGGCATCAAGCCCCCAAGGGCTCCGCCTACAAGAAACATTGAATAAGCAGCCTCAACTCGTTCTTGATTGGTGGCACTACGCCCTTCAATAATACGGGCGTGTGTTTCAGCGCTTATTAGTCCGGTTGGGATGCCCGCTACTGCTGCGCCGAAGGCATTGTTAGTAAGTAGTTTGCTGACCAGGGGCTTTTCGGCTGCTAAACCAATTTGTCTTAAGCCAAGTGTGCCGGTGGTCAATGAGGCAAAGGTTACTGCCCCTACCGCACCGTTTTTGAGGCGGCCTGTCAAAAAATCGCTGTTGCTTAACTGCAGCTCTGATTGACCGAAATTTGGTTCTAGGGGCTTGAAAATTGCCTCTGTGCCGAAGCCCGCCACCGCCGTTTCGGCTATGAGTAAACTGTTTTTGCCAAGTAATTTGCTAGCACTTTGAGCTCCCGCTTTCACTTCGGCTGTTAAGCCGGCGGCCCCAAATGCTTTGTGGGTAACGGCATAGGCCGCTATAAATGGAACTAATTTTCCCGCTGAGCCAAACTGCTGACCATACCAGGCTGCCGAATTGAATTCCGCCTTGACCGGTGCTTCCATAAAGGTAAGGTTTTTAGCTAACTTGGTGGAGCCAGAGGCCTGATCGACTATCTGGGCTACCCCTTTAATAGGTGCCTGCAAGCCTTCGTATGCAGCTGTCTGCAAGAATGAACCAACCAAACCGTGGGTCTCAGGGCTAGCATTGGCAGCTTCTTGATTACGCTCGATGGGCATGTTTTCCTCAGTCGCACTGAAGACTTCATACCCTTTTATCTGCCTGATTTATCGCCGGGGCTAATTTGGGTCTTGTAGGCTGAGGGACTCTTTGGAAAACGGCTTACGGGTGCCGCAATCGATGGCACGTTCTGTACCTTTGATCGAACCTTTGATGACGCCGCTAACCACACCATAAGCCATACCTGAATAGGAGCCAACGGTGCGAGCAAAAAGATCGGGCTTGTCGCCCCCGGAGACGTCATCTGTCATTTGATCGCGCATGCGCAGGGTCTCGTGTGAAATATCGCGAGCTATACGCACCGGTACGCCTACTGTCATGCCCATCAGCACTCCACCAACGGCCATGGGTGCGGTCAGTAGATTACGACCAGTTTTGTGCTGGGGGGCTTTGGTCTGACTGGGCTTTAAGCTAATTTTTGCTCTTTCTTTAGGTGCTTTGGCTGTGGCCTCATCTTGAGCTAGCCCTGGATCTGCCGTGTTAAGGATGCGATAGTCGTTGATGTTAATCTCGTCTTCGCGTGTTTTTGCTTCTCCTTCAGCCAGAGCCGGAGCCATATAAAGGCATAGTATTGTCAGGGCTAAGGCCAGATTTTGATTTAGATTGATCAATTTAACTCGTCAAAACCTATGAAATAGCAGCTTTTACTTTTTTGCTGAAGTGGTCTGTGAGTCGTCTCAATGTCGGTGAGATATCGTCATTCTCAAGCACTGCGTCAATCAAAAACATTTTGTCGCTCTTAAGAGCGGTGGCTAAAGCCTTTTTGAAGTCTGCTGCTGAAGTGGCTTGCATGCCGTTGCCGCCCACGGCCTTCGCCAGTTCTGTATAGTCCCAACGAGGCAGATCAAAATAGTCACGCTGCTGATCGATGAAGCGCAGCATGGCATAACTAGCGTTGTTGAAGACAATGACAATGGGGTTTAGGCCCATCTTCACAGCCGTGCTAATTTCCATCCCGGTCATCTGGAAGGCGCCGTCTCCAACCAGTACTATCGGTCTCCGGCTCGGCATTGCTAGCTGAGCACCAATGGCTGCAGGAACGCCGAAGCCCATGCTGACATAGTAGCCTGGTGCTAAGAAGATATCGGTTTGCAGGCTCATGCCAGCATACATACAATCGCCAGTATCAGTGACAACAGAAAAGTCATTGCTGTTCTCTAAGACTTCATTGAGTGCACTAATCATGGCTGCTACCGTCAAGTTCTTGCTGCCAGCTGGCGCTTCGATTACTTCTTTAGCAATTGATGGCAAGGTGAAGCGGCTTGTAGGCTTTAGTTTGGCGGTAGTTGTCTCTAGCAGCAGGTCTAGCACTTGGTCTAATTTGAGGCCATTATAGTGGTGGTGTCCCACCATTACTTCGTGATTGTTGATTTGCACTAGATTGTCAGGGCTGAGTTTGGCTGTATATCCACCGCTCTCCATTTCGGTCATTACTGCACCAAGGGCGATGACACAGTCTGAACCTTCAACATAGTCTTTGACTTTAGGATTGCCGAACTGACCGAAATAATTGCCAATGAAGTTAGGGTGGCTCTCCGGGAATGTGGCTTTGCCAAGAATTGAAGTGACCACTGGTAGGTTAAGTGCTTCAGCAAAAGCAATGACTTTGTCTTTCAGACCAAAGCGTCGGACTTCCACACCGACCATTAGAACTGGTTGTTTGGATGCCTTGAGAAGGGCGGCGATTTCATTGACAGCGACACTGAGGGCTGGGTTTACTGCGGCTAGGTCTGGTAGCTTAGTTTCGCTCAGCTCTAGTTCTTGGTTGACCATGTCGCGCGGAAGTTCGATATAGCCTGGTCGTGACAATTTGAGAGTGGTGTCAAAGACTCGATCAATTTCGGCTTGAGCAGTTTTGATATTGTCAACTATGCTCGTTGATTCAGTTACCTGAGCAAAGACATCGTGTTGGGTATTGAAGTTTTTTACACAGTGGTGCAGTTGGGGTTTGTCTTTGCGGAAGCGAGTTTCAGGGGCTCCGCTGATTACTAATAGCGGTGACTCTTCAGCGTATGCCAGGCCGACAGGATTGATCATGTTGAGGCCGCCCGCTCCATAAGTTACCAGGGCTACTCCTAGCCCCCGCAATCGAGCGTAGGCGTCGGCGGCGTAACCAACCGATGGTTCGTGGGTGAGCACAACAGTCTTCAGATTGGTTCGCGTCTGTGCTGCATAAAATGGCAGAACAAAATCGCCAGGAATACCGAAGGTATGCTCTACGCCTGTCTTTTCGATGCGCTCAAAGATGTAATCAGCTAACTTCATCATTCACTCTCGTTTTGCAAACACTTAAGGTTAGCTCCAATTGCGCCTTTTGTCATATTGGAGAAGTATAATATCGGCAGATGGCTACACCCGAACCAAATAGCGAATCTTCCACTGTCTCTTCTGGAGCCAAACGCACTGGCCCAAAAGTCGAGCACGTTTTTAGGCGCAGATTGCCCAAGCATCTGCTGCGCTATTTCTACTTGCTTATGCTAGTAGGGTTGACGGTTTCGATGCCGATGAGCTTGATTGAGCGCGCTCAATTGCATCATCATATTGATTTGGGTTCTGAGCTATTTATGCTGTTTTTTATTCTCGGAATAAATATTCTGATTTTGCCCTCTGCCTTTTTTGAGGTTAACGGCATTATTTTCAGCGAGGATGGTCTGAAAATTGAAACCATGTTCTTTCCCGTTAGGGTGCCTTTTGATCAAATTGTCACTTTCGCAGTTCCAAATTATTTGATTTGGGCAGTGCTGAGGACGAAAAGAGGTTTTTATTTGATTAACAGGAAGGACATCGCCAATTTCGATGAACTGTATGACCTTCTGGCTCCTAAACTTCCTTCTGAGTCACTTTAGTTGATGGCGCTTTGGTAAAGTGGTGGTCTAAACTATTAACCTATATATAGCAAGAGACTTTGGGGCAAGATGAGTAAGGGCAAGATTCGGATATTAATCGGTAAACCGGGGCTCGATGGGCACGACCGGGGTGCCAAGGTAATTGCTAGGGCTCTTCGTGATGCTGGTATGGAAGTGGTTTATACCGGCTTGCACCGCTCTCCTGAAGAGATTGTCGAGACAGCTATTCAAGAAGACGTTGATGCTATAGGACTTTCGATTCTTTCAGGGGCCCATCTAACACTCTTGCCGAAAGTAGTTAAGCTTCTAAAAGAGCAGGGTGTTGACGACATCTTGGTCTTTGGTGGCGGAGTAATGCCCGATGAGGACCGCGATTCGCTCTTGAGTCAAGGTATTGCCGAAGTATTTGTACCGGGCGGAGCCACGGTGCGCACAATTGAATTTTTACGAAATAAGTTTCCCGGGCGAGAGTAAGGCTTAAAAGCTGTAGCCTGTCCGCTTTACATCGTAAAACCACCATTGGCAGGTCGGTCGGACAAGGCTATATTAATTTCCTGGGTGACGTCTATTCATTTTCGTTATTTCGAGGCGTCGTTCTGGGTATATCAAAGTATGGAAATAACAGCCGATAAAAATCGATGTGATTAATAGTGAGTTTTGCAGATTAATTCTGCTGGACTTATCTCTTGAAAGCCTGTTATACTAGCGTCAAGTAACTCATCTCCAACTGGAGACGGAAATCAGTGGATAATTTTTTCTCAAACGATGAAACTGAAAAGAGCATTTTCGAAGGGGCGCCAAGCTTCTGGGAAATGCGTCATGGGATAAAAGAGTTGGCCATGTCTATGATGCCAGAAGCTCGTGACGTAACAGTCAAGGGCATTCCTCAAGCATCAGCTCAGGCTCTTTGTCGCAATGACGATCTTACGGACCGAGCCTACGCTTAATTTCAACAATTAAGATTGGCTCACCGTAGGAAGGGTTCGAAAGGGCCCTTTTTGTGTTGTTTATTTTCTGTCCACTGCAAAAGCTTCTAAACTTGCTACAATTGTGTCGTCTAGGTCTAACCTGGGCGGCTGTTTACTTTTAGGCAGCTTTTACTAAGTAACATGGTTGCATAATCAAAGGATTCTATTCCTTAACCGATGAATTCGAAGCCGACAACGTACAGCAAAGGTGACGTCGTCTTGGTGTCCTTTCCGTACACCACCGATGATGGATCGACTCAGACTAAGCGTCGGCCTGCTGTGCTGATTTCAAATGACTACAATAACGCTCGTCTAGATGACGTGCTGCTCGTGCCTTTGACCAGTAATACCTCAAGAGCGGCTCGTGAGCCCACACAAGTTGAGGTTTTAATGAATACTCCGGAAGGTAAAGCCGCCGGACTCAGGCTCGATAGCGTTATCGATTGCACGGTTATTGCTACTATTCCGAAAACTCTTGTAGTCAGCAAAATTGGCGCCTTCCCTCAAGAAGTGATGGAGAAGGTGGACCAGTGTTTAATGATTGCCATGGCAATCGGAAGGCCAGTGGGTCAACCGGGGCCGCAACCTGGGCCATAAGCTAGAACGAAGGCTATAGCGTATTCTTTTTCGTGGCTCATGGTTAGCTCGAAGCTGGTCAGTCCGATTGATGCCGCCCGTTCTTTGGCCTTGCCATGCAGCTCTATGGTGGGAGCGCCTGAGGCCAAGCGGACGACTTCAATTTCTTTCCAGCCGACACCGATAAAGCCAGTCCCTAGGGCCTTTGAGGTTGCTTCTTTGGCGGCAAATCGCGCCGCCAATCGGGCGAGAAAGTCTTTGGGGCGCGACAAGACGTAGGCCTTTTCTCCAGCAGTCAATATGCGATCGAGAAAGCGAGAGCCAAAGCGCTTATAGACCTCGTCAATGCGCTTTATTGAGCAAATATCGGAGCCAATTTTAAAGTTCATTTTTACTGTTCTTGCTTAAAGCTCGGGGGGCAGGTCGGCCGTGCGTGTACCAAACAGAACTACTTGCTCCGGCTCGGTCAATTCCTCGTGAAGCTGGGCTACGCTTTTTTCGAGGCCCGGGTGACAAATGTCGGGGGCTATTTCTAGAAGAGGTACGAGGGCAAAAGAGCGCAGATGCATTTTTGGGTGAGGCAAGTGAAGGTTGGGGCTCTCCATAACGCTGTCGCCATAAAACAAGATATCTAGATCGATGATGCGCTCTTTTGCACGTTGATTGTTATTGTGACGATGCAGCTCCGTGAGTCGCTTTTCAATGTCTTGGCAAACATCGAGTAAATCTTCGGCGCTGAGGCTGGTTTCAATAGCAACTACTGCGTTGACGAACCATTGCGTATAGGCATCTCCAATTGGTTCTGTTTCGTAGAGGCTAGAGCATTCCAAAACTGTGATGCCGTGTATGTCTTTGAGAAATTGCATGGCTTGTTGTATATAGCCGAGGCGATCGCCTTCATTTGAACCCAGGCCAATGAAGGCTTTTACTTTTCTTTTGTTGCCACGCAACTTTCTTTCCACAGACTTTGAATCCTTGATGAACTAGAGTTTGTAATTTGAATGGAACAATTATAGTATGACCCTCGGTCAACTCCATGTATTCAGGCGATTCATTGAACTCTTCTTCTAGTAAGCCATCTATAACGACTTTTCCTAACTGGCGACGACTACTGCCGTTTATTGTTTTGGCTGGTGTTTTCGTGTTTGGATTGTCTTTTCCTATCTCCAACTTTTTTATTGTCAGGGTGAAATTGCCCGATCAAAGTGGCAATGCTGCTTTCGCCCCGGTCTCTAAGATTCTGCAGAGTAGTTGCGTTGACTGCCATAGTGCCACAACCGATCTTGTCGCTTATCCGTTTTACGCTAAATTCCCTATCGCTAAAGACACAATCGCTCGTGACATGCTAGAAGGGCAGAAAGAGTTTGTTATTAGCAAAGCCCAAATATCAGGCACCGAGCTAATTTCAAATATTGATTTGGCAAAAATAGCGACTGTGGTAGAAGAAGGCAGCATGCCGCCCATTCGCTATAAAGCTTTGCATTGGGATGCATCACTCAATCGTGAACAGCGGCAGGCGATCCTCAATTACATTCAGAGTCGCAATCAGCAAAATTAGTTGAAGATGGCCTTATAGACAGCGTCTGTGTCAGCAAGATTTTTAAATAGGTGCTGCGGATTTCTTTCTGCTAGATCTTGCCACGGTGTCTTGCCTGTATTTACAGCGATTACTTTTGCACCATAGCCATGAGCGCAGGCAATGTCGTTGACGCTGTCACCGACAATAATCACTTCTTCTGGGGCGAACTGATTAGCAAAATGATCCTGTGCTCTACTAACTGCAAAATGAGGAAGATCAAGGCGATTAGCTGAGTCTGAGCCGTAGGCACCAATTTCAAAATAGTGATTGAGGTCAAAGAAATGCAACTTCTTTCGTGCGCCGATTTCTACGTTGCCGGTTAACAGTCCAAGAAAACACTGACTGTCAGCCCGAAGTCGATCCAAAATTTCCACTACACCTTCGTGCATAATCATCGTTTGAGAGGCCGACAATTCTTGATCAAGATAGCTCAGATAGAGGTCAATCAAGTCATTGACCTTCTTTATTGCGTCCTTTTCAGCTCCTAGTTCTAGGCCTTGATTAGCAAATATCTCCCGCATAATCTGCGGATCGGTCTTGCCTGACATTGAAATTTTAGTGGCTTCTTCTGGTATGTCATGGCTTTCTTTCAGAGCGCGAGCCATGGCTCTGCGACCGGCCCCATTTGAAGAAATCATGGTTTCGTCGATATCGAAAAGAACTAGACGTTTCACTCTTAAACTCTCGTATTTATTCCAGGCCGGTTTTCTTTAATGCTCTTTCCATTTCGCGGGTGACATTGGTGAAAGTCGGTCCATTGGTTGACTGATAATCTTCTTCGAACACCCGTACTTGATCTCTTCCGCTGTTCTTGGCGACATACAAGGCTTTGTCTGCTTTTTCAATCAATTCGGAGGAGCTGCGAGCTTGTTTAGGATAACAGGCTGTGCCAAGAGATGCTGTAATTTTGCCAAGCCCAGGTACATGTGTATTGCGTATCTGGCTGCAAAGTCGGTCGGCAATCAAGGCTGCTTCAAGCAGTGATGTCTCCGGCAGGATAATGCCAAATTCTTCGCCGCCATAGCGCGCTGCTGTGTCCCCGCTTCGTAAAAGGGTTTTGAGGATGGCACCGATCTGTCTGATGGCAGCGTCGCCGACAGGGTGGCCATGGGTATCATTGATGACTTTGAGTTTGTCGAGGTCGATCATTATTAGGGAAACAGGAGTGCCCTTTCTCTCTGCCGTGCGCAGTTCTTCAGTCAGGCGATTCTTGAAGTAGACATGATTATAGAGGCCGGTCAGACCGTCGGTAATGGCTTGGTGTCTTACTTGAGCAAAGAGTTGAGCGTGGGCAATAGCCACCGCTAGCTGGTCGGCAATGGCCGATACCATGCGGATCTCGTGCTCAGACCATTGCCTTTGGCTTTCGCACTGGTGCACAACCAGTACTCCCATCAATTGATTTTCATTCAAGAGTGGCGCAGCAATCAATGACTGTGAACCAACTGTGTTGAGGTATTCGCTAAAGGCAGCACATCTAAAATCGCCGGCTACTTGATTAACTACCGATAGTGAGGCAGGCAGGGTCTCAAAAGTAAGTTTTGTTTGGGCATCGATTTCAACGTGTACTTCAGCTTCTGTTTGGTTTATTGTCTGGCTTAAGGCAATTCCTAGAACAGAGTTACCGGCATCGGTGACGATACTATTGATCTTGGCGTTAGGGTGAAAATCAATACTGCTGCCGTAAAGACTCAAGCCTTTGTGGCACTCGAGGTTTTCTTCGTGATGTTCGTGGGTGACTATCAGCGGCCCTTCGGCCCGGGGTTGAGCAATCTGAACGCGATCGGCACCGAGTGCTTTGGAAAGCTCGCTGGTGACTGTATCGAGAATTGTATCTACATCGAGGGATGTGCGCACCGAACGAACAATATGATTGATTAGCTGTTCTTTCTCAGCTAGGGTTTTGGCATGGCTGTAGAGGCGGCCGTGAGCAATTGCTAGCGAGACCTGGTTGGCCACTGCTTCTACAAGCTCTAGCTCAGATGGAGACCAGGCCCTTACTTGGTCACATTGGTGCACAAGGATGAGGCCCAAAATACCAGTAGCTCCTTGGATCGGGCAGGCAATCAGAGTTTTTATCGAGCGCCAATCGGCGGCATCTGTGCCGCTGTCTTTGATAACTGGCACCTGTGGTTGATTCTGGTTTTCTAAAACATCAAGCCAGATGATTGAGCCTTGATCAATAATGCGACGCAAAACATCGTTTTCTGAAATCAATACTTTGCGATTCGTTAGTGAGTTGCCATTGAATTCTTCGTTCCACCAAACATAATCGAATGATAGTTCGTCATCTTCGAGCTCAGCGGTCTGATGGGTGTCAATCAATGCCAAACAGCAGCGGCTGGCATTGAGATTTTGACCAAGTTCTTTAACTGTCGTATTGAGAATCTCATCTAAGTCGAGAGACTGCCTGACCGAATCAGAGATTCTTTTGACCATATTTTTTTGGTCGCGATCGAGCTCTAAAGTGTTTGCCATTTCATTGAAGGCACGGGCCAGAAGGCCAAGTTCGTCGCTCGACTTAACTTCAACTCTCTTGGAAAAATCGCCTTTGCCCAGCGATAGTGCCTCTCTCACCAGGCCGTTGATGGTCTTGGTGAAGTGTGATGTGGCCGAATAGGCTAAGACGAAGGAGATGCCGATGGCACATGCTGCCAGCGAAATCATCAAAATTAGCCAGTCGTGAGCCGTTCCATATATAGTGCTTGTGGGCAAGCCCACGGTCAGCTGCCAATTTGTATTGGGCACATGGTCGAAGGCGTAGGCTCGGGGAGTGGGATCGGCGATGCCGATTGCCTCTAGAGTACCCTTTTGCTTGTGGGAGGCGGCCTGCACCGTCTTAGCGTGAGAGAAATCTTTGCCTTGCCAGAAGTCGTTTTCGATTGTGCGAGCAATGACGCGCTTTTCTGTATCTACCACGGCAATGACTGCGCTTGATTGGTCGGCTAGGCCGGTAAGACCACTAAACAGATTGAGGACTGCTTTAGGATCTATAACAGCTACCAGTTGAGCTTTGATTTGACCATTTTGCCAGACCGGTGCTGAGGCCAAAAGGTAAGAGTGGCCGTGATTATCGAAAACTGTAGCTGGACCCATGGCCGCTTTGCCCGAGGCCGTGGTGGAGGCCAGAAGTGCGCGCAAGGCGGTGGTTTCGGCCAGACTTTTTACTGCCCCATGGTTATCTCGCTCAGCTTGAGCCAAGACCTTTTCGCCATTGGGTGAGGTCAGAAATAGTTTGCTCCAGGATGGCTGGGCTACCAGAGCAGTGGAGAGCGTGTTGTTTGTCTGGGCATTAGAAGCCAAAGAACCTTTGGCGCTCAGTGAGGCTAGAGCTGACAGCGAATGTAGTTGCGATTCAATCCAGCTGGAAACGGTACGCACACCGGTTGCGGCCTGAAGTGTCGTAGCGCGCTCTGCTTCAAGCTTGAGGGTGCGGTATTCTTTCACTAGCGAAAAGCTACCGATAGCGAGCAAAGGCGCAGCCACACCGAGGCAGAGTAATACCATTCGGGAGCGGATATTCAATCTTACTTTGCCGCTGTTTAGCACGCTTTTGCCAGGTCCTCTAAAAGTATTTTGGGATTCCTGCTCATTGCATTATAGGCTTTATATAAAAAGAGGAAAGTGATTTTTCGTATAACCCGCAAAGAAATTTTTGACTCAACTTTTCAAAATCAGGTCACTATCTGCTTTTTGTGAGGGGCTTCGGCGAGTGAGAGCTACAATTTCGCCATAGGCTTTTTCAATGTCGAGCGGCACATTGTCTTTGAGATCGAAGTCTAGACCGAGGTGCATGGCTACCATAATTTCTTGTGCCGCTTGCTCCTTTTTGCCTTGAGCCAGGTAGGCATCGACTCTGACCATGCGTGCTGTCAAACAGGCATCTTCAAATTCGAGAGCACGGTCGCAGAGGTTGAGGCTTTTGACGGTTTCACCAGCAGCAAAAGCGGCGCATGCTGCTGCTGCCAGTAAGCTGGCTCTCAATTCGCCGTCAACACCTTCATATTCTGAGGTCTGAATGAAACCAAGTTTGCTAGCGGCATATTGCCTCTGGCGAAAAGCTAACAATGCTTTGAGAAATGCAGTCTGCATACTGTCAGGAAAATTTTGCTGCAGGTGTTTGAGCATTTTTCTTGACTGTCTACCTAGGCCAGCTTTCGTGTAAAGCAGACCAAGGTGCAAGGTGGCATTAGCGTCATTTTTTTGTTCTTGCCAGAGAGACATTCGCTCTTTCAACTCTCGAGAACTGTGCGGACGGCTCAGGTCAGAGAACCACATGCGCAGGTGGGAATTGCTCAGGCAGGCAACATACGCAAGGGCAAGAGCTACATGTGTTACTACGTAGGGCAAGAAATTCGAGGAGTTTACTTGGTCGAGTTTGGCACCAAGGGTAGTGACATTGTTCGCTGCGTCACCTAATGCACCGGAGAATGCACCAGATATGCCGAAGACGCCAGAGAGTGTCATTATCGGTTGCAGAATGAAATTTAGACCGAGGGTGAAGACGATGGTGTATCCCAAGAAAGTGGCAAGAAAAGGGTGGGGACGCATCACCAACGCTGGTATCAAAACTAAGGCGAAGAGCACCTGCAAAATTTCGCCGGCAAAACCAGCATAAGAATGCAGGGCGGGTATATCTCCTGCGCGCCAGTCAATCAGTATCAAGAAAGGCAAAACTAAAAAGAGTACTAGGCGCCAAGCAAAGGCTCGGTCATCGTCGTTTAGTGTCTCTTTCGTCAGTCTGTGGCGTTCTGTCCAGAGCCTGATAGATGTGTCGGCTGCCAGCATTACCGCTAGTGCCACCAGGCACCAGGAAGCGAAGGGATGGCAGAGGAGCTGTTGGGCAACTGCACTGAGATTCAAAATGGATGCCTTTATTGGTAACCTGCAGGATCTCGACGATTATAAGAGGTAATCTACTGACAAGCCTGAGAGAAATTTATTGCTTGCTCCTGGTGATACTGCGAATGGCATTAATCTCTTGTTGCACCATTGAGCCAAGCACTGGGTCAAGCCAGGTCAATGCCTCTTTGCCGGCTCTTTGGTTGTTCTGGCAAAGTAGAAGTTCAGCCTCAGCATCTTTCAAAAGTTCAGCTTTGATAAGTGTTACACCAAGGTAATAGTGTGGGTCGGCCAGGCTGCTGTCGGTGAGAGCCGCTTGCTTATACGATTTTAAGACTTCGTGCCAGTCTGGTTTGGTAGTCCGGGAATTCTCAATTTGCTGCGCTTGACAATGGCCGCAAGCCATCCAGGCACGGGCTGTCAAAATTTTATCGGGACAGGAGTTATCGGTTATTTCTTTGAAACACAAGATAGCGCTCTCAAAGCGACCTTTACTTTGATGAATGTAACCCCGTAAGAGCCAGACATCCATTAATTGGCTGTCAAGTTCTTGCACCTTGTCGAGAGTTTTTTCACAAAGACGATCAAGGCCGACAAAGTAATACTGCCACGCAACCGAAAGATAGTTTATGGCATCGTTCTCTTGCTGCGCCCGAGCTAGTACTTTGGAAAATTCTTTGTACCAGGCCGGTCTAGTCTTTTTGACGAACCACAAACGGCAGGTGGTACTGAAGAAAGTATAGAGAAAGAGAACAATTAAGACTACGTGGATGATACCGGTGACGGTGGCGATCTGAATACTCGGTTGGCCGTATATCATAGCGAAATCGTCATTCCAGGCTGTTAGAGAAAGCAGTGGATAACCAATCAGGCAGGCTAGGCCATTGAAGATGTAGAAATAGACGCTTAGTGCTACCAGTGCTGGTGATGTTTCAATTAGAGCTAAACCGAGAGCAAAAAAACAAGTGGCGAGCTGAAAGAGGTTGCCAGCTAAAGCAACAACATAGTGCTGAAACGGCGTCAACTTTCCATTTATTACTACCTCGCCCCAGAACATGCTCCAGTGAAAGGCTGTTATGGTTGCGCCGAAATAGCGAGCCGTTATGGCGTGGCCAATTTCGTGGAAGAGCACCACCATTGGTAGCAGTACAAAGAAGGCGAACTGTTTCAATAAGTTGCGATCTTTGATAGTGAGGTCTTCATCAAAAAGGGTACCGACATTATCAACGACACTCTTGACTGTATAGATTGAAACTGGCAGTGTGACTATGCCTAAGATATAGTGAGAAATAAGTTGCCAATCCATACTCTAAATTATTTTCCGAAAAGTTTGAGCAGAATAATCGACACAAAATAGAGACCGGTCAAGGCAGAGGTGACAATCAGCATCGAAAAAGCAGTTGGGTCCGGAGTGAGCACGCATGCCACCATGCCGCTGCCAAAGACGGCATAGCGCCACACTTTAAGCAATTGTTTTGAGGTTACTAGTCCGGCCATGGCCAGGGTGAAAATAACGATCGGAATTTGAAAACATAGCCCCATATAGAGCAAAATCGAGCATACAAGAGAGATGTAATAGTCAAGCCTTTGATTAATTGGTGAGATGCCCTGGCTGAAATTGCCAAAGAAGTTGAGCATCGGTGGCAATAAACAATAGTAGGCAAAAATGGCACCACAGCAGAACAATAAGGGGCTGCCGAAAACAACTGGTGAGACAATGCGCTTCTCGTTTCTGGTCAGGCCTGGGGCGACAAAACGACCGATTTCAAAGAGTATGAATGGTGAGGCGAAGATCAATGCCAGGTAAGAGGCAACTTTGAAGAATACCAATAGCGGTTCTTCGATTGAGAGGGCTTGGAATTCGATATTTCCGGCTGGCTTCTCTAAAATGCGCAGCACGTCTTTTGTCAAAAATAGAGCTGTGATAAATGCTGCCGCCAGGTAGCCCACACTGCGAATAATGCGCCATCTAAGCTCGTCTAAGTGCTCGACCACGGTCATTGTGTGAGGGTCAGGCTCAGATTGTGCCTCTAGTTCTTGCCCTAGTTCTGACCCTGATTCTGACGACTGGCTGGGTTGTAGGTCTGAGTCTGCCGCTGACTCAGAGTTAGCTTCTGCTGAAGTAATGGCGCGAAACTTACTACCCGATAGATCAGGCTCGAAATTGGTATCAGGATTCGGTTCTTTGTCGGCCATTTCTCAATTTTAGCAATTTATGCGATGCTGATTTAGCCTGTGGCAATTGTTCTTTTAGACTTGTTGATGTGAAATAGCACCACGCTGGCTGCTACAGCGACATTGAGTGATTCTACTTGAGGTGATATCTCAATATGAGCTTCTTTTGTTGTTCTGGCATCGGCTTCGGCCGTTAGCCCATTGCCTTCATTACCAAGCACGATGGCTACCTTGGGGCCATATTCTATATCTACAAAAGATTGCTTCGCCTCAGGATTGAGGGCAATTACTTCAAAACCGGCTTTTTTCAAGCTAGCTAAGATATCGCCGATATTTTCACCACTAGATATCGGTAAGTCAAAAAGTGCACCCATGGCAGCGCGCACTACCTTTGGGTTGTAGAGATCGACTGAGCCTTTGCTCAAGATCAGGGCATTGGCTCCAAAGGCCAAAGAGCTTCTGATGATGGTGCCCAAATTCCCTGGATCTTGCAAGTTCTCACAGAGCACTACTGTTAATGGTTGGTGCTGGTCGAGGCTCTCAAGTAGTTCGCTGGTGCTGCGGCTAGTTTTGGTCTTGGCTATGGCAACGACGTTGCAGGGAGAGGTAGTTGTGCTCAATGTTTTAAACAACGATGAATCAACTACATTCAATTCAAGTAAGTTGTCGTCGAATATTTCGGGGAAGCCCCTTTCGAAATAGGCTGAGTCCATCACGACAGCTTCAATTTCTATGTCTTTGCAGAAAGCCTCAAGCAAAACTTTTTCGCCCTCAATAAGGAAAAGCCCGGCTTTATGCCGGGCTTGGCGCTCATGAAGTGAGCGAATCCTTTTTAATAGCGGGTTTGAGCTTGATGTGAGAGTGACAATTCTCATAATCACTCCATTGTCTTATTTGCTCGCTGCAACCGCTTTTTTGGCTGATTCAGCTAGCTTAGTGAAAGCTTCTTTGTTAGTCACAGCTAGTTCAGCCAGCATTTTGCGATTAACTTGAATTTCAGCTCTCTTCAGACCGTTCATCATAACGCTGTAGCTCATGCCATGTAGTCTGGCTGCAGCATTGATTCTGGCGATCCAGAGGCTTCTGAAGTCTCTTTTTCTTTTCTTACGGTCACGGTAGGCATTCTTCCAGGCTTGCATAACTGCTTGGTTAGCAGCGATGAATATTTTGGATTTAGAACCGCGGAAACCCTTAGCGTACTTGAGGATTTTCTTGTGACGTTTTTGGAGGACGTTACCTCTTTTTACTCTTGGCATTTTTCTCCTTCTTCTCTCGAAGTGAAAGATTTACTGCTGCTCTCTTGTGGAGATCAACATCAGCCGGTCGTCGGAGAGGAGTAATCCCTTGGACCTGACTTGGGGTTGTTATGGTTTAACGCAGGTATTTTCTGTAAGGGAACATGGACAGTACGTGTTCCTCGATATCAGGATGCACGGCTGCAGTTCCTCGCAGATTGCGTTTTACTTTGGCGCTTTTCCACTCATTCAAGTGGCGTGAACCAGCTTGAGTGCGCATTACTTTACCGGTTCCAGTGATCTTGAAACGGCGAGCGGCAGCCTTGTTGGTTTTCATCTTAGGCATTTCGGTTCTACTCTTAGTGAAAGATACAAATTACAGGCGCCTTAGAGGCGATTCCGAAGCTTACTTAGTGGTATCAGCTAGCTGAAATCCAGTTAAGCAGGCGATTTGCCCCTTGAAGGAAGGGGCGAAAGAATCATGATAACACTCTTGCCCTCTAGTTTGGCTTCTCTGTCAATCAAACATAAATCTTTCAGGGCTTCGGCGTAACGATTCATCAGGTCGATAGCCATGTCAGCATGCTGCATCTCGCGTCCACGCAGGAGAATCAGCACTTTTATCTTGTCGCCTTCAATTAAGAACTTTTGCGCACTGCGTAACTTCACGTCAAAATCGTGGTTTTCGATTTTGTAGCGCATCTTGATTTCTTTCACATCTTGGATGTGATGTTTTTTCTTGGTTTCGCGTGCGCGTTTTTCTAATTCAAACTTATGACGACCGTAGTCAAGAATACGTGCCACAGGCGGATTAGCATCTGGCTGTACTAGTAAAAGATCTAAACCTTTTTCCTTGGCCGCAGCTAGAGCCTCACGAGTAGGCACAATTCCCAGCTGACTACCATCCTCATCAATGAGCCTGACTTCACGATCGCGAATGCGCTCGTTTAGAGGGGGAAGGTCTCGTCTTGCGTCCGGACGACGGGGATCGATTGTGCTCAAGCGTACCTCGTGTATCTATCAAGTATTAAATAATAGACAAGTAATAATAAAGTCTGCCGAAGGGGGGACTTGAACCCCCAAGAGATTGCTCTCACTACGACCTGAACGTAGCGTGTTTGCCATTTCACCACTTCGGCGTAGGCAAATAATCTTACAACAATAAGACTATTTGCTCCACATGAACAAGAAACTGTTAACTGCTGCTTCGATTTATCCCTCAGCCATGTAAGGCATGAGAGCGATATCGCGAGCCCGTTTGATTGCAACTGTCAAAGAGCGTTGGTGCTTGGCGCAGTTGCCGCTGATTCTACGTGGCAAAATTTTGCCGCGTTCAGTTACAAACTTTTTCAAGCGGTTTGGATCTTTGTAGTCAATAAATTCTACTTTGTCAGCACAGAAGCCGCAGGTCTTGCGACGACGTGGTGGTGCTGAATCGTTGGACATTCTACCCATTTAACTAACTCCTTAAAAATGCAATTTAGAACGGAATCTCATCTTCCGAAGAGAAGATGGCGTCTAGGTCTTCCGGTTCTTTACCTTCAACTATGCTCTTAGCTTTACCAGCTGGACGGCTGGACACGGTGGCCATACGACTTTCGTCATCTCCACCTTTAGAATGGTCTGCTCCCACTGTGAGGGAGAGATTTTCTACTGCCACTGCATCAATCTCCACATCGCGGCGTTTGGCGCCTTCGGCTGTGGTGTAATTGTTGATTTGCAGACGTCCATCGACTGCCACATAATCGCCTTTCTTGATCTCTTGAGCGGAACGCTCGGCGAGGTCTCTCCAGGTAATTACTTTGACGAAATTGGTGTCTACTCCACCATCTTGACGATTAGGTGAATCGACCCCAATGGTGAATTCAGTAACCGCAACGTTATTGTTGGGAGTGAAGCGCTTTTCTGGTGCTTTCACTACCCGCCCTGAAATGACTACTTTGCTCAAACTCATGGCATACCTGCTTACTTACTGGTGTGTGTAGATTTAGGTTACTGGGCAGCTTTCGCTTCTTCTTCTAGCACAACGATAAGTGAGCGGATAATGTCTTCGGAGAGCACCATCATTCGCTTCAACGGTGAAATAGACTCAGTCTTAGCTGTGAAAGTAATGAGGACATAATATCCATCACGCATTTTTTCTACTTCGTAGGCCAGTCTTTTACGGCCTTTTTTGTCTACTGCATCAACCGTGCCACCCTGCGCTTTAATGAACTCTTCAACAGCGTTGATGGTGCGGTCTACAGCATCTTCATCCAGATTAGGTCTGACGATGAAAACAGATTCGTACTGTTTTTGTTTTTTAGATTCAGCCAATGCTTTATCCCCTATGGTCTAAACGTCCTGCTCGGCAGGCAAAGGATTACTCGAAATAAACTCGAAATTTCTCTGCTACGAACCCGAGATCCTAACACGGCCTTCCCTCTCAATAATTGGTACTGGGGCTTGTATTACGCAATAATTTGCTAATTAGCTTAAAATCCACATAGAATAGCCTTTAGTTTGAAAGGTTATAATCTTTTGTACATTTTATTTGGGGGCGCCATGCTGACTACGGTGAAAGCGACAATAGACAAGGCTTTCATTGCTTTTGAGTGGCGCCAATCAGCACCATATTTGCGGCGCGCTGGCCTTCGCAGTGCTCTTTTGGCAACGGCTATGACGACCACTCTTGTAGCAACCACCCTTACAGTTACAACAGTAGATGCTCGCGAACAGTGGCAGATGCAGCATCCTGAGGGCGCGCCGCCCACTGGACCTGTTGGCAAGGGCTACGTGCCGCCAGCACCAGGCTCGGTTCCTGGTCTTGTCGGTAGTGGCCAAGAGGCTGGTAGCGGCATGGCTCCAGGCCTCATGGCGCCTGGTCTCACTACACCTAATATGGGTGGAGCTGATGCTGGCTTGCCAGCCTACGGTGGCAAGCGGCAAATTCCTGACGAAGTTATTCAGCAGATGTTGGTCTCACGCATCGGAGCCGGCTCAATGCTCACTGGTGTTCTGGGTGACGATATTTCGTCTAAAAATAGTCATGCTGGTGATCTGTTTTCAGTAGTTCTCACTGATGGCCACAGTCAAAATGGTCATGAGCTAATTCCTCGTGGCGCTCGCATTATTGGCAAGGTGGTAATGGCTGCTCCCGCTGCTGGTCAGCGCACTGGAATGTCTGGCAATGTTGAAGTGGGGCTGACAACCTTAGTATTTCCTGACGGACGTTCCACTCCATTTACTGGTTTTATCGAGCGCAACCCCGCTCATACCCTGAAAAAGCCTCCAACTAGCCGCGGCCCTGGCATGAATATGTCTGATTACAAAAAATCTGTCGGTTCTATGTTCGGTTCGTTTACCTCAGGCATTGGCGCTGTGCGTGCCCGAACAAACAGAGGCAAAGATTTACTTCTTCATGAAGGCGATGTGGTTCCTGTTCGTGTTACTCGCACCATTGATCTGACCAAGATGAGCCCACCAACGGCACCTCCGAGTCAGCCTCTGGCCAATCCTTTTGCCAGTAGCAATAATAATGTGCCTGGTAATATGCCTGCTAATTTACCGGGAGCCGCGATGGCGCCGCCTTTATACACGCCTAATTCAATGAATAATCAGGCTCCTATTTTGCCAAAAGAATTGCCAGACCCCTTTTAGAAATCTGGCAATTCTCGTTGTTTTTCTGTGAATTAGTCTTCTTGTTGCGGCTTCTGGGTTGGGCTGCCTGACTTGTATTCAGCTAGATGCCTCCACCCTTGGTGCAAGATCAACTGATAGGCATAGACTTGCTCTAACCAGCGTCTTTCGCCTTCTGGAAGATCTGGACGCTCTAGTCGACGTTTCAGTGAACCGGTTATCAGGCGAGTTTCTTCGATTGCTTTTCTGTACGAACGTACAGGCTTTTGCATTTGAGCCCAAGAAGAAGGTTCGGTGCTGCGTTGCGCTGCTGGCATTGCCGCTGCAACTGCTACTCGTTCTTGTCTTTCTCTTGGTTCTCTTTCTCTGCCTTCTCTCGCGTCGCGATCTCTGCGTGGTTCGCGATCGCCTCGGGCAGCTGGATCACGCTCTGTACGGTCTGATCTTTCGCCGCGTTCTGGCCGCTCAGCCCGGTCAGGGCGTTCTAGTCTATCAGGACGCTCCAGTCTGTCAGGTCGTTCCAGTCTATCGGGGCGGTCTAGTCTATCGAGACGATCACCGTCTTTAGCTTCAACGCCAGCTTGAGCGGAACTACCCAGTGGTGATTGTTTGCTCAGAACTTGAGTGGCTAGTGGATTTTCGATAACTTTCTTGTGCTTCTCGCCGCCACCACGCCTTCTTTCTTTGCGTTTGGCGCGGTAGCAATCAAGGCAATCTCTCAGGCGAGGATTGTTGTGTTCGAAAGTTTTGGCGCAAGTTTGACAAGTGAGAGAGTGCATGAACTTCTCGCCATCGGCGCTGCCTTCGCCTTGTGAAGACTGTTCTTCGCTAGCATCAGCGTCAGAAGAAGACTCTTCTTCTTTTTCTTTCTCTTCGATGTCTTCTTTGGGCTGTGCCTTGATTACTTTGGTGGCACGAACTTTGCGTGCTGGTTCAGGCTTGACCTCTTCTTCTTCCTCTTCGTCGTCGTCATCTACTTCGACAACTACTTTTTTGGCTTTGGCGGCAACTACTTTAGTGGCTTTGCCGCGAGGTTTAGCCTTACTAGGCTTCTCTTCTGTCTTAGCCGAGCGCATCTCTTCTAACTGTTCCATCACTTTTGGATTAGTGAGGCCGTCTTCCTTGAGCTTGCGAATTTCTTGTAATTCTTCTAGCGCTTGGGCCGGAAGAACCTTAATACCGTTTTCATCAGTGGCTGTCTCGATCTCGAACTCTTGAATGTAGCGTCTTATAGTGACACTAGTGACATTGAGATCTTTTGCAGCCTGGGCAATTTTGGTGCCCTCTACCTTGCTTCGACTCATCAAAATACCTTGTTTAAATAAAAGGAAAATGTTTGTGGCTTACTAATATGAGTTTCTTGCATAAATCGTTCTCAGCTCTGCATGAGCTTTGGCTTTTGCAGCATTGCTAAGACCAGCAATACTCAATCATGAACGACCTAGATACTTTCAGCCGGGGTTTGGGAGGCTCTAACTGTTCAATTCTATTAGATCTCAAAAACCTGCCTATAAGGTATCGCATCACAAGCAATGACAACTTCGCTAGCCAATTAATTGTTACTAATTGTTTTGTTTCATCGGCTCAGGCGGTCGAGGTCTATCTTGTTGTAGCGATAGAGATAGGTTGGTGAATCACCCATTTGCCTCAAGAGCAGAGCATCGGGGCGCTTATGCACGATGCTCGTGGCGAAGGGGGCAAGGGTTGGTTGGCTTAGCATCAGACCGGTTAGCAGTGGCCAGGCTATGCGGTGACCCATATTTACTGTAACAAGCCCCGTATCATCTATTAGCTGTGCCTTGGGCCCATAGTCGCGGCTAAGAGCCGGGTTTCTTGCTAGCCAGGCTGATATATCGGCAGATTCAGTTATTTTGCCACCGGCTGCACTGCTAGTATTTCCAGCGGTCTTCTTCTGCAAGAAAGTATTTAGGGCGAACTTGGCCAAGCTGCCTTTCGAGTCTTTGTTATCACTCGAACTATTTGAGTTCGCCGAAAATAGGCTATTGACTGTGTTGAGTAGGTCCGCTGACTTTGAGGCACTGAGATTACCGGTGGTGGCAATCTGGCGAATAGCAATGCCACCATCAGCGGGCCTGCCTAGTCTTGTCTGGGCATGCAAAGCCTGAGAAGTTAGCAGCGGGCCGTCATTATCATTGGTCAACACAAAAACATATTTTTCTGTGCACTTTTGCAGGTCGCCTTTTCGTTGTTCGGCGGTGTGATAGTCGATGTCTGCACAAGAGAGAATGACATTGCGAAAAGGAGCAGAGCCGAAGGAGCTAGGAGCTTGACTCTGGGCCATGGCATACCAGAAGGCAAGACGAGAACCCATAGAGTGAGCAACTAAATCTATAGAAGTGTCGTAACTTTTTTCCCGGGCAAGACGATTAATGAAGTCACGAAAAGGCGCTTCGGACCACTCTAGGCTGGCTTCATCACCGGTATAGTCAGCTTTGTTGCCTGTGGATGGCCAGGAAAATAGAATCGGTAGAATTTCTTGTCCCGGTGCTCTGCGCTCGTATTCATCGGCAAGTTCTGCCATCTCTCTTGCTGACTCTTCAAAGGTCATGTCATAGCCATGAATATAAATGCAGATCAGGCCATGAAAGTTCTTGATGCGATTGAAGAAATCGCTATCAGACAATCTATTCAGTTGACCGACCTTTGCTGCTGTCCAATAGCTGTCGCGCTTTGCCATTTCATCGCGAAGTTGTTGCCAGGTTGGGCTATTGGCGATGGTTGGAATTCTGCCATCGGGCTTGAGGAAAGTGGCCACACCGTATTCGGTAGAGCCTTGGCCCAAACCAATATCGAGGTGGCGCGACGCGCCATAAAGAGGTCTGCCGCTGGGGCTGTCGTTTTGCCTGGTGGTGGCATAAAATACGCCAATTTCTCTGTTGTTGCTAAATTTCTGTGCCCAAGCTGCCCCACTGCTGATTGGCAATATCTGTAAAACTGGTGCAATAAGACCAAGCAAGAGGCTAGCTATTAATGGTAGGCGCATGTCATTACTATAAGAAGGGAACCTTCATTATAATCCGACTCCGAAATTGAGTTGGGCTTGGGTGTAAGCTGATTTCAAGTGGGCCCGGGAGACATGGGTGTAGAGCTGTGTTGTTACTAAATTGGCGTGGCCGAGCAGCTCTTGAACCGCTCTTAGATCTGCTCCGTTTTCAAGTAGATGGGTGGCGAAGCTGTGTCTGAGGGTGTGGGGCGAGATTGATTTTTTGATTCCAGCTTTTTGGCTCAGACGTTTCACTATTTGCCAAACCACCAAGCGTGATAGCCTCTGACCTTGCTCATCTTTGAATAGTGGTTCTTCTTTTATCGGGCGGCGCGAGCGCGCATCATTTTTTTTGCCGCTTACTGCTGCTATAGCAATCTCTTTTCTGGGTCGCCCGCGTTTTCGTGGTTTGCCTATGCTGGCTTCTCTTTCTTCAAGGGCTTGTTTAATTTTGGCATTTTTCAAATCTTCGATTTCATTGCGATAAATCGCTAAGGCTGATATTGCCTCTTTGCCCACTGGCACAATGCGTTCCTTTGAGCCTTTACCAAAACATTTGATATAGCCCTGGGCGATATTTAGATCTGAGAGATTGAGGCCAACTAGCTCTGATACACGCAGGCCACATCCATACATGAGCTCTAGAATGGCCTTTTCGCGGGCGGTGCTGCTCACGGCAAAAAGGAGAGAGACCTCAGCAGTGGTAAGCACTTGGGGCAGCTTTTTGATACGGTGCGGATTTTCGAAATGCTCAAGGGGATCTTTTTCGATCAGGTGCATGTCTTTGAGCCAACCAAACCAACCTCTTAGGCTGGCGAGCATTCTGGTAACACTTGCTGGCTGCTGGCCCTTAGCTTTGAGCGATGAGAGATAGCGCAAAACTTCGCCTCGAGTGGGCATAGTACCCACTGCTGAGCTGATACGACCATTTTGTTGTTCTAGTTTGAACCAGCTGGTGAAGAAAGTAAGATCACGCTGGTAAGAAATTACGGTGTTGAGTGAAAGGCTGCGCTCGGCCTTTATGTGCTCTAAATATGGTGGCAGGAACGTAATTAGATTTGATGCAGTGGCAGCACTCTTGCCCGCCAAGTTCTGGCTGGCGATGCTGTTGGCAAGCCCAGGCGTAGAGATAGATATAGGGCTGATGGGAGTCAGCCCGGAATAATTATTCAATTGCCCTGTCATTGCATATATCATACACATATATACAGTTAAGGCAAGCAAAATTCGCCTTCGCCGGTGGTGGCGCTAGCTAGGCCGTTCTAATCTCTCTTTATCGGTCGTATGTGAGAAGAGTTATAGGCCAGGAACAGGGTGGGCGCTGGCTGCCGTTTTGTTGGGCAGCCATTTAAATGTCTTTTCAATCGACTTGGTTATAGCTTTGGCATCGGCCATGTTGGCATTGGAGGTAAAGCTGAATGTTCTTGGTTTATCAGCAGCAATGTCGCCAATCAGTGGCAATGAAGGCAGGTTTTCTAGCTTGCCAAAGGTGACTTTGTTGAGAAACTTAGATATGGTCACGCGCCGAGATAAGTCACCAATCATGCCACCAAGCCTTGACTTAGTCACCCGGGGAATAGTGCCTGCTATTTCAAGGTTGATTGTATTGAGTGGTAGATTGGCTGTGCCAGCACCCCACATGCGCAAGTCATCTCCGCTGAAGCGAATCTCCTTGATATTGAGCATGCCTTGATAGATTGAATAGCGACCATTGAGTTCGTTAAACTCGCCAGTTCTTACCGGTACAACGCTCTGCATGAGGTTGTTAAAGTTGAAGCCGAGAATACCTTGTTGCAATAGATTGGCCTGAGTGAGCTTGGTCTGCAGCTGGCCGAAACGAGCGACGATGCCGTCTTTGATGGTGAATGCTCCGGTTCCCTCTAAGTTTTTCAAAAACTCTTTGTAGTTACCGCCAGAGCCGGTAATGTGAATGTCACCGTCCATGGCACCAGTAAGTTCGCCTGGTGTATCGAGCAAACGGTCCGAAACTTCTTCCATGTGCACCTGGGTCATATTGCTGTTGAAGACGACCTGACGCCTTTCTAGGTCAACGTAGCCGTCCATCTTCAGCAGACCACCAGCAACCCGAGCTGTGCCCTCTTTTAAGGCGATTCTTGGCGCCAACACTCGGCCATCTTTGCTCTCCTGGCTTTCCATTTGAATCACGCCACCAATGTCGTTTACAGAGAGCTTTCGCAATCTCAAATAATTGATATCTACTCGGGCAACTGATAGGGAATACGGATCGTTTTTGATAGTGGTCAAATTATCTGTTGAGATAACGCCGCTCAAGTTGAAGAGATTGTAGTCGGGGTTGCTCAAACGGTCTAAAGAGATTTTGCCAGTGAGTTTAGGGTGTCTGACTGGGCCTTCAAGGTTAATGAAGCCATCGAGGGTGCCTGTTAGATTCTTAGTATCAAATGTAGGGTCAATTAAACCCACTAGAATTTTGGCTGGTACTGGATTAGGCGATATCATTGTTAGTGAGACAGGTTGATCTGGTGTGCTCCAATTCCAGTTGCCTTGGGCTTTGATTGAAGCATCACCTAACAATAGGTTGGTACTGTGCAGTTTTAGATCTTGATCTGTAACAGTGACTGAGCCGTCAATGTTGAGCTCTTCACCAACAGGCTGATTAATGGTCAAAATTGGCACGCTCAGCTTTAAGTGGTCGTCGGCATCAGCGTGGG
>JAUPUU010000074.1 GCA_030917395.1 Cyanobacteriota bacterium erpe_2018_sw_21hr_WHONDRS-SW48-000092_B_bin.40
ATTAGTCGTTCGCGTACAGACTTTTTATCGAGGTTTAGAATGGCAGCCGCGTCTTTTATCGATAAAAGATTTTCTGTTTTCGTGAGCATTATGCCTCCACTTTGCCTCTTGCTTTATCTCTTGTGGATATGTCATTAGGCGGCAATATTCAGGGTTTCCAGCATTATAAGCGGGATTGAACCGATTCTTCGTCTTTGCATCCAGTGAAACTTTTGGGCCGCAGATTTCGTAGGTAGTTGTAGTCTATGAGTTTTGTGTGCATTCTTGTCGATTTGAGAGAAAACCATGCGCTCCCTTAAAACCACTCCAGTCGACCATTGCCCCAGAGTCTTTTCAGCTCTTTCATTGGCTTTTACTGGCCTAATCGTGGCTGTAATTTTGAGTTCGCTTTCGCTTGTATTGCCTGGGTCAGCCCAGGGGCAGTTTAGAGAGCGCTTACGGCAAAGAATACAAAGCCGGCAAAATGATTCTCAAACAGCCTTATCCGTTGGCTCCCAGCCCGCAGCGCAGGCTGTTTCTGTTGTCGCTCCAAGTCAAGCGAGCACTGCCAAAATCGCGGGCCTCGATGTGGCGGTCTGGCAGCCCAAGGGTCGTGGTCCGTTTCCGCTGGTAATATTTTCCCATGGCTTCCATGGGCGCAACACCCAGAGTGAGTTTCTAATGCAAGCCATGGCTCAAGCTGGCTATCTAGTTATTGCTCCAAATCATAGAGACGCAGCTCGTATCGGTTCCCATGCCGACTCCCAAGCCGGTTCCCCCGCCAGTTCCCCCGCCAGTTCCCATGTAAGCTCCCAAGAGAGTTTCCGTCAACCTGAAAACTGGAGCGATGCAACCTATATAGATAGGAGAGATGACATTGCAAAGCTTGTTAGTGCCCTTCATTGTGATGCCAATTTTGAGAGTTTAATAGATTGGAAGCGAATCGCTTTAGCTGGTCATTCATTGGGCGGATACACAGTTCTAGGGCTTGCTGGGGCTTGGCCTAGCTGGAAGCTGCCTGGAGTAAAAGCGGTTGTTGCTATGTCTCCTTATTGTCAGCCGTATCTTGCCTCTGGCAATTTAGCAAGTCTTGATCTGCCCGTTATGTATCAAGGTGGCACTCGTGATTTTGGTATCACTCCTTCAGTTAAGAAACCCGCTGGTGCTTTTGCCAAAACTGGAGCACCAGCCTATTTTGTTGAGTTCGATAAAATGGGCCATTTGGGCTGGACTACTTTCAATCACGATAAGGTTAAGCAAGATTTGATCACTCAATATTGTTTGGCATTTCTCGATAAGTATTTGAAAGACCAAGACAGTTCTGTGCTGAAAACAAAGTTGCCGGGCGTCTCCGATTTGCGCTCGAAGTGACTGAGGGTCTGCTTTTGTGGCAATTTTGGGGTGCTACTCTTGATACATTCTTACTGCTTTAAATTCTGGAAGACGACTAGATGGCAGCTGATCTCTAAGCTGCGCCGATGTATACCACCATTGCATTGCGGAGCCACCGGCCATGCCACCGATGGCACCAAAGCCTAAGGCTTCAGATCCTGTTCCGGCTAGGTATGCCGCTGCTGTTGGGTTTTTCAGTATGCCAATGCCTATGGCTGCAGCTGCCATTGTCACCATTCCGCCGCCCCATACAGCTTTGGCTATCTGGGGGTTATGCTCAAAGTCGAAAGCGATTCTTCTAGCTTTGTCGATCACCAGGCTGTGCTCGGCAAAGTAATTGATTTTGTCGTCAAAGTGAATCTCTAGTTTTGGTAAACCTGAAGGATCCTTGGAAATTTTTGGCGAAATTTTTGGCTCATATTTGGTCGTATCATCAAAATTATTCTCGCTGGTATTCGTTAAGGCGCGCTCCGCATCTCTCAGGGCCCCGCTGTGAGCGGGTATTCTGCCAATCTGTTGCACAGGAGAGAGTAGTTCTGAACTGTAGTGTGAGCGAAAGTTACCAGTGTCGGTTGATTCGGAAGAAATTTGTCTGTCGCTAGAATCTGCT
This sequence comes from Cyanobacteriota bacterium erpe_2018_sw_21hr_WHONDRS-SW48-000092_B_bin.40, assembly GCA_030917395.1. Lineage (GTDB taxonomy): Bacteria > Cyanobacteriota > Vampirovibrionia > Obscuribacterales > Obscuribacteraceae. Next base: position 1,982 of record JAUPUU010000074.1, read on the forward strand.
CTCATTGTTGGTCGCTCCTGGCTTGGTGGTTGATGTCACCATGTTATGAATTTTGCCAGTCAGTTAATATGTGCATTTGCACAGTCTTTAAAGATGCAGGGCTAGCTTGAGGGCGCGCAGCAAGACGTCGGCCAGTTCAGCCCGGGAGAGTTGGCTGCCGACTTTAATTTTAAGATTCAAATCTTGATTTAGGCTATTACAGTACTTGCTGAGGCGGGCCACTGCCTGGTCGACTTCTTTGGCTGTAACCAATTCCTCGGGTTCAAAGCTGAGGCTAGACTGATTGCACTCAATAATAGCTGTGACTGCCATGAGCTGAATAGCCTGGAAGTGTTCGTGGCTTGGCGGCACGTCATCAAACCAGAAAATCGGAGCGCCGCAGCTTGGAGCAGTTAAGGCCAGTTGTACTGCTAGAAGGTCTCTGGCTGAGAGTAGTTGTTGTTCGCCAAACTGGTTGCGAGTTAAATAGATAGTTGCCAGTGTGCCCGCAGCGGAGCCAATTGCCCATTCAACGGGATGCAGACGATAGGCGCCATTGGTTATATGGGTGACACCAATATTTTTGCAAGCGGCAATATAGTTGGGACAGTTTTCAGTGATTAGCGCGCCTAGTGGAATTTGGAAGGGTTTAGCCGCTTGTGCGGCTCCTGGTATTTCCTGGCGGCCATGAATATCTACCGGGTATAAGCCGATGCCTATTGAGTCATCGAAGAGTCTGGCTCTGGCACCGCTGTTGCAGGACTCGACAATATCTTGTTCGCAGACAATTGTTTTTGCTAACAGCCTGCGAGCCTCCCGAATATATGGATGCATTGATAAACCATCGGCGGTGCCAAGGACATTTTTTACCAGCTTTAATTCTGGATATCCCTTGCCTGATTGATCATCGCCTGATTTGTCATTGCCTACTTTGTCAGGGTCGCGACTGGCCTCTGTTTGCAACCAGTAGAGAAAGCCTAAGCTGAGCCTCTTAGCCAGGGCTAAATAGTCTCTTTGTATGGTCGCAGGTTTGTCTATTATGTTTTTGTCACGCAGGTCGTTGCTGTCCCAATTGATCATTGATACATCTGAGGCATAACAGCCAGGCTGGAAGAGAGCTTTGTCGATTAGACGACGATAGGTCCAGAATGGCAGTAAGTGCCGCTTCTCGCCGGTGCTGAAGTCATCGACTTCTTCGAACATGTGATAGCCATCAAATGAAAATTTGCCAGTGGCGAGAAACTGGTCATAGTCTGCGGGTTTTTCAATAACGAAACTTTTGCCTGGATGATATTCCAGGACAAAGGGATAGACAAAATCTTGTACATTCTCGCTATCGCCTTCAAGTGGTGCGTGGTTTTCACCAGTTTCTAAGCGGCTGTCTGAGCCAGTTCTATAAGGTATTTTTGCCAGGCTGAGTAAGTCGCCGAGTTCTGTGGCATCGATAACTATGCGCGGTTGCACTTCATGAAAAGCACCAGTATCTAGGTCGACAAAAAGCACGGCTTGAATGGCGCTTTGTCTGGCCACTGCTATCGCTTTGAGTCGCTGCATAATTTTTAGTTTGCCGCTGTTGACCCCAGGTAATAGTAGATTGTCGAGCACTGGAAGTGCTATTTCTGGCTCGAAAGCCAGCCTGGTTACCCATGATGTGCCAGGATGCAGAAGAGGGTCGTTGGCTGCCGCTGTTGTCAGTTTGCCTGTATCTCTATAAGCCTGACGAATAGCCTCGCGCATATCGAGATAACTTTTACAGGCGCCGGTGCTCTCTACGTATTTGTTTTCGTCCAGAGCGCAGACTCCTTGGCTGGTCATTTGACCACCAAGCCAAGTTGTCTCTTCTGTAAGTATGGTTGTTAGGCCCTTGCTCGCCTCAAGAGCCGCTGCTATTCCGCCCATGCCACCGCCAGCAACTAGCACATCGCAGCTGTGAATCTCTGGGGCTGCAAGAGTAATTCTTTGCACCGAAGCATCGTCATTGTTTTCGCCGGCACCAGCTTTGCGAGCACTACCAGCTTCGATGCTTACAGCTTCAATGTCTAGAACCTCAAAGCTAACCGGTGGCTGCGATTTTGATTCTGAATTTGGAGCTGACTCTGAATAAAAGAATGATTTGTGCATGGTCTTTTAAGACTCGTCCTCTTTGCAGCCGGCGCCTGTCACTAATGTTGCATAGTAATTTATCCATAGCTTAGAACTTCAATGCAAGAACTCGCTAAAATGAGGGGCAAATCGGAGATTAACTTATGCAGCCCCCTGAAAGCGACGAAATACTTATTGCAGTGAGCGATTCTAAAGTAAGCGATGACGTGAAAAATCGCGCCGCGAAAATCAAGTTGATTTTAATGGATGTTGATGGTGTGTTAACCGATGGCAAGCTCTTTTACTTTCCTGGACCCGATGGCAAAGCGACCGAATTTAAAGGGTTCAATTCGCAAGACGGTCTTGGCTTTCATATGCTGCACTGGAGCGGTATCAAAACCGGCTTGATTAGTGGTCGCGATTCTCCAGCCGTGACCGAGCGGGCGCGCATTCTCAACATTACTTATGTTTGTCAGGGATTCTTAGAAAAGGTCGCTACTTACGAAGAGATTTTGCAGAAAGAAAATTTGACCGATGAAAATGTTTCTTTCATTGGCGACGATTTTACTGATTTTCCTTTGATTAAACGCAGTGGGCTGGGTGTTTGCGTTGCCGATGGCAGACCAGAGATGAGAGCCCGGGCTGACTATGTCACTAGAGCCAATGGTGGCAGTGGTGCTCTGCGGGAAGTGGCCGAACTAGTATTGAAATCGAGTGGCTTATGGCAGCCTATGCTGGCGAAGTATCAGTTAGTAGACTAACTATTATTTGCTAGGCTAAGCCTGAGGTTGAGGGTTATATCGTTCTCTAAGCTGCTTTGCTTTTGTTTAAATTGACGAGGCTGGTGCTGATTGATTCAGAAACAGTGCCTTTGGCTGAGTAGAGCTTGTACGATACGGAAGGGTCACCAACCATGCCGAGGGCGGCTACAGCATCGCAGAGGCCAGCGAATACTGATTCTAGTGAAGCGATATCACTAGCGGTGGCATGTCCTGAAGCTGCTCTGCTGCGAATTGCTCCGGCTATTCCTTCGGCGTAGCCAGCCATGCTTTGTGCTTTGCTTTCAGCTACTTTAGCAGCCATGACTATTTCGGCTTTGGCTCGTCCTTGAGAAGTGTAGGTTCCGTCGGCTCTAATTGTTGTTCCATCGGCCATTGTTACGGTGTTGTTTTTGTCTATTTCGGTGCCGTTGGCCAGTCTGACGTGATCGGCTCTGATGATATCGCCTTCTTTGGTGGTTACTGTGCCAGAATCGTAGGTATAGTTATCAGTCTTTATTTTAAATTCGCCGTTTGGTTTGGCTTCAATTGTGTTTGTTTTGCCGTTAGCCGATATGACTTTTACTGTATTGTCTGCTCTGTTTACCTTTATAGTGCTACCATCCTCAGCATTTGTAGTTGTTGTTACGCCGTCTTGCTGTTGAGTGGTGAATGAATCATGGACGGTACCACTGAGGATATTGTTGATCATCGATAGGGTGGCTTTGCCGTCCTTGCCGCGCAATGTGCGGGTAATGCTGAATGTGCGCAGTGTTTCAGCAGCCTCAATTAATGCTCGCATTTCTGGCGCTTTGCTTTCACGAATTGAATTGAGAAATTCTTTTGAGATTTTTTCACTGGTGCCGTCTGCTGAGCAGATTGATAGTTCGCCTTTATTATTGCGAACTAGATAGCGACCATCGGGCATGGAGACAATTGATGAACCATCGTTCTGTAGGGCGACGAAGCTCTTGTCGGCGGCTACAGCAACAATGCCGCCGTCGGCTTGCACGACTACGGTTTTTCCTGTTCTAACAGCTTCAGCGGAGGCTTCTTCTACAATTTGGGCTAGTCCGTCTTTTGTGTGCATTTCGCCATTAGTGGTAATCAGGTTGCCGTTTTTGTATTCTCCATAAACCTCGAATTGATCACCCTTTCTGTTGAAGACTTGGCCAAAGGGCTTGCCATTAGCGTCTACAAAGTGAGCGGTTCCGGTTTTTCTATCGATGACAACACGAGTACCTTCACTACCGTCTAAGACGGCTGTGAAATTCTGGTCTTTGTCGAAGCTGAATTGGATATTGCCGTCAGGTCCCACTTTGATTTTGCTACCAGCGTCTGAAGCATTCAGTTGGCCGCCGTCGGTGGTTCTCAATGTTGTGCCTTCAGTTGTTCTGACCACATCGACTTTGCCAGTGCTGTCGCGGTGTACTAGGCCATTGGTGGTAAGTTCTACTTGATTGGCTTTATTTGGGTTTTGGGAGTCATAGGCTGCGAAAAGTTTGCTCCAGTCACTGATGGAGAGCTTTGTTTCAGCGGTGCTAAGAATTGCGCCTTCTTTTTTGTCTTCTACTAATGGTTTTTCAGCTTTAAAGACGAAGCCCTTGACTCCAGCATCTACGGGAGTGGCTTTGCAGGCTTCGTTCTTGTCATCGGCTTTACAGTTCTCTTTGAGGAAGCTGCTGATGTCAACTTTTTCAGTAGAAGCTGGATTCTTTTCATCAATAGTAAGGGTGGGCAGTGCTTTCAGTGCATCGTTAAGAAGCGAAGATGCTTTGTCGATTCCGCTGGAGATATATGCGGCCATACTTTCATCACTGGCTGCTGGTTTGGCTTTCTGTTCAGTCTTTGCCTCTGGCTTTTTGCTGGCTTCAAGAGAAAGAAGCAAGCGACTTTGTTGGGTGTCGCCAGCATGCTCTTGAGGCTTGTCGCCTTCCTTATGAACGTCTTTTTTAGGGGGTACGTCTAAAGGCACTTTGGGCTCCGGGGTTAACTGTGAAAATTGAACATTGGTAACTTCGACTCTTGTGTATATGCGCAAGCCTGTTTTTTTGGATAGGGGAAAATCACATTTAATCTTTCCCTTGCCATCTATACTGAAATCATGGAAATCGAAGCGAACGAGCAGCAATACATAGTTGACGGGCGTTACTGGCACAAGCTCGCCGATGGGCGAGTGCAATGCGACCTGTGCCCGCGCTTTTGTCAGTTAAAAGAAGGGGATAGGGGTTTTTGTTTCGTCCGCCAAAATTTACAAGATTCAGTAAAGCTCACCACCTATGGGCGCAGTACTGGCTTTTGTATTGATCCTATTGAGAAAAAGCCGCTCAATCATTTTCTCCCCGGCACAAGCGTGCTTTCTTTTGGTACCGCTGGATGTAATCTTGGTTGCCAGTTTTGCCAAAACTGGTCAATTAGTAAGTCTCGCGAAATTGAGCTGCTAAGTGAGAAAGCCAGCCCTGAGCAAATCGCCCTGGCTGCGCAAGAGCTTGGCTGTGCTTCTGTGGCTTTTACTTATAACGATCCCGTGATTTGGGCCGAGTATGCCATCGATACAGCTAAAGCTTGCCGCCAGCTTGGCATTAAGACTGTGGCGGTTACTGCTGGCTACATTACCCCGGAGGCTCGGCCAGAGTTCTATTCGGTTATGGACGCCGCCAATGTCGACCTTAAAGCCTTCACCGAAGTCTTTTATAAGAGGCTGACTCTTTCTCATCTGGAACCGGTGCTCGATACACTAAAGTGGCTCAAGCACGAAAGCAATGTCTGGTTTGAAATCACAAATTTGGTAATTCCCCATGAGAATGATTCAAATAGTGAGTTTCAGGCTATGTGCGAGTGGATTTTGACTAATCTTGGCACCGATGTGCCTCTGCACTTTACTGCTTTCCACCCTGATTTTCGCTTAGATGAGCGCCCACCAACTCCCCCGGCGACCCTTCTGCGTGCTCGCCAAATTGCCATGAGCTTGGGCCTTAAGTATGTATATGTAGGCAATGTGGATGATGTCAGGCATCAGAGCACTTATTGTCCTTCCTGCCAAAAGCTTTTGATTGAGCGCAACTGGTACGAGATTGGAAAATATAATATAGAGGGCCCGTCTGGCTCGTGTGCCAGCTGCGGCTATGCCATTGCTGGGGCCTTTGGGGCGGCCAAGGGGCGTTGGGGCCGTAAGCGCATGCCTGTTAGTATTAGTAACTGGCGGTAAAATCAGTACTTGAATAAACAGTATTTGACTGGAACGATAACTAGAACCGCTATAAACCCATTAGGCACGGAATCGATAGTGAGATTAGGAAGCAAATTCTCTGTAGGCCCTAGTTACAAGAGACAAAAACCGTTTTTAAAATTAGCTATTTTTGCCTTCGCCAGTTCTAGTTTGGCGCTTTCGGCCAGTTTTGTTGGCATTAATAGCCTCAAAGCGGAGGGCCTGGAGAACCATTCCGATGGGCATGCCCAGCCCAGTATTGCGGTTTTGCGCAATGTTGAGTTTATTCCTAAAATTAGCACTTCGCGCCCGCCTGCTCGCCCGCGCAAGTTTTTGCGCCGCAGAAATCTACAGGTTCAGGTCGCCCGCGACGAAAAGTACCTGCAATTGCTGCTTGTTTCAGTCGGATTTGTAGGAATGTTGATTCTCATACTCGTTTTGCGTAGTATGCCCCCTGCTAAAAAATCGGGTTGAGGCTTAAGATAGCGATAGTCGAAGGAAAGCCCAATGGAACCGATTGAGAGAATTTTGCTTTTTATAATTGGCGCTATCTTTGTTGGTGGCGGCGGGGTCTTTACTTTTCAGGCTTTTGAAGATGCAAAGAACGTATTTGAGGCCTTGATCTTCTCTTTGATGGTTGTGGCTGCAGGCATGTGCTTCATAATGTGGTCTATTAATGGTCCACCAGGGTGAGCCTAATGAGGCCACGGCGCCAGCTTATTGCCCGGGGCTAATTGCTAGGAGGCCAAAAGGTTAAATCAATCAATGGTTTGCTTGGGCCGGTCGTAGTAAACTTTTGCTTGTTGCCTGTTTAAAGGGTTAGATTCTGCCATGCACAAAGTTTCACGCAAAAGTTCTTTCATATTGCTCAGCCTAGTTGTCGCTCTCGCTTCTAGTGGTGTTACCAGCGGTGCTTTTGCCAAAAAGGCGAAGGCCGGTGAATCTGGTCCTGATGCTCAAGCTCTCAATGCTGGTCGCTCGGGTAGCTGGACTACTGCTGCCCAAGGCAAGAACGAACTTTCTGTTGAAACACTGCGCAAAGTTGTTGCTGATAAGCCTAATGATGCCGTGGCCCACAACGACTTGGGATGGGCTCTTCGACTTAATAACGATTTGAAGAGTGCTGAAGTTGAATTGCGCAAAGCTGTCGAACTAGATCCCAAAATGCACCAAGCCCATTCAAACTTGAGTGTCGTCTATTTTGAGCAAGGCAAGATGCAACCTGCTCTTGATCAAGCACAACAGGCTGTAAATCTTGACCAGAGCCAACCTATCTATCACGTTGTTCTCGGCAATGCTTTGTCTGGAGTTGGTGATAACAAGAGAGCTGTTGAAGAATACAAGCTGGCAATCAATCAAAAGCCTAACTATGAGAATGCCTATTACAATTTAGGTCGTGTTCTTGAGGCAACAGGCGAGAAGACAGAAGCCGGTAAAGTCTTGGCTGAAGCCCTTCGCCTTGATCCTGAAGATGATCGCGTCTTGAAAATTCTTGACCGTATCGTCAAATAGAGTTATCGACTAGTCTGTCAATTATCAGTTTTGAGCCGTTGCTTGTTCGGTAAATGCTGATTTGATTGGTTTGCCATCAAATTCTTTTGGAATTGGTACATCGAGCAACCATAGAGCCGTTGCCGAGGTATCGTATGTGGTGACTGGTTCTGTAATCTTAAAGCCGTGCTTGACGCCGTCACCCCAGACTATCCAGGGAATGGTCATATCTTCTGGTGAGCGCGAGCCGTGAGTTTTATCGTGACCACCATGATCGGCAGTGAGGATAACCACTGAGGTTTTTTGAATGCCAGCTTTTTCGATTGCTTTCATTACTGTATCAAGGGCCGCATCTGAATCTGCTAAAGCTTGTATCTGTTCCTTTGAGCCCCAGCCGTATTGATGGCCAGCACCGTCTGGATCCGCAAAGTGAATGAAGCAGAGGTTGGGTTTGCGCTGCTCAATATATTGTGCGGCGCAGGCGGCCACTGCTTTCGATTCGTAAGATGGCAGCGAGAATCTATTGACTGTGTGAGCCTGATAAAGGTGTATAAATTTCGGTTTGCCAACGAACATGGCTGTGGTCAAGTTTTGCTTGGTAGCAAGGGCGAAAATAGTTGGCACTTTGATCATGCCTTGGTCTGGTTCCCAGTCGTTCCACAGGGTGTTGTGCTTCTCTGGGCCAACGCCTGTGAGCATTGAAGTATGCGAAGTCAATGTAATGCTCGGAAAAATGGTCTGGGCTGTCCAGCTTGTGGCGCCATCATCTGAAAGCTTAAATACGGTGGGCATTTTGCTCTGCTTCATGACGCTTGGTTTGCCGCCATCAAAGCTAACAATGAAGACATGGTCAGTGCGCCGTTCCGCTTGGGCCGGCTGGGCCAGCAACAATAAATCTAAGCCGCTTGCGCTGGCGGCCACAAGCACTGCGGCTATCAGTTTAGCGGCGAGAGCGCGGCCTAAACTTGTTGATCTGGTTTCGTTTGGAGAGCGCATTACTTCAAGTGTTTCCTTCAAATAATTCCTGCAAATTATTTCGGCAAGTGACTTCTTCTCGCTAGTCCTGCTTTTTGAAATACTTGAGTACTCAACTATTTTTCAAAAGTATCTGCTTGTTCAGCTGAGCAGGAGTGGCTGAGCTTAATTCGCTTAATTCTAACGCGTCCTATTTAGGATTTCCGATTTAATTTTGCTGGCGGTATTCCCCATTGTGCGCCTGGCCTGATTAGGCGAAATTAGGGTATGCCAATTAGACCTAATGATCCTGAATTGAGCGCCCCAGGCTTCAAGGAGCTAGGCAATGCTTATGTGGAAGCAGGCAGACAAGCTAGCGGCAATCTGGTTTCGGAGGCCCTTGCTAGCGTAAAGGAAAATGTTGTCGCGCCAGCGGTTAATGCTGGCTTGCTTGAGCCAGCTAACACAGTTATTTCAGGGGTGAATGGCGCCTATACTTTTGTCAGTGGTAAAGACAGTCATACAAAAGACGGTCATACAAAAGAAGCCCCGCTAATCGGTAAGTTTGAGCCCATGCAGGTTGCCCCAGCTGAGTTTCTGTCGGCTGGCTGGCTGGCACAAACTGTTTCTGGCGGTCTGGGGTCGCTCGTTCCCTATGTGATCGCCGGTAAAGCCGCTGGCTCTGCCTTGCGGGCAACGGGCTCGCATCTGGCCCTAGAGGGCTTTGCGGCTAAGGCCATACAGAGCAGTTCAAGCGCCTCTGTGCTGGGTGCTTTTGCCTATGATACTGTGCGCGAAGTCAGGCCCGGCGAGTCAAGGTTGGGCAATGGAGTGGCCGGTGCCGCTGGGTTTGGAGTTTTCGAAGCTGGCAATATGCTGGCCTCTCATAGTGGTTTAGCCGGACGGCTACTAGCTCGCACGGCTACTGGCTTTGTTGGTGGCGGTGTGCAAACCCTGACTTCTACGGCTATTGCCGAGGGCAAATTAGCCGATACTGAGACTTTGACTAAAGCAGCCGTTGGTGGCATGGTCATGAATCATGCTTTGCCCTTGGGTCAGCGTGCCATTACTCAAGCTGCCGATCGCCTGAATTTGGCTGTCGGTCGGGGTGTGCCAGTTGATCGCCTGGTGGCCAATAACTTTAGTGCCGAAGTTCAAAGTTCAGCCACGTTCAAAAACATATTGAGTGAAAATCCCTGGGCGCGAGTGCAAACGGATGCGCCGCAGTCACTTGCTTTTGGCTCTCGTCGCGTTGAGCTTAAAAGTGGTGCCGATGCCGCTGAACTTGGTCATGAGCTGAAGCATTTGAGTCAGCACAAGTTGCCTCAAGCTCTTGAGCAACAGTTCAAGGCTGCCGCAGACAACTTGAAAGAAGGAAATCGGGATGCTGCTTGGCAAAAATATAGAGAGACCAGATTAGGCCAGGAACTTGAGGCTCGCAGCAGCGAGGCGGCGATTCGTGGCGAGTTGACCCAGGGGAAATTTGGCGCTGAAAATTCGCCAGCGGTTAAACCCGGCGCCAGTGCAAGCCTTGCTGGAGTGGAGTCGCTGGCGGCCCTAATTCCCAAATTAAAGGTCAGCAATCTTACTTATGAACAGCATTGGGCCCTAGAGTTTAAGCAGTTCGAGCAGAGTCAGGGGCAGTTTCGGCCCAATCGCAATTTCCATGATCATGATAATCATGGTGATCATTCAGATGGTCCTCGCCATGGGGATGGCGATCTTGCTGAGTTAAAGCAGGCTGCTGAGTTAACTCCCGAAGCAGAGTCTGCCTATCAGCGAGAGCTTGGCACTCACTTGGTTCAAACACTGCAAGACAAACAACACATTGGTGTATTCGCCGGTGGTGCGGTGCGCGATTTACTTATGCGTAAGACGCCGAAAGACTATGACATCGCCACTTCGGCCACACCAGATCAAGTCGAAAGACTATTCTTAGATCAAGGCTATAAAGTAATTCCAGTGGGCAAAGCTTTTGGTGTGATCAATGTGGTCGTCAATGGTCGTGAATTTGAAATTGCCACATTGCGCTCAGAGAGCACTTACTCTGATGGCCGCAGGCCAGACGGCGTGCAGTTTGTCAGCTCTCTATCGGCCGATGCTGCTCGTCGTGATTTGACAATTAATGCCATGTTTCAAGATCCTGTTACAGGAGTAATTTATGATTTTCACGGTGGTCAACACGATCTTGCCCGCAGGATAATTCGCTCGGTGGGTGATCCGGCAGAGCGTTTTTCTGAAGACAAATTACGAATGCTTCGTGTGCCCCGTTTTGCTTCTAAGTATGAGGGTTTCACTGTCGATCCCGAGACCATGGCCGCTCTGAAAGCTAATTCGTTTGGTATTCATGCTGTTTCTAGCGAGCGTGTGCGCGATGAAATCAAAGGGATGTTGACGTCTTCTAACCCCGTGCGCGGTATGCAAATTATGATGGACTCTGGCTTGATGAAACAAGTTTTGCCTGAAGTCTATAAGTTAAGAGGGCCAAAAGGGCGGCAAGATCCCGTATGGCACCCGGAAGGAACGGTCTGGACTCATACGAAACTGGTCTTGAAAAATCTCACCGGCGGAAACTTTGAGCGCATGATGGGTGGACTCTTGCATGATGTTGGTAAGCCGGCAACGCAGAAATTCTGGCCTGATGGTGGCATCTCTAACCATGGTCATGACGCCAAAGGTGCAGAGATTACCCAAGAAATTGCTCGCAGACTAAAGCTGTCTTCTAATCAACAAGAGCGCATTTCTGAGTTGGTGCGTTTGCACATGGCTATGCACGAAGTGACGGTCATGCGTCCCGGTAAGCTCACCGCCCTGCTGGAGCGACCAGACGTCATGGATTTGATTGAGATTCAGCATGCCGATGCCACTGGCAGTAAAAATTATGACGCTGGACGCTCTCACAAAGAGTTTCTTTTGCAAAAGTTGGAAGAGCTAAAAGAAGCAGGTAAGCTTGGTGAGAAGCCCATTGTTAATGGTCATATGCTGCTCAACATGAATATCAAACCCGGACCGCATTTTAAGGCTGTAATTGAAGCTGCCCGCGAAGCACAGCGCGAAGGCGATTTCACCAATCAAGAAGGGGCACAGCGTTGGCTCGATGAGAATAGCGCCAAAATTATCGAAGCTCATCGGCCTAAGTAGTGTTGATACTAGTTAAGCACCGGTCGTCTGTGCTGCCTTTGGCTTTTCCTTTTGTTCAATTTCCACGGCTCTGCGTGCCATTAAAAGCGCTTCTTCGCCAACGCTAGCAGCTAAATTCTTGTTCCCCGCTAGGTCTGCTGCTCTCTTGTAGACGAACCTCGTGAGCGCCTCATCTCTTGCTGCGTCTACTAGTGGCTTGCGCGCGGCGCTAAGCTCAGCGTCGGCCTGTCTAAATGTTGCGCTGTCATCCAGCCATTTTTGAGTAGCTGCTACAAATTGTGGATAATCTTTGAAGTCATTGGCAAAAGTTTGTCTAGCCGACTCGCTTTGTCCGGGAGTTTGCAATGCTAACTTCAAGTTATTTGCTTGAATTTGAGCATCGGCGGGCAGCTTGCCAATTTCCTTATCTAGTTGGATATAGCTGTCTGTAATCCTCGTTATGGCCATCCCGTATTGCAATTCAGCTGCGGCAATCACCGGCGCCTGGGTTTTTTCGACTGCAAAGTAGGCTTGGTCGGAGGTCTGTATCGCCTGTTCGAAGCGCTCTTTGTACTTGGGTAGGGCCGTGGCGGTGTTAGGCTCTTTGACAAAGTCCTGAGTAACTTCCTTGGCAGCCTGCATTCCTTCGCCAAAGGGTGTTCCGTCCGGGTTGTTGTATCTAAAGCCCGTTAGCTCCTGTAGTACGGCTTTCTGTTCCTTGTTGAGCGGACGCGGTTTTGGCCGGATTGTGTATGCTGTATCGAGGTCACTTGGTCGTGGTTTGGGTATCGGCACCGACTCTAGGGGCTGCTGCTTCGCGCCCAGTTCTTCTGGCCTTGCCTTGGGGCGAATAGATGTTTCTGGTGCTGAATCGCTCTCTCTTGTGAGATTGTCCGGCCGTGGCCTTGGTATTGGAACCTCTCTGGGCAGTTCTACTTGATTTTCTACTAAAGACGGCTCGGGTGCCGTGTATGGTTTAAACTCTGCCTTTTGCTCGGGGTAAGGTGGTTTGATGAAACCTTCCGTAGCCGTGATCTGGGAGCTGAACAAGAGCTCGTTCAGCTGTGATTGCCTCTGGTCATTTGAACCTGGGGCCTTCTTGTCTAGAATGTTTCCAGCGCTAAAAGAACCCGGTAGCTCGGCGAAAAGAGGGGACGCTTCTGCTGCTGCATTGGAGTCATCTTTGACCTGGTCTGCCATTGGGTATCCTCTTCAAAACGCCTTTGACTTCCTTTGAACCTTTAGATTAAACCGGCGGGTATGTATCTTATTCCCCGCAAATTGCTATAGTTTTTGCTTTTGCTAGCGCGGCCCCGGCAAAGTGGATTAAATATGCTGTTTGAGACTGGAAGTTTGCATTTGCTTGAAGAAGCTGTCAATAAAATGGAGGAAGGTTTCGCTGATCTTCCTCCTTTTGAAGCAGAAGTTGATGTTGATAGACTGCGAGTGGTTATGCTCGATCTCGCCGAGCGCTTGCAAGATAACTACCCTTATCAGCATCCGCTCTATGTTGGGCAGATGCTCAAGCCGCCACACTCAATTGCTCGTTTAGCTTACATGCTTAGTCTTTGGGTCAATCCCAACAATCACGCTTTAGATGGGGGCAGAGCCACTTCTGCTTTAGAGAAAGAAGCTGTAGCCAACATTGCTTCAATGTTTGGTTTCGAGCAGCATCTGGGCCATCTGTGCGGGGGTGGCACCATGGCTAATTTAGAAGCCTTGTGGGTGGCGGGAACTTTGCACCCGGGCAAGACTATTCTTGCTTCAGAACAGGCGCACTATACCCATAGTCGCATCAGTGCGGTACTGGGTCTAGAGTTCGCAAAGGTTGCTGTGGGTCCTGGCGGTCGCATGGACATGGCTGCGCTAGAAGAACATCTAATTCAAGGCAATGTTGGCACTGTGGTGGTAACAGCCGGAACTACATCGACAGGCTCTGTCGACTCACTAAAAGACGTTCTAAAGCTGCGCGATAAGTATCAGTTCCGTATTCATGTTGATGCCGCTTATGGTGGCTACTTTATTTTGGCAGGAAACTTAGATGAGGCTGCGGCTGAAACCTACGCCTTGATAAAGGAAGCTGATTCTGTGGTGATTGATCCACACAAACATGGCTATCAGCCTTATGGTTGTGGTTGCGTTTTGTTTAAAGATCCTGCTGTGGGCGCTCTTTATAAACATGATTCGCCCTACACCTATTTTAGTTCGGCTGATTTGCATCTCGGTGAAATTAGTCTTGAGTGTTCGAGGCCTGGTGCCTCGGCTGCCGCACTCTGGGCTACTCAGCAAATGTTTCCCTTGCTCAAGGGTGGCCAGTTTGCAGTCAATATTGAAAAGTGCAGACAAGCGGCATTGCAGATGTATGACAAATTGAATTCGATTTCGAATTCTGATTCTAGTGCTAAGTTCTTCCTGCCACTTAAGCCTGATTTGGATATTCTCATTTACGTCCCGATACCTATGAGTGCGACTTTGAAGGCAAAGATGGCCAAGGCCAGCGTTGTTTCGGCTTTGTCTCGGCGAGTGTTTAAGGTTGCTGCAGCCAAGAATTTGCATTTAGCTCTGGCAACTTTGCCTAGCTCTCTGCTTGAAGAAAATATGATGTTAGATTGGGACCAAGATAGTGTTACTGTTCTCCGCTCATGTTTCATTAAGCATGAACACAGCGATTGGATCGATTCTATCGCGGAGATTCTGCGTGAAGCAACACTTGAAGCCTCAAAAGAACTAGAGCTAGAAGTGAGTGCCGCTCTTGAGTGAAGCTGGGTTCGAAGTATCGGAATTGCTGCCAGCTGAGTTGATTGCAAAAAGCAATTCTTTGCCGCTTAAGCCTGCGGCTGTAACCCTTGTTGGTCGGCACGTTAAGCTTGTGCCGATTGATTTGCAGCGCGATAACGAAGCTCTATTTGCTGTTTCAAACGGTTCTGCTGCTGAGCTTGGTGAGCGTAAAATTGATAGTTATAATGCCGATGCTCTGATTTGGCGCTATATGTCGGCTGGCCCTTTTCCGACGAGCTGCAAGTTGGCGGCCTTTCTCTTTGCTCAAGAGAAAGCTGAGAACGGTCTTTGTTATTGTGTTTTTGATGTGGCTACCAATAAACAGATTGGTGTAGTCAACTATCTCAATAATTTTCCTAACCACCTCAAAGTTGAACTGGGAAACATCTGGTATAGCCCACTTGTGCAGCGCACCAAAGCTAATTTAGAAGCTACTTATTTGCTTCTGCAGCATGCTTTTAATTTGGGTTATAGAAGAGTGGAGTGGAAATGTGATGCTCTCAATTTGCGGTCACGCAAAGCCGCTTTGCGCATGGGCTTTAAATTCGAAGGTATTCAGGAAAGTCACTTCATCATAAAAGGACGCAACCGAGATACTGCCTGGTTTCGCATACTCGACAGCGAGTGGCCCGAGGTGGAAAAACTGCTTCTGGCGCTGCTGGAGAAAAATGAATGAACAGCGGCGATGATCATATTCTCGACGCTGTTCCTCTAGGCGAACGCCGCGGTCCAATCACCATGACACTGTTGTGGATTACCATGGTGACTGCCTTCCCGACAGTCTTGATTGGCTTTCAATGGTTTAAGCAGGGGCTCACTCTCGGACAGGTTTTGACTTGCTCGATATTGAGCTGCTTCTTTCTCTTGATCTATTCGGTGCCAGCAGCTTGGCTTGGTGTGCGCAGCGGTCTTACTTATTCGGTTTTGACGAGACAGACTTTTGGACGCTATGGCACCTGGCTGGTCTCGTTTCATGCCATTTGGTTGATGTCTGCTTGGTACGCTATCGACGCAGTGCTCTGTGCCGATGCGCTTAAGGGCTTGTTTCATTTCAATTGGCCGGTGCCGCTCTTTGCTGCTTGCTTATCTATGCTTATGGCAGTCAATAATTTTTTTGGTTTTCAAGGCGTCGCTAATTTCGCCCGCTATTTTGCTGCACCGCTTCTGGTGCTTTGGGTTGGCTACACCTTTTGTAAAGTCGTCCCGACTGTACCAATCGATGCCTTGACTGCTTCCTCAGTGTCTGGCCATGCTCCGGTTTCATTCATGTCGGCATTGACTCTGGTTTCCAGCTTTGTTATTGGTTTTGCAGTTTGGGGCAACGAGCCTGATTACTGGCGTTATAGCAAACCCAATAAAAAATTTGTAGTCTATTCGCTGATTGCTGCTTTGCTGGTGGGTGAAGTAATTTTCCCCGCTACTGGTTGGATGGTGGCAAGGCTTTCTGGTATCACCGATTACATTACTGCCACTAATTATATGAATGTCTATTCTTTTGGTGGAGTGGCATTGTTTGCCGCTCTTGTGCTGATTGCAAACTATTGCGCTGCTAACGATTCCAATATGTACGGCATGATCAATGCCTTAGAGAATCTCAAACGATTACCCCATAAGGTCGCTGTCATTATTCTTGCTGGTGCCTCTTCTGCTTTCGCTGCCTGGCTAGCGCAAGCTGGCTCAAGCCGCTCCCTAGAGTCAATTGCATCGCTCAATTGTGTAATCATTCCGGTAATGACGGTGATTATGATCATCGAAGAATTTGTAATTAAGCGGCTCTATAATTTGCCCGATAATAGTTCTGTGGTCGTACCTATGAATGAGTTGCCAGCTATTCGCTGGCCTGCCTTTATTGCTTCTCACCTTGGCCTGCTTGTGGGTATCTGCACTGCTGGGGTGATTCCTGGTTTAGAATCACTTTTTGTTGGTATCTGCTCAGTGCAGTCTTGGCTTGTAGCTGCTGTGGCGTACTATGCAATGCGTGTGGTAGAAATAAAAAATGATGTAGTTGTTTCGGGGCGTTAATATGAGTTTCATTTTTGCATTAATTCCCGCTGTAATAGCACTTATCCTGGCTGTTCCCGCCTTCAACGATGCTAGCAATAGCGCTAAATGGCCCGTAGCCAATGCTGTTGTTGTGAAAAATGATCTGAAGGTTGGCCGTACCGCTGCATTTCAAGTCGGTTCGAAGAAATACACTACTAATTTTGAACACTCTTTAGAGCTGACTTTTTCGCGGGTTGGCATGGAGTTCAATCTTGGCAATCAGGTCGTTAGCTATAACGGTGTAGACCCTGAAATCGGTAAGAACATAAGGGTTTCATATAATCCTGCTAACCCAAGTGAGGCTGTAATTGAGCCCGGTTTTAGCATCCCGGTGTGTATCTATATGATTTGTACCGGCCTGATTCTTTTTATCCGCATGATTTTTCCTGCCAGTCATAGAGACTAAGCCATCAGAACCAGCCTATCCTCAAAGTCCAGAAATCTGGGTCGTATGTATCGATTCCCTCAGCCTTTGGCCGTGTGGAGTTATCTCTGGGCCGATTATCCCGTTCATCTTAATCCAGCGTCTAATTCGTCGATTAAGATCTGCAGGTCTTGGATTGGCGCCCGTTGAAATCTAGAGGCGGCGAAGAGCGGCTCTGTGTATGTGGTCCGTCTAGCTTGATGAGGCTTTTCAATGTTAGCAATGAGATTGTCCTTGAGTAAATCTCTTAGGCCATCAAAGTCTTCACCACCTCGATAAAGGTCTTTTATCATCTGAGTTGCGGCTCTTTCGTTAACACTATCAAGGCTGGCTTCAAGATAGTTCCGCCGCACGCTAGACGCACCGGCCTCCTCGATCAGATTAAGATATTCATGTCCATACATGGCTTCAGCAAGTTTTTCGTATTGATATGTGCGCTCATTTAGTGCCTGCTTCATATCTATCTTTCTACCGCAACCTTTTTCAAAGGTCCAAAAACCGGGATCGTAGACATCGAGGCGCTCCTGCCTTGGTGATGGAATGAACTCTTGTGTTCTCACCACGTCGATGTCTACTACAAATTCTGTGCCAGTGTTTACTTGCGCCTCCACAGCCAGTGCACCAATATCTTTGCCGGGAACAAGCTTATAGTGGTCATTGAATTGCTTGGCAATATCGTGCATATCGTTAGCTAGCTGAAAACGCTCAGTTTTGGATAGTTCATTGACTTCTTTATAGTTAGAACCATAGCCACCATTGGCGATATCATCAATCAGGTCAATGGCAAGCGGCATATACTGAGAGTTCTCTGGAATGAATTCAGAGAGAGCATATGTTGGTTGGGTCGTGCTGCTTGTCAGCTTATCACTCACCTTAGATGAAACTCCAGCACCTGTAGAATAGGCGTCTTCGAATATTCTTGCGTGAGTCGACTGATTTGAAGCATCGGCCACTGGTGTATCGAAAAGTTCAGGATTAGTAAAATCAGCCATTTGTTTGTCCTCAAGAAAATTCCGACAATGTCTAGTTTGTTCCGCCTGTTGAGAGAAGCTCTCGCTGGTGGCTTTGCCGTACCGCAGCTCATATTTGAATAATACTGATGAGGCGAGACTGACATGTGACCTTGGCGTGACCAAGTTGTGACTGCAAAGTTTGGCATAGTGCTCAGCGATGTCGCTAGCTTTGATCCGCTGGAAGCCAACAGCAGTTGCTTTCACTGTGTATCTAATGCGCTCAACTTTTCCTGGGTTCAGACCTTCGTCATGCTGAAGAGCTGCGGATACACTGAGCTATATTCAGGGCTAATCCTCTGTTTCAGCTTTCTTTCTTGCTTTATGTTCTTTGTATAGAGCTGGAGTAACATTGGTATGGAACCACAAGAAGCCGTGTTAATTGTAGGTTTGCCCGGGACAGTGCGTTGTAACATGCTGGCGAATGTAGAAGCCTTGCTCAATCTTGTCGCTAGTTCGTTTGAGCTATCAGCTTTAGCCTTTGGTTTAGTGCTTTTCTTGGTTGGCCTTTTCGCTTATCAGCGTTCGATTTTTATGAATCCAATCGCTCTTCATAGAGCGCGTCGGAAGGCTCATATAGGAGTGTTTTTGATTAAATTTGGTTTGCTTGTTCCGGCCATTGTTAATTGGCTCGTAGCTTTTGCTCGTGACTCAGAGCTTCTTCATTAGCGTATGAAGAAACTTCTTCTTTATGCTTTGGCAAGAAGAAGCTAACTATGGCGCCAATAAAGTAAACACTAGAAAACAAGATAGCTGCACTGGCATATGAACCATTGAGGCAAGCGATTATTTGACCACCAAGTATGGCTGCCATGGCCGCAAATATACGCCCGGCGGTGATGCTGGTGGTAACTCCAGTGCAGCGAATTTTAGCTTCGTACAGCTCTGGCACATAGATGAATAGAAGAGCAAAAAGCATTTGAGCAAAGAAGCCAAGGAGAAAGGCAACGCTCAATAGTAGAAGACCATATTCTTTAATGGTGCCAAAGAGAATCAGACCACAAAGAAGCGCTCCGCAATTGGCCAGGCGAAAACTTTTGGCTCTGCCGATCTTTTCCACCAGCAGGCCGGCACCAAGGGCGCCGATTAATCCACCAATATTGAGGGCTACAGCCGTGACGCTGCGCTCAACGATGGCTTCTCCGCCAACCATCTGCGTTACCCAGGCTGGAAGCCATGAGAGAACCGCCCAGTAGCCAACGATAGCTGGCGTGGAAAGGCCAATTGCTGCCAGGGTTTTGGCCAGGTTTTGACGGGAGAATATTTGAGGCAAAGTAAAGGGCTCATGGATAACTTTGCTGCCGTAGGCTCTTGCAATCTCTCTTTCTATCAGCTTCGCTCTCTTTACTTGTTCGAAGTGTTCTGGCTCTTTCAATTTCGTGCGGAAGTAGAGCGTGACCAGAGCTGGTGTAACGCCTAGGAGAAAGAGATAACGCCAACCCAGATGACCGAGATAGAGATTGGCCACTGCCGCCAGTAGATAGCCTGCAGCAAAGGAACTGGCAATGAAGGAAGCGGCATGAAGTCGCGAGCGACCTTTGAAAGTTTCTGCTACAAGAACTGCACCTAGGCCAATTTCGCCACCGATGCCGAAGCCAACAAGAAAACGGTAGCAAGCTAATTCAACCCAGTTATGGCTGAGGGCACAAAGACCGCTGGCGGCTGCATAGACGAGAATCGTTGCCAGCATCACCTTGGAGCGGCCGTAGTAATCGGCTAGTATGCCGCAGCAAATGCCGCCGACTACCCAGCCGACAATGAAAATTGCCAGCACTGTCGCCCCGATGGGTGCCACTGTACTGTGAGCGCTAGAGCCGATTAATTCAGAAAGGCACTGATACATTACTAGTACATAAATTGAAGCGTCCATACCGTCGAACATTTCACCTAGCCAGGTGGCAGCCAGCACCTGCCAGTTGAAGCGAGTTCTTGGACTATTGGCACGTTCTTCATTTATTTTTGCGTCTAGTTTTCCGTCTAGTTTTGCTTCTAAGCGCGCTGCCATTATGTTGTGCACGTTGCTTGTACGGCTTGTACGTCGTTGTTGTCTCAATCTTGCTCTGAGCTTTGTGCGCATAGGCTAAATCCCTTAATTCTTCATTGCGTTTTACTATTTGATTGGTAAGACTAACCCTTGACCATAGCTGCATGTTAGTGAGCCGTTGTGTCAGAACTGTGGTCAAAGGGTGGGAAGAATACTAGTGTGGTGAAGATTGGCTGAGTGCACAAACCCGGCAAAATTGCAATTTGGCTTGGTGTTATGATCGGTTTATCGACAGTTTCTGAAAGGTTGATTTGGAAAGTAAAACTAAACGTGACGCCTATGAAGTGATTGAGCAATCCTGGCTACAGCTGCGAAAAGGCAAATATTTTAGTGGTCAGGGTGTGGGCGAAGTTTTTTATGAGACTGAGTCTGACATTGCTCCAGTTAAGTTTGACTTGGCGATTGAGTTCCGTCCGCCGGTTGAATTGTCTATCGAGGCTTCCCATTGCACACCGCCAGCGCGCGATTTCAGCGCCAAGCTCTTGCCTAACAATCTCTTGGTTCGCCAGTCTGGCGAGTTAGCGAGCAAATTGTATTCACCAAAGCGCCTTAGCCTTGATAATCGCTTTTTGGCAGCGCCATATACGAGCTTTTTGGACCTATGGTTTTTTCTTGCCGGACGTGACGACGAAGAAGGCCTCTATCGTGGCCGCCATCGTTTTCTTCTTGAAGATGCAGAGAAAACGGCACATATTCCGCTCGTGCAAGTATTGAGAGAGAAATTCGATTGGAGTGAAGATCGATATTTTTGGCTGGTCGGCTCAAACATATATAACAGTGAGCAGTTTCTTGTCGTAGACAAAAATGACTATGCCTTGGTTGGTTTTGGTCAGCGCACCTTCGTCGATAAGCTTCCTGGCTGGGTTAAGTTTGTTCCGATAAATCCTTTTCTAAAGAAACCACCTTGCTTTGAGCGTGAGACATACCTTTCTTGCTATGTCGCTTTGCCGACCCATGAGCTAAAGGACACCGCAAAAGATAGTGTAAAGGAGCGGACTGTCTAATGAACGCTCAAGATATTCTAGAGAAGTCATTTTTTGTAGTGCGAGATTTGGATACTTTTGTCTTGTATGGAAACTGGGTCAAAGACTGGCGTTTCCTTGATGATTCGAAAGGGAGTGGTACAACTAGCCGCGCTTTTCAGCTTTCGTATCGTAAACCAAATGAAATCATCTTGGTTTTTCACGATAGTGACGTCAAGTTTAAGTTCGTCGGCAGTTCCGTTTTTGTCAAAGGGCCTGGTGATGAGCGCGCCAAATTTGTAGGTTCTTCGGACATTCCGTCAGCCTGGACTATTTTTCGGGCTGCTAACATTCCAGAGGAGTTATTCTCATTTATACGCTTTTGTTTGAACCCTAAAGAAAATTGTCTCTGGTACATCAAGCGCAATAGTTTTCGCTTGGTGCAAGTGAAAGAACAGTCGAACAAGCTCTTCTTGGAAGGTGATCTTGGCTTTGCTGGTATTGTACGTTTGACTGTTTCTAGTATTAGTTATTTCATTCATGCAATTGAAATAACCACGAGACCTGTTAATACAGAGTTTTCTAAAGAAGTCTTTGGTGCCATAGCAAAAACAGGAGAATTCTTTGACGCTATCCTCAGTCCACTTAAAGACGAAAAAGTCGAAGGTGCGACCTTTAAGCATTCGGCACTGCATACAGAAACAGAGCTGAGTTTCGATCGCGTCAGTCTTAATCCGAAGTTGAGCGATGACGATTTTTTAGTTTAGGCTGTCGAGCAATTTGTCGGCTTCTATTGTTTTTCCAAGGCGCATGTAGATCTTGATTAGGTTGAAGGCGTACTGCCTTTGTCTTGCTTCGTCTATTACCTCATGAATGAAGCCAATTTCCAAAAGCCATTCAAGTAATGAAGCGGCAATATGATAGTCTCTGCTGTCTGAGTAAAACACTGCTAATTGTTCTAAGAACGGTACAAGCTCTGGGCTGGCGTTTCCGGCGAGTCGTTCTTTTAAATGCAGCAGTGCGCGTAGAAGAGGTTCCACTCCGGCTTCTATGCTATTCTTTCGATAGTAATCGAGCAGTTCTTCCAAGCCTACGCATGCTGCAGAGACCAGGGCTGCTTCATCGCCAGTATCATCGTCAAGTTTTTGCCCGCGCCACTGATCGGCAGCTAGCGACTTTATTTTGCTCAGTTTGCTGCTCCAAACAGTCAATTCAGGCAAGTCGCGCTCGTCGATCCTTACGGGAGGTGGCGAGCCTGATCTGGCCCCTGTCTTCCCATCTACCTCGAAGACTTCCTCTTCTAGTATTTCATTGCAAAGATCAACACATTCATCGCAAATGTAGACTCCTGGTCCAGAGATTAGCTTTTTCACCTTTTCTTGGGTCTTGCCACAGAAGGAACATTTGAGTCGATTTGATTCTGCTGCAGTCATATTTTACCCATTCAATTAAAGTTGGCTTTGCAAAGCGACCTCGTTATTAAAGGATAAGGCCTTTTCCTTTAATAACGAAATTCCTTATTAAAGGTTCCTTTAATAAGGCCGCAAGAGCTCGATTGCAGCCACGATCAGCTGCCAATTTGCATTGAACAGTTCTAAACGGCCTTATTTCTTCGCCTTCAAATCAATGATTGTCTGCTTGGTTATGGGGGTGCTTATGGCAAAGCCTAGCCCGCCGCCCATGTCTATGACCCCGGCTACTTTTCCGTCCTTTTCAAATGCTGGCGCGCCGGAGACCCCGGGGCGCACATGCATGGTCAAGACCTGTACATCTCTGTCGGCATCCTCACCAGGCAGAGGCGCTGGCGCTGGTTTCGCGTCGCCTCGCTTCTTTGTGCCATTGAATGTTCCTTCGGCAACAAAGAAGCCGCCGGAGGTATAAGCCTGGCCTATAGCCACTGCTGGAACGTTGGCTTGGTCCATTTTGTTGTCGACTATCTCTAGCGGCTTGCATATTGCTGCTGTTTTATCGCCGGTCGCAATTTCAATTAGTGCCAGGTCTTGGCTCTTGTCTGTGGCAATGACCTTTGCATCGAAACTTTCACCTGTGTTTGTCACCGCTGTGCGTTTATCTGGAATGCCATTAACGTTGGGAACGCCGTTAACCACATGGTTGTCGGTTATGGCCAGACAGCTGTTCGCTTCCTTTGCTACCATGAATGCTGTTCCACCCCAGTTTTCGGGTATGGACTGTCCGCCTTTGTCCTTGTGCCCATCCATTTTTAACTGCACGATGCTTGGTCGCTTCTCTTTGTAAAGGGCGAGAATATCCATGCCCGAGCTTGTGTCTGGCTGCGAGAAGTCTCTGTACTGGCAGCCCTGGGTGTTGCGGCCCACATCTAAGGTCGGCAGCTCGTTAGGGCCTGGCTGAAGAGGGCATTCATTGCCGAAGAAGCTGCGAGCCTTATCGGCCTGCGAGCTATTTGATGAGTCAGATGCGTCCACGCAAAGGCCTCTATATAAAACGGGGGGAGTTCTATTTTGCCTCGGCCGTTGGAATTCGCCGCCTCGGTATTTACGAAGTTTTGGTGTAATTCTACAAATTTAAGCTGGCGTTATTTTTGCACAAAGCATCATGGCACTGAATTGCTTAATAGTTCAAAGCTGGCCAGGATCTTGGCTTTGCCTCTTGGTGATAAGAAAGATTAGAGCGGTTGGCGAAAATAGATCGCGGTGCTTACATCGATCTTCTTTGTCTTAACTCGCTTTTTGTTTGAAGCGATCAAAGCAAGTCGTTTGTTTACCTCGTGTTCTGACC
>JAUPUU010000075.1 GCA_030917395.1 Cyanobacteriota bacterium erpe_2018_sw_21hr_WHONDRS-SW48-000092_B_bin.40
AGCGATATTCACCTAGTCGCATTTTCTCGTAGGCTCGGTCTGCATAACACAAGGCTGATTGAGGGTCGGCACTAATGCCCTTGGTGTATTCTGCAATAGCCCCTCTTCTGTCTCCAGCTTCAGATTTCAGCATTCCTCTGCCACCATAAGCCGCCGCACAGTACGGATCAGTGACTATTGCCCAGTTGAAATCGGCTAAGGCGTTGGCTTTGTCACCTAACTTTCGACGCAGCTCACCTCTGCGGCAGCAAGCCTCAACGTTTCTAGGTTCGATGAGCAAGACTTGGGTGTAGTCGGCTACTGCACCGTTGAGGTCTTTGAGTATTGCCCGTGAGTTGGCTCTATTGCTGTAACAAATCGAGTCTACTAGGCCCAATTCTATTGCTGTGGTAAGGTCTTGAACTGCAGCTCTGTCATTGCAGAACTGTGCCATGCCGTAGCCACGATAGGCATAACTCCAGGCATTCTTGGGGTAGAGCGCGACCATGCGATTGTAGTCGGCCATGGCCTTCTCTTTATTATTGCAAGCGACAAAAATGTCACCCCTACGCCAGTAGGCATTTGCAAATTTGCAATCTAGTTTGATTGCCTGTGTGTAGTCGGCTATGGCCCCGCTTCTATCGCCAATTGCCTCTCGGGACCAGCCGCGGTTGTAGTAGCCGTCTCGCAACTTGGGCTTCAATTCGATCGCTTTGGTGTAGTCTGCTACTGCCGCCTTGTCGTTATTTACTTTGCTTAGTTCAAAGGCTCGATTGTAATAGGCTCCGAAATGATTTGGTGCCAGCCGAATCGCCATACTGTTGTCTTCAAATGCGCCTTTACTATCGCCCAGGTCGGATCGACAAATGGCGCGCCAGAAATACGCCAGTTCATTAGTTGGTTGCTGGCGGATTAACTCGCTCAAGATCTCTATAGCAGCTTTGATGTCGCCTTTCTCGCGCTTCGCTTTGGCACGACTTATTACTGCATCCGCAGCTCTCGATTGTGAGGCACCGCGCAGTGGATGCTTTTTTGAGCTAGTCGGCTGCTTCTTCAAGTTCGGAGATTGCCGCGCCATCACTAGTTGGCTCGGTGCCAACGTCAATGAAACGACTATACAAAGTGAAAGGAGGTTGGCCTTCATACATCGAGTGTACCTCAACCGGCCGAAGCGGAATATGGTGATTTCCGCCTAAGCTGCTGCTTTGCTGTCGAGTCGCGGGATTTGGCTGACTGGCTCGGGTCTTGTCGATAGCGTCGCAATCGCCGTTGTCGCTTCACCACCAGTTCTAATTGCTTCCACCTCAGCAACTTGGGTAGAGCCATTGCCAGAGTTGTATGTCTCTATCAAGATTTTTCGCATTTCATCAGGATTGCAAGCGTTCTTGGCTTCGTTCCATCTCTGCTGCAAGGCCTCAAAACGCTGCCCTTCTTTTGATTCATCTCCACGTGGTCTGCCGGTCTTGCCTGCTGCATACTCACCATTGTTGAGCCGCTCAGATTCTCTATCTAGATAAGCCGCGATCAGCTTGTCAGAGCCTTCCGCCGTGTATGGGTCTGCATCTTTTAACTGCTCGGCATAGCGCGGATCGGCTTTCAGCTCATCAATATGCTTTGTCTGCATCTGCGCTGGTCCGACTGACCAGTTGCGCGATTGCGCCCAGCTGTAGGGCAAGTTGTCTTGAATGGTATCTTCAAAACCAGCCTTCTTCTCTTCGTTGCGACGCACCGCTGCAATTGTTTCTTGATCCATGACGCCAGCCAGGTTCTTCATGTTTGCGAGGGGTTGGGTCTTATTGTCGCTGGTATCTGTAAGCTTGGCTTCCGCTGCACCTTCAAGTGGTGCTTTGCTGTTGAAGTCAATCGATACATCGCCAAATAGATTTTTCACAGCCTTGTTTGCCTCAGGGTTGTTCTTTTTATGCTCAATCACTTTCTGATTGTCTTTGTTATTCTGACCGTCAGTGACCATTTTCTTGGCTGAGTCGTCAGACTCATCTTTTTGAGTCTTTTTCTCTGATACTTCATGTCTGTGATTATCGTGTCCCATAGTAAGCTGCTCTCCTTGCCAAACCTGTGAGCGCAAGCATAGAATTCATTTATTGCCGAGTTGTTAACGGGTTACCGGTTAATGGGTTCGAGGTTAGTGTGAAGACTCTTTTGAAAAAGCGAAGCCGATTTATAATTGTCATGGTTACGTTTGCGCTTCTTTGCACATTTTTCACTCCCTATCCATCTAAAGTGTTGCGTCGCATAAAATGGATGGTAGCGTCTGTGGTGACGAGTGTGGTGGCGCATAAACCTATTGCCGTACCGGTGATATACACTGCTGAAGATCAAATTGCCACTTATGGGGCGGCAGCTCGGGCAAGGCTGCTGCCAAAATTTCAAGCTAAAGGAGTAGCTTATCCGCCGCAGCGGCTGAAAATGGTAGTGATTAAATCAACTAACGAGCTTATGCTTTATGCTGCTGCCGCTGATTCTACCTGCAAATACATTTGTACCTATCCAGTTCTTGCAGCCAGCGGAGTACTCGGCCCTAAGCTCAAAGAGGGTGACTGCCAGGTGCCTGAGGGGCTGTATAACCTTACCCTTGAACCGAATACTCCATACCATTTAGCGCTTCGTTTGAACTATCCAAACCCCACCGATTGGGCCCATGCTAAAGAAGACGGTCGCGAACAGCCTGGTAGCGATATTCTCGTGCACGGCAATCAATGCTCTATTGGCTGCATTGCCATGGGTGATCCGGTAAGCGAAGATTTGTTCGTGGCGGCTTACGATACTGTCGACAAGAATTTACCACTGATTATTTCGCCGGTAGATTTTCGCACTACGGCTGCTCCGGCCAGCAATGTAACTGATCCTACATGGTTGCCAGAGCTTTACTCTCAGATAAAAGCGGCGTTGGCGGAGTTGCCGAAGTGATATCTTTCAATCGATGAGACTTGCAGATCTTAGTGTCTTTTCTATCGTTTTCATAGGAAGAAATAGTCTGCTCTGATTGTGGGGAAATCGTTGGAAGTCGTACTTCAAATAAAAGCCTGTTGGATC
>JAUPUU010000076.1 GCA_030917395.1 Cyanobacteriota bacterium erpe_2018_sw_21hr_WHONDRS-SW48-000092_B_bin.40
CTCTTCGCAAAGACGGTCGAGCTGGAGTTTTTAGTGTTAGCTGTGTGGCTAACCAACCAGGTCATGAGCATCGGACCCCAGGCGAAGTGGTGAGCTCCGTGCTGGCACCACTGGCTCAAGGCTGTACTGAATTTCACGCTGGCAAGAATGAATCTTTCGACGAGAAAGGACGCACTTTTGATGGGGTCCAATTTAGTGGTTCTTATGGCGGATATTATCCAATTACTGGCTATGTTTATGTCACCCCGGTGCAGGATGGTTTCTACATTGTGCAGTGGTTAGATGGAGAAGTGAATTTTTCCCGAACAAAAGACGTGATGCTCAATTCGTTTAAGTCTCTGGAAATTGAGTATTAGTTTTGGCGCCCCTTTGTGTTTTCGATGAGATAGGCTGAGTAGTGGCAAGGAGTGAATTGAACTATGCTGATGGCTGACACTCTGGCAATTTTTTTGGTTGTTCTGGGCTTCTTGTTGGCCTTGCCGGGCTTGTGGTTACTCTGTGCTGGGCTATGGCCCACTGCTGTGGCTAGAACTACAGATGATTGCCGAGCGGGTTTGCTCTTCCCCTTTTTAGTTGGTATACCGATTTCAGTGCTGGCATTTTTCGCCACAGCCTTTACCAGTAATGGTATGGGGCAGGCTGGCGGTTTTGTTTCCATTGCCATAGTTTGTTTCTATGTTCTATTTGCCAGTGTTGGTATCGCCGGATTAACCACATCAATCGGTAACCGCCTGCCTTCGCCAGCTGATATAGAACGCCCTTGGAAGGCGACAATTAGAGGCAGTATTGTTTTAGAGCTAGCTTTTCTCTTGCCGCTTCTGGGTTGGTTCTTGCTTTTGCCGTCGGCCCTGATTATAGGCTCTGGTGCTGCTCTGCGGTCGATTATCAAAGGCATGGGCAAGCCGAAGCCAGCACCCCTCGAGGCTGCTTTGGAGGGTAGTAGAGATATGAGTAAGCAGACCAGGGAAAGTTTAGGTAGCAACCCCGGAGTCGCCTAATGACTGTTTCTCGACGCCAGCTTCTTAAGATTGCTGCGCTGGCTACAGCTTCGGCCGGCTCGCTGCCGCTGAGCGGTTGCGAGAGCATTACCAGTAGTGCCAGTAAGTGGCTCGGCGAAGGTATTCCGGCGAAGGTTGGCGTGGCCAGCGGTGCTGCTGTTGATCCTGATTTCCATTTCTTGTCGCGGGCGACTTATGGTCTCTGGCCAGGTGATCTCGATTATCTGAAGAAATTAGGTCGAGACAAGTGGCTCAATGAGCAGTTGAATTACGGCCAAATCGATGATCGAGCCTGTGATTTGAGAGCACGGCGCTTTGAGACTTTGTGGCTTGATCCAGGCACCTGCTTTGAGTACAAGAAGCCGGTTTTGCGTGACGAACTTGTGCGCCACATGCTGCTCAGGGCTGTCTACAGCAAGCGCCAGTTGTATGAAGTGATGGTTGGTTTTTGGAGCGATCATCTCAATATTGACGTGGGTAAAGGCGATGCAATATACGCAAAAGCCACTGATGATCGCACTGTTGTTAGGGCTCATGCCTTTGGGCGCTTTCAAGATCTAATTGCTGCTTCTGCCAAATCTGCAGCCATGCTTATTTATCTTGACGGCAAGGAGAATCGCAGCGCTGCCCACCCAACGGCAAATAATATTCCTAACGAAAACTATGCGCGGGAGCTGCTTGAGCTGCATACCATGGGAGTAGACGGCGGTTATACCCAGGGCGATGTCTATGAAGTGGCGCGCTGTCTTACTGGTTGGCGCATCCATACACCCTGGCAGCGGGGCAAAGTCTATTTTGAGCCGAGCGAGCATGATGATGGTGCCAAGCTTGTACTGGGAAAAACCATTGCCGCTGGAGGTGGTGAGCACGATCTTGATGCTGTACTAAATATTGTCTGTAAGCATAGGTCTACCGCTCGTCATATTGCTACTAAGTTGCTGCAACATTTTGTCAGTGAAGAACCGCCGACGGCAATGGTTGATAGGGTTGCTGCCGTTTTTAAGAAGAGCGACGGCGATATTCCCTCCCTACTTCGAGCAATATTTAGAGATGAGCAATTTGATCAGTTTGCTACGGCGAAAATTAAAAGACCATTTCACTTTATTGCTAGCTCATTGCGTTCACTTGCTGCTGATACTTACGCCCATTCTTCTTTGACTGAGTATTTGAATCGCATGGGTCATGCGCCATTTCAATACCCAACACCCGATGGTTACCCAGACCAGTCGTCTTATTGGTTGTCTACCTTGCTTTGGCGCTGGAACTTCGCCCTCAGCGTCTGCAGTAATAAAGTACCTGAAGTTACTGTACAGCTAGCTGAGTTAGCCACTACTGTTGGTGCACTTGATCAAGATGAAAGCAGTGATAAATCGGAAAAGTCTGAGAAGAACGAAAGTGTCCAACGACCTGGTACGGTTACCAGCCCACAGTTGGACCGTATGTTTTCTCATTTTGTCGGTCGCCTGCCGACAAAATTGGAGCGTAAGACCTTCTTTGAATATCTGGCTCAATCAAAGAAAGATGTTCGCCCTGAGCTGGTTGGTTTGATTCTCTCTTCTCCTGCATTTCAGAGGTGTTGATGGCCTCTCCTCAAGACTATTC
>JAUPUU010000534.1 GCA_030917395.1 Cyanobacteriota bacterium erpe_2018_sw_21hr_WHONDRS-SW48-000092_B_bin.40
AAGTATCTTGATTTCAGATTTTATCGAGATGGTATGAACAGTACAATCTCAGTTGAAGAAAGTAAGTTAGCCAATATTCGCATACTAAAAAGCGACGGCAAGGTCGAAGCAACTATTCCCATTACTAAATCTGAAGCAGCCAGCGGCTCAGACCTGGCGACACAGACAATGCTATGCCTACTACCAACCCTCATGCATGGTGGCAGCGATCTACGCTGCCTCATTATTGGCCTGGGCAGTGGCACCACTAGCAGTACCGCAAGCGAAAAAGAACAGATTAAGACGATTGATGTTGTCGAAATAGAGCCTGCTGTTGTGGAAGCAGCCAAGTATTTTCAAAGTCAAATACCAGCGAAACTAAATATTATTCAAAGCGATGCCAGAGCCCATTTAAAGAGTGCCGGAGCCTATGACCTGATCATTTCTCAGCCGTCAGAACCCTGGGTGGCTGGCAGTTCGGCTCTCTTTACAGTCGAGTTCTTTCGCCTCATGCGGCAGAAGCTCACTCAAGAGGGCCTGGCAACACAGTGGCTGCAACTTTATGGCCTGAGCAACCGAGAATTTCTGTGCGCCTTGAAAACGTTTACTACGGTATTTCCTGACACCCTAATTTTTCACCAAAAAGGTGCCGGTGAAATACTTTTAGTCGGTGCCAACAGCCCTAAGAGTCTGGCACAAATTGACAGCAGTGCCTATAAGAAGGCTTTTCTCAGTGACAGCGGCCGTGTGGCAATGGCTAGAGCTGGCATCGACAGTTGGGAGACATTCAGAAATGACCATCTCTTTGTACTCAGCAAAGAAAAACCTTTGTCTGAAAGTTTAGCTGCAAATCTTACTGACATTCGCCTCAACTCTGACGACAATTTGTTGCTTGAATATTCTAGTGGCCGCTATCTTGCCAACAAAGAAGGAGCAAGCGAAAAGCAATTGGCTGCAAACCTGGCAATTCTTGAGAACAAGAAAAATAATGCAACAATCGCATCATTTTCGCCAGATAAATTGCCGAGCCCAGTAGCCCTTGACCAGGCACTAGCGCTGGACCCATCGGCCTATCTATTGCTCAACTTAAAGGGCAAAAGACTGCTACAAGAAAACCAGGCAGAGCTTGCCCTTCACTATCTGAATCGCTCTAAGTCTCTCAACCCTTCAATTGAAGAAACTAGAGAACTTCTTGCGTTGGCTTTGACATACTTGGGTAAAGTAGAAGAAGGACTCCAGGAAACCCAGGCAGCCCATCTAATAAATAACAAAAGCCCCATGCCCTATTTGATTGCCGCGTGCATATATCAAATTGAAGGCAACGGCGCGGAAGCTCGTTTAAACTTGAACAAAGCTAAACAAAACTGTCCAGAAAATGAGATACTAAACCAAATCGCAGCTTTGCAGTTTAATGCTACAGGAACCCTGAAGTCACTCCTGATTAGGCTTTCGCTAGCACTTTAGAACATTTAAAATTGAGTAGCCACTCACTTTTAAAGTGGTCCGGCCAAAGCCCTTGAATAGGTGCACAATGTCATTCAGACTTCTACTGATAGAAGACAGCCCGACACAACTAATAACCATATCTAAGACTCTTGAAGCCGAGGGATATACAGTTATAGAGGCTCGCAATGGAGCTGAGGGTCTAGCTCGCGCTTACAACGAGTTACCCGACTTAATCATTTCAGACGTAGTCATGACCGGTATCAACGGTTATCAGCTATGTCGCTTGGTTAAGAGTGACCCAGATCTTGCAGCCACTCCGGTTATTCTCCTGACAAAATTAGACGGCTCGGTCGATAGATTTTGGGGCTTTAAGTCCGGAGCAGATCTCTATATTCCCAAAGAACCTGGTTTCACAAGCTTGATCAAAGCCACCCAGGAGATGCTAGAAGAGGCCACGCTCAAGCCGCGCTTACGACTTATTGGCGAGCCTTCCAAAACCCTTTCGGCAGAAGACGTCAACAACCGCCTTAACCAACTGCTCGAACGTCTGCTTTTTGAAGCTACCATCGTCGACGAAGTGCGCCGCATTGCCGAAGACGAACTTGATGTCGACGCCGTAACGCAAAAACTCTTCAATCTATTGTCGTCCATTCTCAACTACCAGGCCCTCGGACTGGTACTGAACCAGGGCGCTGGGTCTGTACTACGCGTCGACGCCGGGCCAAATTTAGATGAAGCTGCCTTACGCGGATACGTCACTAAATTAGCTCTGCAGTTGGGCCTACCGCCTCTGCGTGATGAAGTGGCCAAAGGGCACTACCTGCCAGACAATGCCCTAACGCAACCTATCGACATCAAAGGCCAAAGATTGGGGCTACTTGTTGTCGTGCCTTATCCACAACAGATATTCAAACCAGGCGATCAGAAAGTTGTTCGGTTAATTGGCGAACAGTTATCTGTAGTTCTGCGACTACTAGAATTGAACGGGCAATCGCGACCCAAGAACACTGCAATCAAACAGACCTAATTTTACTTAGACTTGCGACGCTTTGAGCGACGATCGCCATCCGGTGGCAGCTTATCATCGCCGAGGTTAGATTTTGTTGTGAATGGCTTATCGTTAGCAAAAGAAGTCTTGAGCTGACGCCGTTCTTTAATGGGACCGACTGGCGTTGTCTTTGTTTTCCCTTCACCAGCCTCTGGCTCAGGCTCATCTTCTAAGAGCAATGAGGCCAGCGCCGAAGCAGGAACAGAAACGATCTGCCAGCTACTGCCGCTACCTTTTTGTTCGTCAGCCGGTACAGGTTGGCTTGCAGGTTGGCTTGCAGGTTGGCTTGCATTCTGTTCAGAACTTGGCACAGCATTTGATTCTGAGGTGGCAGTCATTTCTTCTTGCTCACCAATATCTAAAGCTTCATCAGCTGCAGCGTTAAGAGCAGCAAACTCTTCTTCCACCTGAGAGAGGTCTTCGTCGTGCTCCAAGCTAGGTGGCGCGAAATCGTCTTGAGCACTGAACCTTTGAACCGTATTAGCTGAGCTAGACTCATCGGCAGTACTTGAAGTACTAAAAGTACTAGGCACTATATCTAGTGGCAAGTCGTGAGCAGCATTGGCACTATTGTCAGCCCATATACTAGCAAAGGGCGATTGCTCTGGCATCTCGTCTTGAACTGGAGAGTATGACGGTTCAAGTTCAGCCATGAGATCGGTCAGCGATTTTTTCTTCGTTGACTCAGGTCGAGCAAATGGAGAGGCCGTCGAGGGCTCAGAAGAAGCAGGAGAAGAAGAAGTTGATGAAGGCGGCAGCTCAGAAGTATCAGCGCGTGAATCCGAGGTATCGTAAAGTGATGCCAGCGATGGTGCCAAATTTAACTGAGCTGGCATCGTTACAGCATTTAAATCGGGGCTGGTATCCACAAGAGAAGAGTTGAGATTCTCACTGTCTGCCGGACTATCCCAATCTAGTTGATCTTTCCACGACGGCACAGCGTTGCCGATATTGAGGGCCGGCGATGAGGAGGCCGTTGGGGCGGGAGAAGAAGAAGAAGAAGAAGAAGAAACGGGAGAAGAAATGGGAGAGGGCGAGCTGTTCAGTAGCTCACGTGCACGAGCCGGTGAAGGTGCAGATGCAGAGGAAAGTTCCTCTGCCTGGGTGACACCTTCGCCAGCGCTAGCACTGACGTTTTCGCTAGCCAACTCAGTTTCACTTTCAGATTCATCATCACTAGCATTGAGCGCTTCAGCAACTTCAGCGGCACTATCTTCCAACGAGACAGTTGCCACAACCACCGGCAAACGCGGCAATGTATCATCCATCTGACTGCGATAGGCCTCTTGCAATTGCCCCGTGGTCAAATAGCGACTGGCGACCAAAATATCTCCAAACTCTTTGCCACTCTTAGCTCTCTCAAGCATAGACTCTTGAAACTGAGCAGCCGTGATGCCACCAGTTTTTAGCAGCTGCTGTCCCAGCAATACACAACTCAGATCATCTTCTTCGATAAAACCTTGCTTCACAAGGAAAGCTCCAAACATCAATTCAGGCATAGCCTTGTGCATGTCTGCGGCGATTTCTAATTCGGTTGTCTCGAGAAGACCGGCACAGAGCAAAAGCTCGCCAATTCGCAACTGGGGGCGACTAGCGACACTAGCTTTACCCTCACCGCCTTCTTCAGCGGTTCCTCTCAGACCCATGCGGCGGAAGTCATAGTCGGTGCGAGTAACGGGATCGCACAAAATATCGTGGGCAATCCAAAGACTCTGCAAGCTATTGAGTAAGTCTTTGCGAGCCTGGCCAACCAGGGTACCAGAAGCGTGTTGCCGCAAAAGCGGTCTCACCTTGCGCAAAAAGCTCTTGTGAATACTGCCGAAATCTGCCATTTGACTGACTTGCAAGCGCAGGTAAAAATCAAGAATCGCGGCTGCACCCGTGGCTGGCGCTGAGGCAGTGAAACTAGGAACAGGTATTAAGGCGAAGCTAGGCACTGTAACGAGCGGAAGGAGCGGAGCAGTTGAATGGGCCGCCGCTGATTCGGCGGCAGAAGCTGCTGGCGGCACTTCAGGTGCGGCTGAAGACTGAGGTTCAGGCTCAACTACAGGCTCAACTACAATTCGGTCTGTGAGCGCATTGCTGGCTAAAACTGCAGCCTCAGAATCGGTTCCCGGCGCGTCTGAGGCTTCAACCTCAGCCGGTGCATCAGCTGATGCTTCAACTGGCAATTCAGCCACAGCCTCGGGCTGCTGCGAAATTATCGGACTCTCGGCAGGAGCACCCCAATCGATATCGGGCATTGGCCTGCGAGGTTCTTTCTCAAGCATCAACTCTGGCGGTAAACTAATTGGCTCTTCCCAGCCCATTTCTTGCGAAGTTTTGAGCAAAATGAAGATCTGCTGATGGGCGTGACTAGACCCGGCCGTATCACCACGCTCTAAGCTCTGACGCAAGGCTGCTGCCAGCACACGCGTCTCAAGCTCAATCCGTTCACGTGACGTGTCCGGCTCTGGCTGATTAGGATAAGCGTTACCTGAGGTCATTTACTAAGTGTTGGCAACTTGCATTAGGTGTAATCTACCCTGATACCCAAAATAGAGATAACGAAAAACAGAAATGGCTGTGATCTCTAAATAGTAATAATAATCTTCCCAGTAGTATTTAGGTATTCACCTGTTTTTTTCTCTTGATAAGGAGTTATAGAAGTTAATGACCGCCGAAAATCAAACAGGTAAAAGCTCCGAATACCAAATTAAAACCCCTAACCAGACGGATGACAAATCGATGTCAAACGCTGATTTTGAGCCGCTACTCAAGCTTTTAAGAGTTCATCCTGCCCTCGACGGCCTTCAGCTGGATGAGCAACGTTGGCATTTATTAGACCGATTTTGTGGCATTTTGAGTGCTTACAACGAAAAGGTTAATTTAGTAGCCAATACAACACCAGAAGTTCTTGTAAACAGACACATACTTGACGGCCTTACTGTAGCAAGCAACATCTACAAGTCGAAAATGACATCCGGGAAACTAATTGATATCGGCTCTGGTGGCGGATTACCAGCCATGGTGATTGCTATCGCCTGCCCTGATCTTGCAGTCACCATGGTTGACTCGGTTGGAAAAAAGGTGAAGTTTCTCAATGACGCTAGCCAAGAGCTTGGCCTCGTCAACAACCGAGCTCTTACAGGCCGGGCCGAAGAGTTAGCACGAGAGAAAGGCGAACGAGCCAGCTACGACCTTGCCACAGCCAGGGCAGTAGGCACTCTTACCCTGACCCTAGAGTTATGCCTGCCTTTTCTCAAACGCAACGGCCTCTACATGGCACAAAAGACTGGCAGCCGCTTAGAGCAAGAACTTAAAGATGCCAAAGCCATGATGCGCGAACTTGAGTGCCGAGTAGAGCAGACCAAGGTCTTTACCGATATGCCTGGCGTTGAGGACAGCGTCATTTTACTGATTCGAAAAATCGACGACACACCACACTACT
Source organism: Cyanobacteriota bacterium erpe_2018_sw_21hr_WHONDRS-SW48-000092_B_bin.40 (assembly GCA_030917395.1). GTDB lineage: Bacteria > Cyanobacteriota > Vampirovibrionia > Obscuribacterales > Obscuribacteraceae. Next base: position 5,904 of record JAUPUU010000534.1, read on the forward strand.
ACCCTCGTCCTTGGGCAAAGATCAAAGCCAGCAAATAATCGTTGGTCCTAGAATGCAGCCTCTGCTTCTTCAAGGTCTTCTACCAACCAGCCTTCAGCCTGGGCCTGTAGCTTGGCTTTGCCCATACCGTCTTCAATCGCCAACTCAAAGAGTCGGCGGCGCGAGCCAAAGACATACGAGGCGCGATTAATCAACGAAGTGATATCCACATGGTCGTGAGCAAAAATTACTGGATCTAAACGCCGATACCAAGAATCTCCAGCTGGCGCAATTAAGTCGGCCACCAGATTGCCAAGGTCAATTTCTTCTTTCGGCTTCTTGGCTCGAGCAGGCCAGCTGACCATATATCGCTTTAGATCAAAACCCAAGCACTCAACGCGGCCGAGATAGTAAATATTCTCGTCTTCAATACCAAAACCGGCCTCTTCCCAGCGATGACTCTCTTCAATCCAGAATTCGCGCAAAACCTCGGTAATCGTCTCCATGTGAGGTTTGAGGCGCCACATGTAGCTAGTGGGCAAGTAGGAGCGCGACGGCTTGAAATCCCATGAATCTTCGCTATAGGAAAGCTGATATTGGTGAGTAGTGGCCCAAGCCGACATTAGTAAGCTGGTCCAGACATTATTATCAGAATAAACTTTGGCGTAGCTCTTCTTAAACCACTCCTGCCAACCATCAAATTCTTCGTACTGATTAGAGCGCTTGGTTAAACCATCGCGCCACTCTTTTTCGTCTTGCAAAGGGTCTTCGGCATGAAAGAACTCTTCCCAATAAGCCGTTACCACAGCCACTTCTAGCAAAGAATTTTCCGATTTGCCAACAGACTCTTCCCAGAGTTTCTCGCAAATCTTGATCGATTGCTCGCACCGAGCATAGGGGTTAGAACTGGCAAATTCGGCATTGTGCCTAACCCAGTCGATACCAGTCCTGATCAGAAAAGCCGGAAGCATTTACTGCGGTTCCTTTTAAGTGAAACTAGAAATTAACAGACCTTAGAAGCATACCCCAAAAGTCTATAAATTATCTTCAGCGAAAAGGCCAAAATCAACTAGATTTTGCCGCAGTTTTTTTAGCTTGACGAGAATTAGCGAGAACAGCTTGATCTAGCCACTTAATCGCTTGCGAATATTGAGCATCGGCTTCGTACTCTGCCAAAGTGCGATCAAGCCTTTGACTCCAGTTAGAATCGCCTGAAATTCCCGGCTCATTAAAGCGCTGGCTGACACCGAAAAGGTCACTAATCATCAGAACAGCCAGCCAAGATGGACACTCCATAAGCACTTCAATCATACGGCGATGAAGTTCAGGGGTGAAACTCTCTGGAGGCGAGTCTTCATCCAGACCGAGAAAAACCATCAGCCTCTGCACTTCTAGCCAACCCTGGTGACCATCCTCACCATGCCACCACTGACAGAGCCCCTCATAAAAACTACGAATGGGTTGATGATCGTGGGTACCATAGGTAACTAAGGACAGCTTTTCATGAGTCTCTTTGGGCTTGAAAGAAAGGTCTTTTTCTACGCGCTCGAAAATAGGAATGGTAAAACCAGGAATTTGCAGTTTTTTCAAACACGGTCTGACATAGTCAGGCACCATGCCAAGATCTTCAGCCACCACACCACTATCTGGCGCCGCCGCTAGTATCATGCGCAGAAGTTTCTCACCTTGCTCATTATTAAGCTTGGCATTCTTAGCAGGCACATCAGGTCGTTCGATAAAACGCGGAAGTTCTCCACCCGTTAGTTCTTTAGCCTCAAGCTCAGTCAAGCCAACAAATTCATGGTTGCGCTCGGGAATCCACGGAAAGGAGTAGACGCGGAAGAAACCGAGCACATGATCGATGCGAAAATAGTGAAAAATCGAAGCAATCTGCTTGACGCGTCGCTGCCAAAAAGCATAATTGCTCTTTTCATGGTTGGCCCAGTTATAGAGCGGGATGCCCCAATTCTGGCCCCACTGGCAAGTGAACGGATCTGATTGGAAGAACTTCTCAGGCGGTGCACCACCTGACCATTGCAAATCAAATAGTTGGGGATTACACCAAACATCGGCGCTATAGCGACTGACACCAAATGGAATATCACCCATGAGCTCAACTGTACTGCTATCGGCATGAGCGCGCACGCGACGCCACTGACTAAAAGCAACCCATTGCACATAGCTATAGAAGCGCTGCTTATAAGCAATCTCTTTGGCCTCAGCACAAGTAAGTGACCAGGCTCTAGCCTTAGCTAAAGTTGACTGTTCGGCAGGCCAATTAGTCCAACAGGCATTGCCTTCAAATTTGTCGACCAGAGAACGGAAGAAAGCATAATCTGGCAGCCAATCGACTTGCTCAAGACAAAAATCGGCAAACACCTGCTGTTGGCGAACCACTTCTTTGTTGGTAGAAACTTTTTCAAAATTCTCAAAAGCATCCAGCAACAAATCTAGCTTCAACTTACGCACGACAGAATACTGCACAGGCCCAGTGGAAAGCTCATGAATAAGAGCTTCTGGCACTCGCTTTGCCAGCATCTCGTCAGCAAGCCCTGGAACTAAATCTGGTACCAGTGAAATATACAAAGGGTCAAGGGCAATTGAACTAAGTGCATTGTAAGGGCTATTGTCTCCACCAGTTTCATTAACTGGCAAAATCTGCAAAACACCTAAATTGTGACGACTTAAAAAATCGATAGCATCTTCAACACAAAGAGTGTCACCAATGCCTAGATCACCCTTGCGGCGCAAGGCAAATACAGGAAGAAGAAGCCCTGCGGCTTTTTTATCTTGATTAATCCGAGCCATTTTTATTCCCCAGCCTTTGGTGAACCTGTTTAGATGCCAGCGCGCTCAAAAACTCTTTCAATATTTTGCAAATAATTGGCCGGATCAAAGCTTGAAACGATCTCTTCTTCACTCAAGTGTTCGGTGACACGCTTGTCAGCGAGTAAATTTTCTCGGAAATTTCCGCTCTTAGTGTTCCAAGCGGCCATGGCATTATCTTGCACCAGCTTGTAAGCAACCTCTCGTGCCAACCCTTTATCGGTGAGCTTTAGAAGCACCGCTTGCGAGAAAATCACACCACCAAAAACATCCATGTTGCGAAGCATATTTTCAGGATATACAACTAATCCATCCATCACTACAGCCAATCGATTGAGCATATAGTCGAGCAAGATTGTCGAATCTGGCAAGATAATTCTTTCAACTGAACTGTGTGATATATCGCGCTCGTGCCAAAGAGCAACGTTCTCGAGGGCCGCTACTGCGTTACCGCGAATCACCCGAGCTAGACCAGTAATATTTTCGCTAGCCACTGGATTGCGTTTATGGGGCATAGCTGAGGAGCCCTTCTGACCAGACGCGAACGGTTCTTCTACTTCCAAAACATCGGTGCGCTGCAAGTGCCTGATTTCTACAGCAAACTTCTCAAGACTGGCTGCGATCAAAGCCAAAGTCATCACAAACTGAGCATGTCTGTCTCTTTGAATAATTTGCGTTGAAATCTTTGCTGGAATCAAGCCAATCAGAGCCAGAGTACGCTCTTCGACTTCAGGAGAAATATTAGAGTAGGTACCAACCGGACCACTCATCTGGCCCACCGAAATCATTTCAACAGCTTGCTCAAGGCGCACTTTATGGCGCCTCAGTTCTTCTACCCAAACTGCCATTTTAAAGCCGAATGTAATGGGCTCAGCGTGGATGCCATGAGAGCGGCCCACCATAACGGTATGTTTGTGTTTGCGGGCCTGCTTCAGTACTGCTTCAGTGAGCTTTTCTAATCCAGCCATCAAAATCACGGCGGCACGCTTTAGCTGAAGAGCTAAAGCAGTGTCGATCACGTCTGAACTTGTCAGGCCCATGTGTATATAACGGGCAGCATCACCGACGTTCTCACCAACAGAGGTTAAAAAGGCGATAACGTCGTGCTTAACTTGCAATTCAATCTCGTCAATGCGAGCGACGTCAAATCGAGCCTTACTCTTTATTTCGGCCAGCGCTGCCGCTGGTATTAAGCCCATATCACTCTGCGCTTGGCATACAGCAATCTCGACATCGAGATAGGTTTGAAACTTGGCTTCAATCGACCAGATAGCGCCCATCTCGGGCCTGGTGTAACGATCTATCAAAAGGCATCCTCCGCTTCAGACGCTGTAAACGCCGCAAAAACCCTATTGTCCCTGATTAAACAAGCTTAGAGCGAGACAAGAGGCTAAAAATTCGTCAACCGTTACGGCCATGCCAAGAGCAAAGCTGACAAGCAGCTAGCCTATCCAGCAAAAAAAGAGTTGAGCATTGCTACAATTGGCCCTTACAAAGCAAAAACCATAAAGAGAATTTGAACAGATGAAAATTTTGATTGCCGCAGATGTTTCCCATTCGTTTGTCAGTACATCGGCGAGCACATCGAATGCTTCTAAAGCTAGTGGTGGCGACTCGGCTGAGCACTGGTTTAACTTAGAACAACTGGCAGCCCTTGTACCACTAGCAGGCTGCGAGGTAAACCTACTTTATGTCAAAGAAGAGCTGCCCTCTTATGAGCGTGTCTTAGCAACCCAAGCCGATTTCCCCCAAGATCTCGGAAACGTCATTGAAGCTCAGGCCAAGCCAGTCTTGGCAGAGTTAGCCAAACGCATCGAAGCCGACGGAGCTAAAGTAAAAGTAGAAATCGTCACTGGCCCAGCTGCTTATATGATTGAGCAAGCAGCTCTTGACGAGAACAAAGACCTAGTTGTGGTTTCAACTGGGCCTAGAGCCGACGGTCAATTTACCTTTGGCAGCACTTCAGCCCATGTGGCACGCCATGCACCATGCTCAACTCTAGTCTTGCGTCGAGGCACCAAGAGAGCTACAGATTCTTCTGTACTAATAGCCATAGACGGCTCTGAGCACTGCCTCAAGGCTATTGAGTCAGCCATCAAGAAATTTAACGGCAAGATTGAGAACAAAAAAATAAATCTTATATACGTTGCTAATATCTCGCCAATGGTGGCAGCGGTCACTCCCCGCGGCTTTGTTGTAGCTATGGAAGAGAATTTGATGATGGAAGGCGAGGTTCACCTTGCCACAGCCAAGAAAATCTTAGCTGACCATGGCTTCACCAATGTCGACATTATTTTAAAAACTGGCTCCCCAGCCCATGAAATCATTAAAGCAGCTGATGAAACTGGAGCAGAATTGTTAGTGATAGGCGCCCAGGGCAAAGGAGCCATCAAACATTTCCTCATGGGTGAAGTAGCTAACAAGATTGTTACTCATGCAGCAGTAGCCACTCTTGTGGCAAGAGCCTGAGCAAAAGCTATGCCGCTAGTAATAAACAGACGTGAAAAGCGAATTGCAAGCAGATTAGGTCTGGCAGCAGCCCTAGTCGGCTTTTCAGCCTTATCGCCCCTGAATCTTTCGGCCTTGGCTTTAGACGACATTGGCGACATGGCCCAAGAGCAAGCCCAAGAAAAGCTTGAACTGGAAGATATGCGCAATGAAATGCGAGATATCAAAGGTCAAGTTAGAGACGCCATGGGAGCCATGAGCGAACTAACTAATCAGGGCCAGGCTGGCCTACCGGGCCCAGGGCCGGGGCAAGTGAACGTGCGAGAGATTCACTTATTCGCTCGAGAAGCCAATCTTGAAGTGGGCTCAGAAACTGGTGCCAACAAAGACACAATCAAAGCCTTAACCTATAACGGCAAAATACCTGGGCCGGAGATACATGTGCGTCAGGGCGAGGCGGTCAGAATCGTCTTGCACAACAACCTCAAAAGCCCGGCTTCAACCTCACTGCACTTCCATGGCTTACTCACCCCCCACAAAGTAGACGGTCTACCGCGAGCCGGCGGGCCAAGCGCAGCACCAGAGCGATTTTTAAAGACAGAAGACTCTTTTGTTTATCAATTTATCGCCGCTCAACCGGGGACATTTTTCTATCATCCCCAAATAATCCATCAAGATCAGCGTTTCAAAGGCATGTTTGGAGCCATCATTGTGCACCCACGGCTGCCGACAAAAGAAGTAAACAAAGAGCTGGTTCTATTCTTGAGCAAAGCAGAAGCCATCGCCAAAGAAACAAAGCCGGAACTGGCAACAACATCAGCAACAGCCAAGCATTTCTATTTAATAAATGGCAAGACAGCGCCTTTCATTCCTGCTCTTGAAGTGCTCAATGGTGAGCGGGTGCGCTTGCATGTCATCAACACACTCGACGAAGCTGTGCCCCTTCACCTCAGCGGCCATCGCTTTGAAGTAACTGGCATCAACGGCTCAGATCCCCTCGAGCCGCGTATTGTGCGCGACACAATTACGATAAATCCCTCCGATCGAGTTGACCTTGAATTTACAGCCAACAACCCTGGGGTCTGGTCACTGGCATCAGAACTGCCCAAACAAAATTCGAATAATGGCAGATTTCCCAGTGGTATAGCCATGATCGTGCGCTATAGCGAGCTAACCCCAGTGACGCCGCACTAAATGCCGCATTCCTAAGTTTTGTAAATCGAGCTAGGCCGTTACAGGGCATTGATTCTGGCGCTGGCCGGTAGGCAAAGCTCAGATCACGCCAGAAGCTAGACCTAGCACCATTAATGGTGCTCAGACCGTCGTAGACATAAGAGAGCCCAAATTGACAATTTTCGGCCAGCAACTATTTAACGCACAGTCACCCAAGCTTCATATATATTAGTTAGATAGGTCGTTACTAAATGGTGTCTGATGCTGTACCACCAACTTAGTCGCATACGTGGTCAGCTGGCCCTAAAAGACTTGAGTGTCTCAGATGGCTTGCTTTTGACCTCGCGCAGCCTTAGAGGCAAACTACCAGACCACCGCCTCACTTGGCTCAATCGTGAGCTGCTTGGCTATCGCCCCGAAGATCTTGAAGCCCTCGGAGAAAAAGAGTCAAAGAGACCTGGCTTATCAAAGATTGTGCAACTTTTAGCCCCTGTGAAAAAACAGCCAGAACTAGAAGTACCCGTTTATCGGTTTCTCAGTGGCACTTGGGGCCGACTAGAGGATGGGGGCAAGCTGACAAAGGTACGCGAACCACAGCTTATCGAGAAAAGTATTTTTTGCAATATTGGTATGCAGCAACTAGAAGCCCAGTTGGCTGAGATGGATGACCCCATGGAAGGCCTCTTCTCTATGAGTTTCGACCAACAGACTGGGGCTGAATTTTATTGTTATTCAAAGGAATTGGTTAGAATACAAGAAGCGGTTAGAACAAAACTTGCTGAATTTATCGATGAGTCTATCAGTGAACTGCGACTATCGCCCAATAGTGACTGAGAAACGGCCGCTTGCCTTCACCTACATTGCTATAAATTTGCTACGCACAATAACAGCCGGCGTAGTTATTAGTGTATTTTCTAGCGCCATTTTCAGCTCAAGTGCTGTGGCCGCTGACTCGCTTTCAATGCCAGAGCAACTAAGTAAGCTAGAGCACAGCCAGGGTTACAGCTATAGCCCCGGCCAGTCAATAATTGACCGACTGCAAGTGTTAGAGCTAAGAACCTTCGGAAACGTAGGCACCGGCTCAATCTTTGAAAGACTAAATCGCCTCAACGAAAAGCAAAGACCGCTACCGCTGCAGAGTATCCCTGCTAACATTCCGGCAAATATCACAGAACCTAGCCCAAACGCAGCTCAACAAGAGCGAATCAAAGGTTTGATGCAATCGACAAGCCTATCGAAAGGTCTAGTAACAGCCAATACTTTCCCTTGTCATTTCTTTCGCATAGAAGAAGCCTCTGCCAAGCCTAGCACCGAAGACTATCTCGATAGCGTCCTCACTGCTTCCAAAAATCGTGTTTTCAAATTTCAAAGCATGCCGGTGCCTGTCTATATAACAGCGCCACCAGACCCGGCTTATGCATCGGCAGTGGTAGCAGCATTTGCTGACTGGGACAGACGTACAGAAGGATTGATCAAATTTGCCACAGTAACGCAACCAAACGCAGCCAGAATAAGAGTGACATGGAGTCATCTCGGAATTAAGCCTGACAAGGATGCAAGCACCCTCGGTGCCCATACGGTAACGAAATGGACAAAGAAGCCATCGGGCAGAATCTCGCTGCTTTCAGTGGGCGCCATTCCAGTACCACTATACATTCCAAGCCCAGGGCCAAAATATACAGTGCCGCCACAGGTAATTGAAGTCAACCTCGATCTAATAGAAAGCAATGAAGCGGATGCTCGCTATCTGACTTTGCGTAATATTGTCGCCCACGAACTCGGACACGCCATAGGTCTACTTGGTCACAGCCCAAGCAAAGGTGATTTGATGTATCCCATCACTGATGAACACTCACGAATCTCACAGCGCGATCTCAATACAGTGAAGAGGCTGTATGAAAAGAAAGCTACCGTTCCGCTGTGAACTGCAAACCAATTAGTATCGATAAGGGGCAATGCCAAACTGCCCACGCAACTGAGAATCAAGCTGCTTAATCTGCATTTCCAAACTTTCCAGATTGGCCTTGCGAGCCATTAGCTGCGGCATAATGCCCTTGCCATGCTCGTCTTTGACCATCAAATTATCTTGCACTCTAAGATAATCAGAAAAAAGAGTTTTAGCATCACTAAAATACTGGTAGTACCCGCGGTGCAACTTTTCGGTTTCAGGATAGAGGGGCATAGCCTTCATTTTATTGATAGCCACTTGATACTTATCAACGAGACCGGTCAAAAGTTTCTGCGCCTGCATCTTGTTAGGGCCGGGAACGAAAACCGACAGGCCCTGAGAAAGTAGATTATCGGCCCTGTCTTTTTCACTAGGCGACATTTGTGCTTGCTTGCGCACCATATCGTATGCGCTAAACCACTGGCGCAGCTGTTGAGAACTAGTATTTCTTGCAGCGGAACTTGGCATTTGCCCAGAAAACTGGGGCGAATTGCCATAATTCTCACCTTGATTCTGGTTTTGATACTGGCTTCCTATATTCTGAGCAGAAGCAGCCAGGAGCGAAAGCGAAAAGCTGCAAATCAGAAAAATGGTTGCTCCCACAAGCTTCATCAAGGTTTTCCTCAAAATCCAAGGTTAGAACGTCTACTATATTCTAACTGCCATTTTGAGAATCACAAGAAAATCAATTAAATACCAGCCTTCCGGCCCCAGAGCACTGTATCGACAAGGTAGTGATGGGCTGAAACAGAAGAGAGGCAGACAAGAGCAAATTTAGGATATAGCGAATTACCCAGAGGCATCAGCGCACTCTGAGCAAAATCGCCGACCAAATAGACAACCAACCAGAACGCAGCAAATGAGCCTAGAGTTGGTAGGGCCTTAAGAACTTTTGCTGAAAAAATATCTGTGGTTGATTGCTTCTCTTCAAATTGCCAGGCAATCCCCAAATACTGAACAGCATGAAAAATAGTGACAGTGATAAAACCAATGAAATAGTAGTGAATTGAAAGAAAACCAAACCAGTGGATAGCAAAGTAAACAAGCAAAATCATCAAGCCGCTGCAATCATAAGGCTGCAACCGTCTGTATTTAAGTAGCTCTAGATACAAGCCGAGACATAATCCCACCCCAGCCAATATCCATAGGGCTGTAAGCAGTGGCGCCGGAAAACCAACTGGAATAATGGCGTCAGATGGTTTGCCATGCCAATACACATAAAGCATATTCCAGCGACCAATGATAAATAGTGGCATGGCCAGATGAAAGGCCCAAAACGAAAGACTCTTCTCCCGATCAGTCTCACCGACAGGTCGACCAAAGAAGCGATTGATACCGTAGACCTGGCGCAAATAATGGAATGACTGCCAAACGTTTACCGCCGTCATGGCCTGCAAAAAGTATCCATTTAGCGAAGCAACCAGCAAGAGGGCAACAACAGCTAAATAAGCAGGGGCGCCAAACAAAAAGTGCACTTTGCCTTCGCCAATTTTTCTGGATAAACGAGCATAGGTCGCCCAAACGTGAGGCATGCTAACAATTTGATTGCCCCAAAAGGCCCAGTCAAAAGGTATATTAGCCCGCAGACCAGCCTCTCCCAGATAGCATAAGAAAGGCAAATAGAGAGGCAATCCTCCAAGAATGATAAAAACAACACCGAACAGATCATTCTTGCCGAAGGTCAAACCCTTCAATGAAAATATCTTGAGCGGTTTAACTGCAGTGGCATTGCTCATCTATCTAGATTGGCCTCGATCTTGAGAAACGACATTCTGGTTGGTCGAAACAATCAGCTGGTCATCAGCCAGAGTTTGGCTTGCGCTACAAATTCTGGCAGCTTCAGTCAATTGTGCGCTGGCCAGGTCGAGGTTCAGTCGTCTTTGACTAGGCTCAGAAGAACTAACGGCATAGCAGCGATAACAAACACCAAGGTTGTTCAAATCTCTTACGATACCTGGACTGTCAGGCTTCAGTCGCAGACGGTCAAACTCAAGAATCTTCTTATAACTTTCGATGGCGTAAGGAAAAGCAGACATATCTGAGTAGAGCGAAGCTAGCTCAAGGGCATCGCCAACAAAGCCCTCTGGGTCTTGGGGAGCAAGCCATAACAGGCGGTAGATTTTGGCAGCCTCTTCTTGCTTTCCTTGTTGTCGATATAGAGAAGCAAGTTCACGAGCTGAAGGAAGCATCTCGGAGTCGAGATGCTTCTTCAATACTGCGGCCTTGACCAGGGCAAACCTCGGCTCCGAGGTAGCTGCATCTATGGCCTGCCAGTGATTGGAAATTGCTCTCTTTTCACTGACAGCCAAAAAGCTAAAGATGCAGGTGGCGGCAATAGCAATGGCAAAGCTAAGTTGAACTATGCCCTTTCTACTGTGGCTGTTATCTGCCGCCACCGCCGCCGCCACCACCACCGCCGCCGCCGCCTCCACCGCCGCCACCACCGGCGCCACCGGAGTGAGCGATGTTGGCAGATAACAGCCACAGTAGAAAGGGCATAGTTCAACTTAGCTTTGCCATTGCTATTGCCGCCACCTGCATTTTTAGCTTTTTGGCTGTCAGTGAAAAGAGAGCAATTTCCAATCACTGGCAGGCCATAGATGCAGCTACCTCGGAGC
>JAUPUU010000535.1 GCA_030917395.1 Cyanobacteriota bacterium erpe_2018_sw_21hr_WHONDRS-SW48-000092_B_bin.40
AGTAGAGCCAGACCGGCGGTACCAGCAAGAAAAAGTCTTTTGCTAAAACCGCTACAGTTTAATCGCATACAATCCATCCTCGTTAGTATTGATGCCAAAGTCAGAGGCATTGTCAATTGTTTCGTAGTCGTAAACGGCAACTATCTCTTCTGAATCGTTGACGTTGTTTTTGTTAGTGTCACGATCGCCTTGCTTATTGCTGGCTAACATTTTTGCAGTGCTCGTCTCTTCCTTGAGGCGCTTAGGCGCTACTGAACTATCAGGTTTCACAGCCACTTTGGAAGCAGAATTAGTCGAAGTGTCTTTAATCGCCTTGCCTGGAACATTAGCAATCTCATTAGTAATCTCATTAGTATTAGCCAGCTCACGGCCATTATCGGGCGCTGCATTGTGCTCAACTTCTTTTACCGGGGCCGCCTCTTTTATTGCTGGAACTACTTTGGCGGGCAGCTGCGCTACTTTGTTCACGGCTGTTGGAGCCGAGCTAAACTGACTGAAGGCAAAGAACAGAGCCAAAATAGAAGCAGCGCTAGCCAAAATGTAGCCAGTCTTGATACCCCCAGCCCGAGAATTAGGACGAGCGCTAGAGCGCGAATTTAGAGCCACTACATTACTGGTTTCTGGATTAGCTTCAGGACTAGCTTTTGCATTAGCGGTCGCCCCTGATGCAGCCTGCGACTGAGCAAGAATGCGAGCTTCGATGGCATCACTTAGGTCACCACTCCACTCTACAGCTGGCAAACTTTTGAGTTGACTTACAACCATCTCTATATCAGCCAACTTAGCGTTACAAGCAGTGCAGTCAGCCAAATGCAATTCCACGGCTTCAGCTTCTTCGGGGCTAAGCTCTAAATCGTAGTAAGCATCAAGTGCTTCTTCCATCTGCTTACAATTGAGATTTGGTTGTCCTTGCATATCGATCACCTAAATGTTGCGGGCAAGTTGAGACTGTCGGAGGAGAAGTATGGCGAGAGTAATTCTTTAAGTTTGATTCGACCGTAATGTAGACGTGAACGCACTGTTCCGATGTTAGCTCCGACCATTTCTGAAATTTCTTGATAAGAGAAGCCTTCTATATCGTGGAGAACTAAAACAATTTTCTGAGTCTCTGGCAATTGACTGAGAGAATCTTCGACCATTCTTGTTTGCTCTCTCAAATCTAGATTCTGCGAGGGGTCTGGCCTCTCATCTGCCAACTGCGAAAGGGTTTGACCAAAAGCTCCCGGGCCTTCTTCTTCTGCCACACTCGATTGAGGATCGAATGACACTAGAGTGGTTGGCTTTCGCCTCTGTTTAACTCTTAAATTGTCCATACAGAGATTGTGAGCAATGCGGAATAACCAAGAGGCAAATGATGAGTTAGAGCGATACTTATCTAGATTTTGATGAACTTTAACAAAAGTGTCTTGCACCACCTCCTCAGCTTCTTCGCTGCTACCCACCACACGGAAGGCAGTAGAGTACACCCGGCTTTGATACCGTTTTACGAGAGTTTTGAAGAGTGTCATGTCTCCATCCTCTCTGAATTTATCGATTAGGGCCTCGTCTGTAAGGTCCATATACTCCAACCGATTCGGGTGGCTCATAAGGGAATACGCTCAAAGTAGTCAAAAAGTTCAAACATCTAGCACATTTTCTCAAAGATTAACGTTAGTTAACAAAGGCCCTGGTTTCCCACTTGCCTTAGACGATAGCAGGAGCGAAACTAAAAGAGACTGTGCTATTACACACTCTATCAACTTGCATCCGGAGAACGTCGTGAAGTTCCAAATACTGCCGCTCGCAGCGCTGTCACTGCTGAGCTTCCTGCCAGCAGCTTATGCTCAAACTAGCAGCAACTCGGTAGATTACAAAACTCCCCATAAAAAAGTCGAAGACTTGCCAAACTTCCACATGGTTCATCCCTTCTTATATAGAGGTGGAGAGCCCAGCAAAAAAGGCCTGCAACAGCTAAAAGAAAAGGGCGTAAAAACGCTGATAGACCTGCGCGCCAGCAGTGCCACAACTAAAAGTGAAGAAGCTACTGCCCACGAGCTCGGCATGAAATACATTAACTTGCCAATGAGCTCCAAGGCACCCACCGAAGCTCAACTAGCAACTTACTTTGAAGCAGTGAGGCAAGGGCGAGACAAGAACGAGCCTGTTTTTCTACACTGTGCTCATGGTTCAGACCGCACTGGCTGCTTGGTGGGCATTTGGCGAGTGACCGAAGATGGCTACAGCTATCCGCAGGCTTACGCCGAAATGCGCAAATATTGGTTTGGCCCTCAGTTCAAAGAGCTCTCCGGGGCAGTGCAAAAACGGGCCAACAAGCTCTCAGCTTCTAAATAAGCCAACAGCAAATCAAGCCCTAGCGAGAAGGCATGGCGCTTGGGCCAGGATTTACCGGCACGCCGACAGCACCGGCTGCTGGCGTGCCTGGCGCTACTGGTGGTGGCAAGAATTGCTTCAATTTATCTTGAGCTGTTTTAGACCAGGGGTAGTAACGCAAAATTTCTTTTAAAGTAGAAACTACCTTATTGCTATCACCGAACAATTCAGACAACTTCACTTGATACCAGAGTGCCTGCCAATTGGAAGGGTCAAGGAACAGAGCTTTTTCAACATAGCGCTGCATTTCAGGGAAGCGCCGGCCGCGGAATAAATGAACAGCATAGTCGATATTGACGTTGGCGTCTTGGGGAGTTAGCTGCAAGGCCCTATCAATTGTCTGCTTCGCCGATACCGCCTGATTACCATCAAGGTAAAGCAAGCTCCAATCGGCCAATATGCGCCCTTCAATTTCGGTTGAGCCAACTTTCTTAGCCAGGTCCTGAGCCCTGACAAAGTAGTCGTAACTGGCCTTGGAGTGCTCCGGGCGACCCAAGTCTTTTGCCATCATGCGGCGCAAATTGCCAAAGCGTCCAAGCAATCGCGCTTCATTCTTTTTGTCACCACTGGAGGTGGCAGAGAGCAAGGCCTTGTTGTAGTTCAACTCAGCCAATCTAAAGTCACGTTTTTGTACCAGCTGGTCGTCACCAGCAGCAATGGCCTGGTCGATAAGAGAACGGGTTTTTACCACGGCCGATGGCCGAATCAGCATTCGTTGGAATTTATAGTCAAAGTAGACGAAGAAATTCTCCAAAAATGGATTTCCAAGTATTCCTAAGTTTGAAGTCTGGAAGAAGCCAGAATCGCTCTTAGACTCACCCTTAGCAGAGCTAGCTGGCAGTGACAAAGTATAGGTAAAGTCAACACGCTTGACAGTCTTACCAGCCAGTACAACATTATCAACCATGACACGACCAAGCTTGACTGGTCGCCCATCAAGGCCGGTGCCTTCGGTAACATGCTTATTGTCACCGCTGCTATATCGAGCGGCCACAGCAGCAGGAAGGTTGTTAAATGCAGCCCCAGTGTCGACCAGCATCATCACATCTTCACGGCCATTCAGCTTTACTTTCACCACTGGGGCACTGCGGCGAGAGAAGGTCACAGCAGCACAATCACTAGTAGGCGAAAAGCTATCAGCGTCATAGAACGAGAGGCTGGTTTTGCCATAGTCGACACCAACAACAAACTTAGAAATGACATTAGTACCAATTATTCCGCCTAGGCGACGGCCCAAGTGCCGCGACTGCGAAGACAAATCAAGAATGCGCGCTTCGATATCGTTGACAATGAGGTTACCCAATTCCAATCGACCAATCGTACTGGTATTGGTCATAACAGAACCAGACAGAGCCTGCATTCCAGCCAGGCCTTCTTTGAGTAAATAATTTTCAGCGGCGACGCGGCGGTCGATGATAGTATCGCTGGCACCAGTATCAAAAAGAAAGTCTAGCTCCTCGCCATTGTTGAGGCGACCTTTCACCAAAATTTCACGCTGACCATAATCGAAGGGTACAGTGATTGTGCGACTCAAGTGAAAAGTGCCACCAGGCCTATCAAATTCGCTATCTTTGATCTTAGCGTTAGCACTTAAGTCTGAAGTAATTCGCACCAACTCAACTTTATCGTCAACTCGGCGAATGACGCGATGCGGATAAAGGCTGCCAGCAGAAGGCTGATACTGACTGTACTCTAGTGATAAGGCCTTCTTCTTGGCACCATCGCCCAGGGTAAAGGTCACTGCAACTACCATGTAGTTATTTTGCTCAATGGCAACAGTAAAACTATCAGAGCCATTGGGGCTATTAAATTGCACCAGCCAAACTGGTGTACCGCGCAAATTAGAGCTTCCCAATAGAACTACTTGATCGACGCTGCGACTGCTGCCGTTCTCTTCAACCTGCACTTTAGCGGCGGTCTGGACCAAGCGCAGGCCTTCCATAACAAAAGTAGCGGGCAAGGTGGTCTCTAAGTTGAGCAATTTGGCCGAGTCGATTTGCAAATCTTCGGCTTTAGCAGAACTGCGAGCACCAGCTTGCACCCATGGTATTTCACCGTTAAAGCCTTCGGTCAAAGTAGCAGAAGTAACACCATTATTGAGTGTATCGCCCCGCTCATGATCAAGACGCCAGCGCACACCTTTACGCATCAGACGAAAAGAAGAGTCACTGGGCCGACTCTCAACCTGGGCGAGATCTAAACCGCCAGGTAAACCCTGCGAAACATTGTCGTACTCTTTGCCGAAAACATTGAAGCCAGCTGCAATTTGAGCGACATTGTCATCGCCCCCGTAGGCAGTGAGGCTTTTAGAAAGCAAATCACTTAGATCAATCGTAGAGGCAGTGGCGTCAGCGGCAGCCTCAGCATAAGCTGGTTGAAGCGAAACTAATGAGGCAATCGATGCTAGTGACAGGCTGGTGCCGAGTGAACAATTGAGTGCAGCAAGAGCAGCTATCACTCGAATCAGTTTCAAATTCAAAATTATTTTCACAGCCTTAGCAGTTAAACGGTAACAAATTGCTTGCACTGCCCAGGAGCAGGCAGACTGATATCTGGCAATTCCCTAACCGTGTTGTAGAGCTTCATTACTTGCACTAACAACTCTTCAACTTGACCCAATGGCACTTGGTTGGCAGCATCACTTTTGGCTTCATCGGGATTCGGATGCACTTCCATGAACATGCCATCAACACCAGCCACTACTGCAGCCCGAGCTAAAGTCGGGATATATTGCCGCTGCCCACTAGAGGCATCACCAGCGCCACCAGGGAGCTGAACGGAATGAGTGGCATCAAAGATAACGGGATAACCAGTCTCTTTCATAATAGGAATGCCGCGGAAATCAACAATCAAATTGTTGTAACCGAATGTGGTGCCACGCTCTGTGAGCATAACATTTTCATTGCCAGAATCAACTACTTTTTTAACAGCGTTCTTCATCTCAGAAGGAGAGAGGAACTGGCCTTTCTTGATATTGACACACTTACCAGTTTGAGCAGCGGCAACCAACAAATCGGTCTGACGGCAAAGAAAAGCTGGTATCTGCAAAACATCTAAAACTTCGCCAGCGGCCTGACATTGTTCCACTTCGTGAATATCAGAGAGCACTGGAAGGTCAAGCTTACTTTTGATATCAGCTAACATGGCCAAGCCCTTCTCTAAGCCTGGTCCACGAAATCCATGAACAGCAGTGCGATTAGCCTTATCAAAAGAAGCTTTGAAGACTAGATTAAAATCATGCTTAGCTGAAAGCGCTTTAAGGTGACTGGCAGTGGTGAAAATCGTTTCCCACGACTCAATTACACATGGCCCGGCTATGATCAGAAACTTCCCACCGGCTGAAACCTGGTGAGTACCGACCTTAACAGTCTTAGCAGCCATATGCCCCCCTTGCGATCTAAATATGTGATTGGATATTGTAGCAGTATGCCTAAAAGCAATATGACTAATACGGGATTTGCACACGTTGTTGAAGATGGCCTGGTTCTAAGACTTTACGTCCAGCCTGGGGCAAAAGTTAGTGCCCTTCTCGGTGAAAGAGAAGCGGGAGACGGCCCGCGCCTCAAAATCAAGCTCACGGCTCGTGCCATAGAAGGTCAGGCCAACGCCGCCCTGGTGGAACTAATTGCCGAGCTTATGCATGTACCCAAGTCGACAGTGAGCCTACAGGCTGGCTCCACAGCTAGGTTGAAAACCATTCATGTGCGCGGAGAAAGTCAAGCTCTGTTGAGCAAGCTGCAACAACTAACCGTAAACGATTAGCGATTAGCAATGTGTCGGACTAAGCGATAAACCGTATGACCAGCTCTTTGTGAAACAGGCATAATCAAACCAGCGCGAATGGCCTCGGCCAACTGTGGTCGCAAAGTACGAATACGCTTGAGCTGCCTTGGCCCTCCGGCCATTTCTGGCAAAGTCATGCCAACAGGGTTTTTATCAAGCAACTTGACCACTTTGTTTTCGGCCGGCTTATCAGCCGCTTGACTAGCAGTCGAGCCCGCTGGTTTAGCAACGGGGGGACGACCACGCTTTGGTTTAGAATCGCCCGCAGCCTCTGCCGAAGGCTGGGAGAAGTTGATGTTTTCTGGTTCTTCTGACATCTGCTCGTAATTTACCGCAACAATTGTTCTCTCAGCATAACCCAAACCGCTACTAAAGAATAGTTACGGTTTGGGCCTGAGCTGCTGACCGGCTAGCCTTCTTCTTGTTATATTCCTGACTGTTCTTTGCAAGTTCGTTGGCAAGTTCATAGAGAACTGACGCTCCTGGGTATCACAAAATCCATTCACTTGATGGGTTTCAAGACCGACTCTGGAGCGACGCACTTTCGTATGCAGATTTTGGAACACAGCAATAAGTAAGAGGTCAGGACGTTGAGCATCGGCTCCTTTGTTTTCATGTTGCACAGTCACCTTCCCTTCTACCGCAAGGCAGGTATGTGGCCCTTCGGTGAAGAAAGCGTTTATGAATGTATGGCAGAGACCTACATTCCTCTCTTGAACGCTATCGACGACCTCTTGCAAGAAGGTATCAAAGCAAAACTGACCATCGGTCTCACCCCTGTGCTCTGCGAGCAATTAGCCGATGAGCACTTAAAACAAGGCTTCGAAAAGTTTCTCGGCCTGCGTATCAAAGCGGCTAAGGCCGACGAAGCAAAGTATGCAAGTTTTGGCGCTAGCCCCAATCCTGAAAATCATCATCTAGCAAAATTCTACTTAGATTGGTTTACCGCCATTCAACGTGACTTTGCTGACCGCTGGAAACGTGACTTAATTGGCGGCTTCAAACGTCTGCAAGACGCAGG
>JAUPUU010000536.1 GCA_030917395.1 Cyanobacteriota bacterium erpe_2018_sw_21hr_WHONDRS-SW48-000092_B_bin.40
AGTATAATAAAAATCTAAATCATGTATATGTTTGATATATCAAATCCGTGGACCTGTTTGCGTTTCCGAGGGTTGGCAACGATTCACGTAAAAATGGGCCATTTCTCACTTGGAAAGGTGGCAAAAGCTTCAGTGGCTGCGTGTTGTAAGGATGCGCGGCGTCAGTTCCAGTTGACACCGCAAAAATGTGAGAAAGAAGAGAACCTCATTCTTTCCATAACCGTTCTCTTTCCATCGGCCTAATAGAGAGTCCGCTCACAGGAATGGTAATCACTCTAGGTTTTGCAGTGGACCCAGAAGCAACAATCTTCAACTGCGCATCGAAAGGTACATCAAACGCTCCCATACGGATACAGACAAAATCTTTATTGAAGAAACTGGGCTCGAGGTACGCCACTCCTACATCTGCTTGTGCGTCGACCGTGGTTGACCAAGGTGCATCTTTAAACTCAAAGTTGTAAATAAGAATCTTCCACATTGAAGGAATTCGAGGAAGCGACTTGATACTTGCGGCTTTTAGTTTCAAGGTGAAACCGGCAATTCTTTCTCCTGGCTTAAGCACAAGATGTTTAGTGGAAATACTACACAAGTCTTCAGCAGCAGGCGTCGCGGAGACTGGGAAAGCCAACAAAAACATTGTCAAAACAAATGCAAAACTGTGCTTCATCGTTTTCAGTGCTCCACGTTACCGAAAGTTGTTCCTATTGCTGGGAAAGAATTCGCATTACCGAGGCCCGGCTAATATCCAAACGCCTGGCGATCTCGGCCTTCGATAATCCCTGCTCAGCAAGCTTTTTTACTTTATAAGTATGCTGCGCTGCCGTGCGCGGTCTGCCATGTTTGCCACCGTTCTTACGGGCTTGGGCAATACCAGCCTTAACACGCTGCCTTAGAATCTCGCGTTCAAAATCGGCAAAAACTGAGAGCATTCCGGCAAGCGCCCGGCCAGTCGGTGTGGTCAGATCGATAGCTTCAGTAATGGATACAAATCCAACGCCAATCTCAGAAAGCTCCTTCAGTGTCATGATCAGATCTGCTAAAGACCGGCCCCATCTGTCTAAACGCCAGACAAGGATTGCATCGATCTCTCGTTGTCGCGCTGCTTTTAGCAAGAGCTCTCGATTCTTCCTCTCAGCTACTCCCGAGCGAATGTCCTGCACTTCACAAATGACAGTCCAGGAGCGGCTTGCCGCGTATTTGCGCATCGCCTCCATTTGTAGTGGCAACGTTTGCTGATCTTGGGTAGACACGCGGGCATATATACCAATACGCACATTCGATATCCTTTGGATGCTGTGCAAAAACCCCTTAGAAAAGATGCATTTTGAAGCCCCGTATTTGGGCATTCTTGGCGGCGAAAATTGGGTGTTCATAAAGTATAGTTTTTGTTCGCCTACGAAAGAAGTTATACCCGGAAAAATAATTCGTGCCCAGTATTCACGAAACGGCCTATCCACGATTTAAAAGCTCTATCACGCAGAAAGAGCTTGACCGCTACTATTCTCCTAGTCCAGCAGAGCTGGCTCTGTCACTGAGGTCAGCTAACGGCACAACTGGGCGATTGTCATTCCTGGTTTTGCTGAAGACCTTTCAACGTCTTGGCTATTTCGTCCTGATTTCGGATGTTCCAGAACGATTGGTGGCACACCTAGCCAAAGTACTCGAGCTGAGGAAAACGCCCAGCTTGACAGACTATGATGACTCAGGCACACGCCGTCGGCACGTCTCGGCAATCCGCGAATTTCTTCAAGTCAAAGCCTTTGACGACGAGGCCAAGACTGCATTGCTCGATGCAACAAGAGAAGCATCACTCACAAAAGAAGACCTGGCAGACATAATTAACGTAGGAATCGAGGAGCTTCTCAGGCTACGATTTGAACTGCCAGCATTTAGCACCATTCATAGAACAGCCCAGTATGCAAAGACTCAAGTCAACAAACAAATCTATGGACAAGTAACAACAGAACTTGGCAGCAGGGGCCGTGAGCTGATCGATGCGCTTCTGAAAGTACACACCGGTAAAACTAAATCAGATTGGGATACTCTTAAAAATGAGCCTGGCAAGCCAACAGTAAAAAACATTCGCAAACTGGTCACTCAGCTTGAATGGCTAAGAACGTGGTATCTGGATCTAAAGGCCCTGGGCCGAATGCCGGACGTGAAGCTTCGCCATTTTTCAGCAGAGGCCAAGAGCTTAGATACCGCACGGATGCAAGAACTTGAGCCAACTAAGCGCTATACACTGGCTTCCGCTTTTTTGAGGATGCAGGTAGCCGGACGTCTCGACGATCTTGGAGAAGTACTAATTAGGCGGCTCCAGAAGATTCATAGCAGAGCCAAGGAGGCTCTGGCTGAGCATAGAGCAAAGCACCAGGCTGAAACTGACGCTCTAATTGGGAAGCTCCACGATATCCTTGTGGTGCTGCGCGATACTGACGGTTCTCGGACCAGGCAACGATTGGAAGCAATAGAAAATGCTGCTGGCAATGATACGGATCAAGCAATCGAACGTTGCGAAGCACATGAGGCTTTTGCTGGAGACAACTATGCTCCTTTCTTATGGCGCTTTCACAAAGCGCACAGGACAGTGCTTTTCAGATTGCTAGACAATATTGAACTGGTATCAACGTCAACAGATAAATCTACAGAGACAGCCATTCAATTTATCCTTTCTCATCGCAACAGTAAAGCCGATCGAGTAACTTCAGAAGGACTAGATTTGTCGTGGGTTTCGGATAAGTGGTGGAGGGTGCTATCTGAAAGACAGAAACAAAAGAATGATGGAACTGTTGATCGGCGCCACTTTGAAGTTTGTGTCTTCACGCAAATAATGCGCGAGTTAAAGAGCGGCGATCTTTGCATTCCTGGTAGCTATCAATATTCAGACTACACTGATCAACTTATTTCGTGGAGCGAATACGAAAAAACAATAGGTCAATACTGTACTCAAGCAGGTCTTGCACATGATAGTGTGCAGTTTGTTGCCAATCTCAAGAGCACTCTAACAGTTGCGGCTGAGGCGGTAGATGCTGAGTTTCCGACAAACTCGTCTTTTCGTATTGAGAACGGCGAACCGATTTTGACGAAGACAGAGAAGAAAAAGGACTCGCCACATCTGGCCAAACTAGAGAAGTTTATTGATGAGAAATTAGAACAGATAAGTATTCTTGATGTACTGGTAGACAGCGAGCATTGGCTGAATTGGACTCGATTTCTAGGACCACTCTCTGGTCACGACGCAAAAATAGAAAATCCGAAACCTCGATATGTCACCACTATTTTCGCCTATGGTTGTGGCCTTGGTCCATCTCAAACCGCCCGGTCGCTCAAGTTGATTGACCGGCGGCAAATAGCTTGGCTTAATCATCGGCATGTGACAGAGGAATCGCTTGACAAAATAATCACTGAAATTATCAACAAGTACAATAAGTTCGCGCTACCAAAGATATGGGGCTCTGGGAAAAGCGCCTCTGCTGATGGCACCAAGTGGGATCTCTATGAACAGAATCTTCTCTCTGAATATCATATTCGCTATGGTGGCTACGGCGGCTTAGGCTATTACCATGTTTCAGACACCTACATTGCCTTGTTCAGCCACTTTATCCCCTGCGGTGTGTGGGAGGCAGTGTATATTCTAGATGGCTTATTGAAAAATGAATCTGATATCCAACCCGATACGCTGCACGCCGATACTCAAGGCCAAAGCACTCCTGTATTCGGTCTGGCACATTTGCTTGGTATTGATCTGATGCCCAGAATTCGCAACTGGAAAGACCTTAAAATGTTCAGACCAAGCAAGGACACCGTATACGAACATATTGATGCTCTCTTTACTGATACCGTCGATTGGGATTTGATTGAGAGCCACCTTCCAGACCTACTCAGAATAGTGCTTTCAATCAAGGCCGGACGTGTTAGCGCGTCAACAATTCTCAGAAGGCTTGGTACTTACAGTCGCAAGAACAAGCTTTATTCAGCCTTTGCCGAACTTGGCAGAGTCACTAGAACCATCTTCCTCCTGAAGTACATATCCGACCCAGGCTTAAGATCAACGATTAATGCAGCGACAAATAAGAGCGAGCAATTCAATGACTTTATAAAATGGATTCGCTTTGGTGCCGATGGTGTCATCCAGGAAAATGATCGCGACGAACAGCGAAAGCTCATCAAATACAATCACTTGGTGGCAAACTGTGTAATCATGCACAATGTTTGCACTCTAACCCGCCTGTTAAGCCAACTCGAAAAGGAAGGTCATACCTTCGACGAGGTCACAATTGGCCAGATCAGTCCTTATATTCGCCAGCACATCAATCGCTTTGGTGACTATCGATTAAACATGGACAGAGGTCAACCATTACCGACCTACAATTTTGGCCTAAAGAACAAAAAGTTTGCTAATGCTGTCTAGATAAGTGCTTTGCTTGCTTTCCAAGAGTGAAATGGCCCATTTTTACGTGAATCGTTGCCATCCCTCCTTAGCAGCAACATCGATTCTCCTGACAGGCTGCGACACTCTTGCGGTAAACAAAAGAATCGAAGAATTCGATGCTGCCTTAATTAAGTCTAGCGCCTCCGTTAAATCCTACTATGAAGA
>JAUPUU010000537.1 GCA_030917395.1 Cyanobacteriota bacterium erpe_2018_sw_21hr_WHONDRS-SW48-000092_B_bin.40
CACTATTAGGGCGATTTGCTTTTCTCTATCGGGCAAAGTGCTTTTCTTCATGGATACCATCTTACAATTTTATCTAGTTACCAGCCTTTGTGTGCATTTCGCGGTATCTTTATCGAGTTACATATAAGGACCCGAGTTAATGGTAAACACCGTCAAGAAAGCAGAAGGCTCACCATCCACACCGCAGAAGGTGTCTGAAGTCAAGGGAGTGAGTGAATTCAAGCTTGATAACGGTCTGAGAGTTTTAATTGCTGAAAATCACAGCGCACCAGTAGCTACTCTATTAGTCGTCTATCGAGTAGGGTCGCGCAACGAGGCTGTTGGCAACACAGGCTCAACACACTTTTTAGAGCACATGCTGTTTAAAGGAACAGAAAGTCACAATGCCGAAAAAGGCAATGGCATTGACGACTTGCTTACCCAAATTGGGGCATACTGGAATGCCACCACATGGTTCGATCGCACCAGTTACTATGAAGTGGTGCCTAATGATTTCCTAGAAATGTGTGTTGAGCTTGAAGCCGACCGCATGCGGAATTTAAGGCTAAGACAAGAAGATCACGATTCAGAGATGTCTGTGGTTAGAAATGAACTAGAGCGCGGCGAGAATCATCCAGAGGAAGCCTTAGAAAAAGAGCTCTATGCCATTGCCTTCCGCGAGCATCCCTATCACCATCCCACCATTGGTTGGCGCTCAGATGTTGAAAGCGTACCTATGTCGCGCTTGCGAGATTTCTATAACACTTTCTATTGGCCAAACAATGCCACGGTTATCGCCCTGGGCGATTTCAGCACAGACCATGCTCTTGAACTAATCAATAAGCATTTTGGCAGTATCCCCACTGCTCCTCATGCCATTCCCGAAGTTTATACTACTGAGCCTCCCCAAGAAGGCGAGCGTCGCTTTGAAGTGACTAGATCTGGAGACATGCCTCGTGTGTGGATTGGTTTCCATGTTCCAGAAGCTACCCATGATGATAATTATCCGCTGGCGGCAATTCGCCATTTGTTAGGCAGCTCGTTTGAACGTAGCTCAAGACTCTATAAGCGCTTGATCGATACTTCTATGGCTGCTGAAGTTTTTGCTCGCCACGATGACTTAAAAGACCCTGGCTTGATGATTGTCGGTGCCACGGTTAATCCTGGTGTCGACCCTGTAAAAGTCGAGCTTGAGCTGCTTGACGAGCTGGAGAAGCTGGCTCGTGAACCGGTTAGTGATATTGATTTGAGCAGAATCAAGAGCTCTAATTTGAAGGGAACTATCTTGGCTAAGGCCGATCCTTCTAGCTTGGCCTTTATGCTCGGCGAGGCCGAGTCTAAGGCCGACTGGCACTGGCTAATGAACTATGATGATCGTTTTGATGCAGTGACAAAAGAAGATATCATGCGCACTGCCAAGACATACTTTGTTAGAAGCAACCGCACAATTGGCTATTTCATCCCTCGTGAAGATGAAGAAGATCTAGAGCCAGAGTCAGATTTAGATAGTGAAGTTGATTTGACTGAAGCCGCTGGTGGTGCGCAAAAATCGACAGCTCTTTACACTGCTGCTGAAGTTCAAGAGTTTCTCGATATTAAATCGACGCCTGTTACTGTTCAGTTCAAGCCGCAGCCTGCCAGCAACTACAGTGAGCAGGTGAAGAAAGTCGTGCTCTCTAACGGCATGACGGTAATACTGATGCGCAATCCTGGCACTGAATCGGTTGGCTTGGCCGTCAATATCAAAGCTGGCCGCTATTTCAGCCAGGAAGAACCAGGCTCGCTTTCTGAGATTATCGGTGATCTCCTGCCCCGTGGGTCACAGTCGTACGATAAATTGAAGATCGCTGAGAATCTCGAAGAGATGGGTATTCCCGGTGCTCTAGAGTTCTTCGTCGACAACTATCGAGTCGGCCTGGGCACCCATCTAGTGGTGGCAGATTTACCTCACTATCTTGAGTTATTGAGTGACGTAATTCGCAATCCTTTGCTTGATCAAGAAGAGCTAGATAAAACCAAAATCGAATGGCGTGCCCGAGTTGTAGAATCGAAGATGAACACTCGTTCGATGGCCTGGAACAAGCTTAGACAAGCGCTTTATAGCAAAGAACATCTTTTCTACGACAAAGATTTTGATGAGCAACTAAAAGAACTGGAAGCGGTTCAGACAGCAAGTCTTCATTCTACTCACAAAAAGCTCTTTAGTCCTAAGGCTACTATTTTGACTTTGGTGGGCGACATTGATATCGATCAAGCCCTTAAGTTAGTCGAGAAGCAATTTAGCGATTGGAAGGGTGAGGAGCCCTCTGCCATTATCCTGCCTGATTGCCCATTGCCAGCAAAAGCTCAAAGAATTGAAATTGAGCTGCCAGAAAAAGCCAGCGTCGATATTGTTATGGCTCATCCATGTACAGTTAAGCGTTCGGCCGATGACTTCTATGCTGCTCGCATCGCCAATGCTGCCCTTGGCCAAGACACAATAACTTCAAGGCTTGGTCAGGTTGTCCGTGATAAAGCCGGGCTGACCTATGGAATTTATTCCACTTTTGCTGATACTGCTTTCGGTGGCGCTCCTTGGTCTGTTTCTCTTTCGGCCAATCCTAAGAATGTTGAACGGGCATTGCAGCTGGTCGATGAGACTTTGACAGACTATATGACCAAAGGCATAAGTAAGGATGACCTGGCCAAAGAAAGTGGCCGTGCCCTTGGTTCATTCAAGGTCGGTTTGTCCTCTTCTCTTGGAATAGCCCGGGTCTTGACTGAATTTGAATTTCTAGGTCTTGGCACCACTGAACTTGACAATATATCCAGTCACTACATTGGATTGACTAAAGAGAAAGTGGACGCTGCCATGAATAAATACTTCCAACCGAAGAAAGCAGTCACTGTTCTTAGTGGCACTCTTGCCAAGTAAAAGATAGAACTACAGCTGAGATATCGAGCAGGGTTGCGTTTAGCTACGTTTGCATATCTCTTCGCCATAAAAATGGTTACGTTAATTCGCAAGATTAACTGTGTACAATTTTGGGAAGCTGAGATAACATTTAAGCGCAATGGTCACCATATGCGGTTGTCAAGTTAAGTAGGTTATAAATGCAAAGCTTCTCCACTTCGAAGTCTCCCTCTGAAGCAGACGTGCTGCCTAGCGACTCTCTCAAGATCAGTACAGATGTTCAACACCTTGAGAAACTACTGAACAAAATTTTCGGCGATGAAATTGAAAAAGTTTCTGATGGTGAGCCTTCAAATCTTATTGAATTTCCACTAAATCAAGAAGCCGAGTCAGTTAGTGCGCTTGAAGCTTCAGCTGATATTGATATTTTTGATTTTTCGCCAGCTAAGGTTGATGCATTTGTCGACGGTGCCGAGATTTTCAAATCAGCACCGCTAATGCTAAGAAGCATAATAGAAGAAGACGACTACGAAGCCGACTCTCGCTTGCAGCAGATGATAGATATTCAGCGCAAAGAGTTAGTACAGCTTCGTCGCCAGGTTAAAGACCGTGAATTTGATATTCGCACCCGCGATCTTGAATTGGCCGCCAATGCCGATCAACTTAAGTATATGCCCGAACTTTTTAATAAGGCGCTTTTGGTTGGCGAACTGAAAACACAGGTCAGTCAGTTGCAAGAGGCTTTAGAAACTGAGCAGGCTACCCACGAGCAGAGCCGAGATTTATTGTTTAAGACTCAGGCCCGAGTTGATCGTATAAAAGATACGTTTTGGTTTAAATTAGGTCGCAGTTTGGGTTTTAACCTCGAATAATTGGCCCAGCCTTAGCGCCCACCCACCAATAGTTAGAACCTTCATCTATAATGGGTAAATCCTGTTGGAATGTGGGGGATCCTGAGCGTGGGCGAGAAGAAGGTAATTTTAGTTTCCGGTCTGGCGATCTCCTCTCTACTTTTGGGCCTACCGGCGCTTGCCCTACCTAGTGACGGCGAGGCTGTGGATGCTCTAGAAAAGGCAAAAATTCTTGCTCCAACTATTCGCTTGAATGCGCGAGTGGCAGAAGACGGTATTGAAGTTGCGACTTATAAGAATCCGAAGGCAAACCAAAACGACTGTAAAATTGAAGCGCTTTTGATTGCTAAGACTTGAGTAGATTTAGCTCCGGGTGAAGTTCCCCGCGTTGTTGTCTATTTCTACAATTACACTTCACTTATTTCATTTAAACAAGTGTCAGTTACTGCCGGAGACG
>JAUPUU010000077.1 GCA_030917395.1 Cyanobacteriota bacterium erpe_2018_sw_21hr_WHONDRS-SW48-000092_B_bin.40
TAATTAGCAGTGACAAACCCGAGCCACCCGCTCCCAAGAGCCTGGCCGAAGAAAAAGCTGGCCTAGAGCGCTTGATCACTGAAAAAGTAGTGCTGCCGAATGAAAGCGAAAAACTAAAGCGCGACATGCAGACTTTTGAGGCGCGAGCAAAACGAGACGGTATCAGCAGCGAAGAAGTAGCGCGCACCTACCGTGACCTGGCTCATGTATTAGAGTTAAAAGGAAATGTACCGCTATCACAAAGAGAGCGAGTAAGGCTTGTTAACGGCGCCATGGCCAATGCTGCTGAGCCTACATCAAACGATCAGGGCAAATACAGCACCTGCCAGATTACCACTATTGAAAATAGACTCTACGCCAAAGAACCATCTACGGTGACAAACATTCTTTCGCAAGTTGCTAGCGAAGGACG
The DNA here is from genome assembly GCA_030917395.1 of Cyanobacteriota bacterium erpe_2018_sw_21hr_WHONDRS-SW48-000092_B_bin.40. Taxonomy (GTDB): domain Bacteria; phylum Cyanobacteriota; class Vampirovibrionia; order Obscuribacterales; family Obscuribacteraceae. The sequence goes on from JAUPUU010000077.1 coordinate 413, forward strand.
ATTTACAACTAAAGATGGCACTAGCGTGACCATGGAAGAGACCAATCTCAGAGCCCATGGCGATGCCGCCCTCAACGCCAAAAACGGCTCATGGGTGCGCTCCTACACCAGCCAAGTTTTTCAGACCGCTGCCATCTCGGCTTTCTACACCCAAGAAAATCTGCGTAAGATGCCACCAGGCGATGTTCACTATTACCAGAAGCAAGCTACTGGCCCATATGATAGTGGTGAGTCACTAGTTGACTATTCACACGGTCGCCCCCAAGAGCTAGACAAGGGGCCGGGCATGGCTGGCTACATGAATAACATGATGCGCATCAACGAACAGCTCACCAAGAAGTGGCAGCCCGAGATGTTTATTATCAATCAGGCAGAGCAAGAGCGCGACAGTGAGCACAACCTGGCTACTGGTGTAAATTCCGTAGAAGACTTCGCTGAAAAACTCAAGCACCTGCGCGAAAGCGAAAAAGGTCCACTTTTCGCTACTCTTTTTGTCAGAGTAAACAGCGACTCGCTCGTTAGCACCATGCGGCACAACCCGCTTACGGGGCCGCTTTCAACAGAGAAAATTCTAGCTGATCATCATGTGGTCAATATTGTCGACTACGATCCTAAAACCAGGCTGGTAAAAATTGATGGCCAGTGGGGTAATTCGCGCGACTTCATCAACAAGCCAATGACAATAGAACAGGCCTATGCGGCCACTAAGCCGCCCTCTGGAGAAACCTGGATGGCGCGAGCAGAAGCAATGAAGAAAGCAGCTACGCCTCAAGAATTTGACGGCCAGCTGGGTAACCTTGTCAATGCTTTAGCATCGAGCTGGGTCGGCGATTTACAGCTTGGCACAAAAGTAGATACTGCTGACGCCCGAAAGACTATTGCCGCCTACGAGCGCCTGAGGGCGGGGCGACCAGGACAAGCTTACAAAGAAGCTGATGCCAGTATGCGCGAATTAAGACATGAGCTGTCGCTGGCTGAAAAGCAAAAGTAACAGTAGTAGTAGTAAAAGCCAAAGCAAAAGTAAAAGCAATAGCAAAAGCAACAGAAGCTAAGCTTCAACCGTAAAGTGAAATTGACTACCTTTGCCTTCTTCGGTAGTTACCCAAATTTTGCCGCCGTGCAAACTGACTATTTCTTTGCAGATAGCAAGGCCCAACCCAGATCCACCCTTACCTTTATGGGCAGCTCCAGTGCCCTGCTGAAAACGCTCAAAAATCGACGACACCATATCAGGTGGCATGCCGGGCCCTTGATCTTGCACAGTAATTTCTACAAATTTATCCTTGGCAGTGGCAGAAAGTTCTATGTGTCCGCCCGGAGGAGAAAATTTGATGGCGTTGGAGAGCAGGTTGAATACTACTCGACCAATTTTTTCTCTATCAGCCAAGACGCTTAAATCAGTCTCCACACAGTCAATTACGATGCCGTTTACCTCGGTCCAGTCAGAGACATTGGCTTTAACTTCATCAAACAGAGTCGCTAAAGGAAGGCGCTCTTTATTCAAAGTCATGGTGCCCGATCTTATTTTCTCAATATCGAGCAGGTCATTGATAAGGCTAAGCATGCGAGAGCTATTGCGCTCAGCGGAGTTAGTCAGGCGCACGCCTCTTTCGTTGAGCTGACCAAGCATTCCAGCCTGAGCCATTTCGATCATGCCCTGGATAGTGGTGAGCGGCGAGCGCAGGTCATGGGTGAGCATAGCCACGAGCTCTTGCTTGGCCCGCTCTAACTCTTTGCGATCGGTCATGTCGTGAATTACCACAAACAGTGATAGTTCTTCTTCTGACCAGTGACCACTCCAAAGCGTATCAACTATGCTGCCATTGCGGCGTCGCACCCGAAATTCCTTTTCGCGCTCCGATTGGCTCGGGACGCGCTGTTTCTTCTCGCGCAGCTCGGTGATCCACAAGAGTATTCTGGCTTTGTCTTCTTCAGCAATGGCATCCACAACTCGCGAGCCAATAAGATCTTCTGGCTCCAGTCCAAAGAGTTTGAAACTGGCTGGGTTAGCAGTGCTAAAGCGACAGTCTTTATCGATGGCACAAATTGTATCGAGAGCATTTTCAACCACAGCTCGCTCTTTGTGATTTGACTCTGTTAAAGCCCGAGCCATGCGGCGAAATACTCTATCAACCTCAGCGATTTCATCATTTCCTTGCAACGGGGCGCGCAGCTGGTTGCCGGTAGCCAACCGGGCGGCATTGTCTTGCAAGAGGCGCAAGCGACCAACAACATCTTTGAGCAAGAAAACAGCAACAGCGATACTCAATAGAACATTGACAATGGCAGCAAAAGTGGCCACAGTCAAGATTCTCTGCCTTAGTTCTGTCTGGCGATTACTATTTTTCTCACTATTCTGTTTTCTAAAGACGGCCTCTAGCTCATGATTCTGCTCGACCAGGGCATGGAAGGTCGTTTGGATGTGCTTAATCGCTAGAACTTCATCGGTAAAGAACTGACTGCCATCATGGACATTGAGGCGGTTCATCATCGAATCAAGAACTCGCTCAGTATTGCTCAGAGTGGCGCGAGAAATTCGCACACGCTTGTTAATTTCTGGGTCGTCTGGCGTCAGCTCAATCAGCTCATCGTAACCAGCAAGAAGCTTCGCCACAGCGGGCTTATAGCTTTGATCGAAGCGGCCAGTCTCACGCCATTGGGTGCGAGTGGTGTTGTACATGGTCTGCCACAATGCAAAGAGATCGTGGGTGAGAGCGGCGATTCCCTGAGCTACTTTCTTCGAGCGCAAGGCGATGGCAGACTCGGCCTCCGCTTGCTTTTGCAAGTCGACCAGGACGGCAACAAAGGCTAACTCGAAGCAAAGAGGAATTGCTACAAGTATTAATCCTTTGGCTTTCAAAGATAGCCGCATGCCAGATCGAACGCCCGATTCAGTAGGTAACCTGACAAGTTTACTTGAAACGATTGAGAGCGTCGTATATTCTTAGACAGCGAATTTGATATATACCCCAGGTTGCCGGAGCGAAATGGCTAAGATCCTCTTTGTGGAAGATGATAAAGACTTGACCGAGATGGTCAATGACTGGCTATCGGCCGACGGCTACTCGGTTGAGGTTGTCCACGATGGCACCGAGGGATGGGAAGTTCTGCGCAAGGGCAAGTTCGATTTAATTATTCTTGATTGGCACTTGCCTGGTGGCCTTTCTGGGCCAGAAATTTGTCGCAAATATAGAGACTCTGAAGGCAAAGCACCCGTAATAATGCTCACCGGTAGAACCGAAATTACTGAAAAAGAGCAAGGTTTTGATGCTGGTGTAGACGACTATTTGACCAAGCCTTTCAACCTCAAAGAACTATCGGCACGCCTGCGCGCACTGCTAAGACGGCCACCAAATAAGCTTTCAAATGTTATTACCAACGGCGAAGTCGAAATTGACCTGGTCAAACGCATCGTCACCAAGAGTGGTGCCAAAGTTCAGCTTCTGGCAAAAGAGTTCGATTTGCTTGAATATTTCATGCTCCGCCCTGATGAAGAGCTTGGCACAGATACTCTAATACAGCGGATTTCAAAACCGGGCTCAAAGGCAACGGCAGATACGCTGCTCGAAACTATCACAGGCTTACGCAACAAGCTTGATGATGGCCAAGATCAATCGCAGTCAATCATCGCTACCATTCCTAATGTCGGTTATGGCCTGCGCAAAGTAGCCGCACCATCGAACTAATTCAAAGCTAAGCAAAGACCACTAAAAGCTTGTTAGATAAACTAGGCAATAAGTTGATCTACGGCGTTTCTGCTATCCTTTAATCATGCCAGAGCATAAACACGGTTTAACTATTAGCCCCAGCCAAAAGCTGACCAAGGGTGCGCGCAAGGTACTCGAGTATCTTGAGCGCGCGCACGATATGACCAGTGCCCAAGATATTCATGGTCTAATGCGCACAGAAGACCCAAAGGCCCCAGGTCTAACTACTGTTTATCGCTCGCTTGAAGCACTGGTTGGCCAGGGTTTGGTACAGGCTGTGCAACTTGGTGATGGAGAGCGGCGCTATGAGCTAGTTCGGCCGGGCGAGCATCATCACCATTTGGTATGCGAGTCTTGCCGCAAGAGCCTACACCTTGATGAATGCTTAATTGAGCAATTTGAAGACAGTATTCGCTCGAACTATGGTTTTCAGGTGAAGGGCCATGTGCTCGAAATCTTTGGCCTTTGCAATGAATGCAGTGGCAGTCAAAAGCGCTAGATAAGCAGTCACTATCACACAAGCGCAGAGCAACTGCGGACGGAAACTTCTTATGGCCGAGTTAGACTCTATAAAAGCAGAAGAAGCAGCAGAGAAAGCCATTCTCTCCCTAGATAATCTAGGTATTTTCGCCTCGGTGCTCTGTCTTATTCATTGCCTAGCTATGCCTTTCGTAGTGGCGGCTATTCCTTTTATAGGAATGCAATGGCAATGGCTGCAGAGCGAAACTACCGAAAACGTTCTCATAGCTTTCATTGTGGGCTTTGCCGTTTTTGCAATTATCCCCGGTTATCGTGAGCACAAAAAACCAATCGCCCTGGCCGGATTGGTGCTCGGCCTGACACTTGTGGCCGCAGTGGCCCTTCTGCGCGGACAGTTTCCCGCCAATTTTGAACTTCCTCTAATATCGGCCGGCAATTTACTACTAGTCGGAACCCACTTATTGAACCGAAAGTTCACCCATGGCAGCTTCCTGGCCCACTCCCATGGCCCATCGACTAGCAATGGCGATTCGAAAAAGAACGATCATCAAGGCCATAGCCATGGCTCCGGCTGCAAACACTAAGTAGAAGCCACCGAATAATCGCTGAAGATTAACCACAGTTATGGTTACAGTGGTTACAGGAGAGCAATCTCTTAACCTCACCTTTAACCACTTGAAAAGATACTGACTGAGCAATCGGGAATGCCCTAAGTGGCTTCCAAGGTGCTAAATCAAATAATTTTGAGCGGAGACCCAAATGACTGTAGTATTTTTCTATGCAATAGTGCTTACTTTCGGGGCCGTTTTCCTCATCACAGTGGCTCATGATGAAGTGATCAGCATCGCCCACGGCGCGCTTGATTTGGCCACCAAACTTTTGCATTCTTTTGACCGCCTCGGCGACTCTAACTAAAACGGCTTGCACCTAAACAAGTGCTCTAAAAGTAGTTGAACAAAATCAACTTTCCTAGGAAACTAGGCGTATGAAAGTTGATTCTTATATCATTGGCTCAATTCTAATTGTGGGTATCTCGCTGCTGTCTGTGCTCGGCCTTTTGGTTGTGCGCAAGTACTTTGACCTAGAAAAGCTGAAAAGCTGCCATGAAGTTGGCGGCTATCTTCTCTCGGTGGTCGGCACAATGTACGCAGTGCTTCTAGGCCTAATTGTGGTCGATGCCATGACTAAATTTCAGACAGCCCGCGAAGTTGTCGAGCAAGAAGCCAATTCACTGGCTGATGTTTTTCTGTTATCAGAAAGTTTTCCGCCAGAGAAATGCCGCACGGTTCGAATAGTTTGCAACAACTATGTCAAAGAGATTCTCACTGAAGAGTGGCCAGCTATGGCTAACGGCAAAATCAGCAAGACGGCCAGAAAGGCCATTGTTGAACTGATGAAAGAAGTGATGAGCTTCGAACCGGTTACAGAAAATCAAAAAGCAATTTATCCTATAGCTGTGCAAGAAGCCTGTCAGGTTTGGGATTATCGCCGGGCCAGAACAAATATGGCCCAACACGGCATACCAGTAGTCGAATGGGTTGTCTTGATTATTGGCGCCGTAGTGACGATTGTATTCACTTATTTCTTTGGCCTCAGCGATGCCAGAGCCCAGATGGCCATGACGGCCATGGTATCACTACTGATATCACTAAACATGTATCTCGTAATTTTATTTGGCGCACCGTTCTCGGGCGACTTGCAGGTAAGCCCTGATGCCTTCAGGGTAGACAAGCTCATTTTCGACAATCAACTTGGCTACAAACCTGACGCAGACGCACCAAATCTCTAAGCGTACTAGTGATTCATCCAGGCTGATGGTGCGCACTTTTGGAAAAAGGCACCAACGTTATGATCGAAATCTTTGAAGAACTCTTTCCAGATAAGCCATCTTTCTTTCTGACGCAGTCTGTTCACCATGCGCATACGGGAACAGCCGTCTTCGCGCTCTTCGTTTCTAAAAACGCGCGAGGCGTTGCGACCAGCCAAACTGTCATTCAACATCAAAGAGCGATAACCAGCAGAGGTTGAAACTCTCTCAGGCATTTCTACAGTAGTTCGGCTCTGACTTGTCAATTTGACCGAAATCAGAGAACTCTTACCCGCATTGGTGCCGACGATTGGGTCGGATGCTCGCAAGATAGTTGGAGATGCCATTGCTATACCTCATGCATAGAAATAAGTTATGCAAGTCAGGGACGCCCTTTCAGAGCCACTTTTCAGCTCGCTGTTATTATCCCTGACAAGTGCCAATTGCACAATACATCTAGCCCCACCGGCGGTATTCAAGATGACTGGCAATTTCCACATGAACCCTTCGACGCCCAGACTGTGACAATGTTTCCGCAAGAGTTGCCAACAAGTAATCGACGTCAAGAATTAATTTCAGGCACCTTAAAACATATGCAGAAGAGAACCCATCAAAGCACCGCTTGGCAAGCGCATTGCAGCTGGTGGCATTTTGCGGCTGAACAAGTTGTACAAAATGAAGAACATCCAGCGGCGGAGAAACAGAAATCGAGATCTACCTCTATCCTTAGCTTTAGCGGAGAAATGGGTAAGATCTAAATATGGTATCCGGCGACAACAGCGACAAGAAAAAAGAGGGGGAAGACGATCTTCTCTCGCAATTGCCTGGATATGTACCCTTTAGTGCCCAACAGCAGCAGGCTGCCAACTCTCAGCTAGCCTCGCAGCTAGGCTCTCCGGCCGGCTCCCAGCCGGGGCATGTGCCTGTCAATTTCAGCCAACCATCGGCCCCAATTAATCCATCCCACCCGCAGCAGCCAGCTGGTCCACCACCATCAAATAACCCCTGGTTTCCCAATCAAGCAGCCACCAGCCAGCCACCTCCTGCCTATCCAGTCAGTGCCGGGTATGTCGGTCCAGCTGAGCCAATTGGTCCGACTGGCATAGAACTGCCGAAGCTGCGGCCTCAAGACGACCCTAATTCATCCGAATACATACCGAAAACACCAGTTCTCAACGCCCCAGCGCCTGACCCATCCAGCCCCTGGATTCCTGTTCCTGAGCCAAAATGGGACTTGTTCGCTGAAGAAAAGCCACAGCAGAAGCGCCCACCACAAGAGCCGGAGAAAAAGCCTCTGCCTGCTGGAGGCAGTCAGGCAAACGCCATACCTTTCAATACTTTGCCCATCGTCACCGGCGCTAGTTATGCTGACCTGCCCGTTGAGCCAGCCTGGCCGGGAGCTCAAGATGCAGCGATGCAGAGCCAGAATGCCCAGAATTTTCAGGAACAATACCCACAGCAGGCACAGCAAGGCTTTGCCCAGGGTGCTTACCAGCCCAGCACACACCCAAATTCACAAGCTGGCCAGCAGCAATTTATCCAGCAGGGCAACCAGCAAGTTAACCAGCAAGCGGGCCAATATCAGCAAAATCAACCAGGCCAGCCCTATCAGCAAATAGATCCTCAGCTACAGCAGAATCAGCAGCCAGCCTGGCCCAACGCCAACCCTGGCAGAAATCAGAATCAGCAATACGAACAACCGCAGAGATCGCGCAGTAAGCTCTTTGGAGCCGCCCCCGACCAACTGAAAGAAGTGCCACCTCCTAGTGTTGGCCTTAGCTTCAGCAAAAATGACATTCTTGGCATTGCCACCTACAACCTCAATGTCACCAAAGATATTCTCAGCAATCCCCAAGGCTATTTTCAAAGCTTGCCACTCACCGGTGGTTACGGAGAACCTCTCCTCTACTTAGTTTTCACTTCGATTCTTAGTTCGATTATGTTCGCAGTTTCGAAATTGAATCCACTGCTATTTTTCTGGGGCATGATTATTGCCTTTTTGTCAGTGACTGTCGGGGCAGTAATAACCGATTTAGCATTCAAGCGCCTTGGTGGCAAAGGTGATTTAGAAGGAACTTTTCGCGTGCTGGCCTTCAGCAAAGCCACTTTTGTCTTTGCCTGGATTGCCCTGGGACAGATATCTCTGGGCGCCATGCTCGCGACAATGGCAACTGGTTATATGTGCTACATCGGCTTAATGCGAGTGCAAGGCTTGTCACCAAAGAGCACTATAATCATTGTCTCAGTCTTAAGTGTGCTCAGTATGATATTCCGTATGTCCTGCCCCGGAATTTAGTTAGCTTTTCGATTTGCCGCATCAGCATTAATGTAGTGCACTGCATTTAGTATCAACACTAATAGTCTAGCTGGCTTCTTGTTTGCGATATTTGTAGTAGGCGGCACAAGTGCCGTCGGCAGAAACCATTGTGGCGCCAAGCGGGCTATCAGGTTTGCAGCCTCGGCCAAAAGAAGGGCAGTCAGTTGGTTTGCGCAGGCCACGCCAAATATCTCGAGAGAGACAACCAGCAAATTCTTGCACGGCTTCGGCTTCAGGAGAAAAGGCGCGGAAGGCATCGTAAGAGACAAACTCAGGCTTGAGACGAAGGCCGCTAAGAGGAATAGAACCAAGGCCACGCCAGTCGCGCTCAGCTGACTCAAAGACTTCGTAAATTAGTGCCCGTGCTTCTGGGTTGCCTGCTTTATTGGCACCACGGCGATACTGATTCTCTACACCATATTTGCCAGCCTCAAGCATTGTGAGGCATTTCAAAATTCCCTCTAGAACATCTACCGGCTCAAAACCTGTCACCACCACTGGTATCTGAAACTGCTTGCTCAATTGTTCATATTGATCAAAGCCTGTGAGGCTGCAAACCTGTCCCGGCCCCAATAGACCTTGCACGACATTGTCGACGCGACTAAAAATATCAGCGCAGACTGGGGTAACCTGGGCATGGTAGGAAAGCAAAAGAAAGTTAGTGATACCAAGTCTGCGTGCCTGCCAAACAGCAAGTGCATCCATCTGGGCTGCGGTCTCTAAACCAACATTGAAGAACACCACTTTCTTATCGGCATTAGCCCGTGCTAGGGCAATGCAATCCATCGATGAATAAACAACCCGCACGTCAAAGCCGCTGGCTTTTACTTCGAGCAGATCGCAAGTTGAACCAGGTATGCGCAACAACTCCGCTGGGGCGCAAAATATGACGTCTGGCTCTTGGGCGATAGCAATAGCTCGATCAAAAATTCGCACTGGCACCGATGCCACTGGGCAGCCAGGCCCGTGGGCAATATTTAGTTCGGCGGGCAAAAGCTCAAGCAGGTTATTCTCAAGCAATACTTGGGTTTGGTCACCACAAACTTCCATTATGGTCCATGGACGCGTTAAGGTGGCAGCTATTTTGCGCACGAGACGCTCAAGCGTTTTCTCATCACGATAGTCATCTTGCGTGGGCGGAATCACACCGAACATTTAAGTATCGCCGTTTAAGTATCGACTTTGAAGCCATCAACCAAGGGTAGATTACCCATAAATGGCAAGTACTAGTAGACATTTATACGGTTGTAACGAGTAGTTGCAAAGGCGCAACATACTGACAACTATTCCCGCGGCAGGGATAATTTAAGAGAAACCGGCGCCAGCCTATCCAAACCTTCGCGATCAGTCATTATGAGCAGTTTGTCACCAACAGCCAGGTTTTTTCCCGGAGCGGGGTTCCAGTCGGCCACACCCTCCTTCGACTCGTGACAAAGCACCGTTACTTCATAGTTATTACGCAGGTCATCGATGGTCTGCCCGACAATAATTGTGTTGGGCTCAACCACTAACTGAACGGCATTGATAATGGTGCCACCAAATTCGAATGAGTCGATAATATTGCCAGATATGGCCGCTTGAGCAAAAAGTCTTGCCGAACGCGCTGATGAGCTATAGGCGCCTTCAATTCCCATGAACTTCTCTACTTTCTTGGCCAATTTTTGGTCAAACATACGAATGACCACTCGGATGGTGGGATTGATTTCGCGCGCCGTCATGGCAGCTTCTAGATTGGCTAAATCATTATCAGTTACTGCAATGATTGCCTTGGCTTTAGCGACCGAAGCTTGTTCCAAAATTTTAGTGTCGCGAACATCGCCAATCAAAACAGGCACTTCGTAGCCAGCCACCTCGCCGACGAAGCGGGCATCAGGATTTGACTCAATCACCACAACGTCTTCAGAAAAGCGCTTGAGATGCTGCACTACCCTAATGCCGACATTACCGAGCCCGCAAACGACGACATGGCCTTCCATTGTCTCGGCGATCATTTTCTGCCACTCCTTAGAATAACGCTTGTGCTGAAAGAGAAGATTGCCGAGGTGCACAACCCCTTCAGCGATTGTCACCAAGCCCAAAATAGGCAACAAGAAAAATAATGGTGATAGGCGAATATCTTCAACATACTGCAATGGACTTTCAAAAAAGATCATCAGCAGGGTGTAATAAGCCGCCTGACAAAATGTCATAGCAGCGCCGCTGGGCAACAAACTATGTGGATAGTAAAGGTAGAATAGGGCAACAGAAAGGGTGAAAGCACTGCAAATGCAGATGAGAAAGCCACGAAACTCAGTCAGCAAAACACGAGCAAGTAGAAAGATCTTGCGCCCTTTCTTACCAGCTTTAGTCGAATTTAGCTTGCTTTCCACCCCAAGAGTATAACCGTATCGGCAGCAACCAAGCCCGAACGGCAAAGAAAGCTATGGCAATAATTGACCGCTATAACTTGATTGTAAAGAAGGCACCATGTTAATATCAACGAAATTGGAAAATTTCAGGTTACACAAAAATGGTATGCAGCAAAGCTGACACCGCCTTTGATACCAAGTTAAGTTGCACCAGCAAAGGTGTTGAATTAGTCATTGCCTCAAGAAAAAGCAGCCGCCGCGCTTTGACCCTGGGCCTGTTTGTTTGCGCAGCCTTAAGCTCGATAGCCTATATACCAGCCGCTTGTGCCGCCGAACAAGGCAACAATCTAAACGGTGAAGTGCAGCAGAATATCTTTGATTCAGAAGAAGAGCGGAACCAATTTCTTCTAGATTTGGCCCTGAAGTCACCAGACAAAGGCGCCAACCACATTTTGGTACACGAAAATGTCAGTCACGCAAACGGTGAAAAAGAGCGGGCATTAGCAGCATCAATAGCAGCACCGAGTATCTCTAATTTCGATATTGTCAGCGAAGGGTTGTGGCGCGGAGCAGCGCCTTCCAATCAAGCTATGCAAAAGCTGGCAGAAAGTGGAGTCAAGACCATCGTCGATTTACGCTTAGCTGGCCTTGGGGCTGAAGAAGAAGCTAGCCGAGCAAAAAAACTTGGCATCAAATACATCCACATACCCCTTGGCTTCATGGGGCCATCGCTCTCTAAGGTCGCCCAATTCTTGAATATTGTTAATGATCCTGCCAATCAGCCAGTTTTCGTTCACTGCCGCTATGGCGCTGACCGCACTGGGGCACTGGTTGGGGTATTTCGCGTAATTCACGACCACTGGAGCTTTAACCAGGCCTATTCAGAGATGCGCAGCCATCATTTCAAGCCCTGGCTTGCCTCACTGAAGCGAGTTGTTGCTCGAGTAGGTGGCAATGCTGAAGTGCAGCAAGAACTTAAGACCCTGGCCAACAAGAATTCAGCCTCTACCAATCTTTAGGCTCTAGAGATTGGCTTTGCCGCTCTTGCTCTTTCGCAGGCTCTTTGGCCTAGTTACTCTTTGGCCTTATTACTCTTTAGCCTTAATATCGTTCCAGAGCGCCTGTTCATCGTAGCTATCGTCAGGATCGTTAGCGATGGTGAACTCTTTGATTGTGGCGTTGCGACGGTTGCGGTCGAGATTTTTCATGCCCGGGTCGAGATCGTATAAACGATAAAGAGGGTCTAGGGAAGATTTCATAATAGAAAGAATGCTGCTGACTTCTGAGCCAATCAGATTAAAGGCAGCCTTAGCTTGCGGGGTCGATGCATGAGTATCGATGTCATCAGCTAGACGAACCAATCTATCGGTCTCTTTCACCAGCTTGGTGAGCAACTGCAAAACTGAGATATCTCGCGTGTTGTTAGTTGAATCAGTAGACATAGTTTCCTCTGGACTTAGATGTCTATTTAAGCATTCCATAGCAAGATTAGGCAGACTGATCGTGCAGATAGTCTAAAATCACAACAGTTTCTATAGCTTTCTCTTTCTTAGCGGTGTCATGGCCCTTCTTGAAATCCAAAATTTAGCAACAGCCTTCCCCACAGAGGCTGGTATGGCCAGAGCGGTAGACGATGTCACCCTCTCTGTTGACAAGGGCAAGGTGCTTGGCATCGTTGGCGAATCGGGGTGCGGTAAATCGATTACCTCTCTCTCGATTTTGCGTTTGATTCCACCACCAGGAAAAATTGTCGGCGGTCAGATTCGACTAGACGGAAAGAACCTCCTTGATTTTAGTGAAGCTCAAATGCGCGGAGTGCGAGGCAATCGCATTGCCTTGATTCCACAAGATCCCATGACTTCGCTAAACCCTGTCTATACAGTCGGCGCTCAAATCATGGAAGCGGTTGAACTGCACCAAAAAGTATCGAAAGCCGAAGCTCGCAAGAAAGCAATTGATGTACTAGATCGAGTGCGCATTCCTGAAGCCCGCAACCGAGTTGATGATTATCCCCACCAGTTTTCTGGCGGTATGCGCCAACGGGTCATGATCGCCATGGCTCTGGCCTGCGAGCCTGAATTATTGATTGCCGACGAGCCCACTACGGCTCTAGACGTCACGGTACAAGCACAAATCTTAGACCTGCTGCGCGAAATTCAAAAAGATCAGGGCACCGCCATCGTTTTGATTACTCACGATCTCGGTGTAGTAGCCGAGATGTGCGACACCGTAGCCGTCATGTACGCTGGCTCAGTGGTCGAATACGCCACAGTACAAGAGCTTTTCCAAAACCCCAAACATCCTTATACGATTGGCTTGATGAATTCGCTACCAAAACCAGGTTCGCAGCGACTGATACCAATTGAAGGCCAGCCACCAAGCCTGGTGAATCTTCCTAAGGGATGCCGCTTTGCCAATCGCTGCTCCTTGCGCGTCGATAGCTGCGAGTCATCGATTCCTCCCCTTGAAGAAAAATCAGCTGGCCACGACGCTCGTTGTTTTTTAGTTGAAAAAGAAGTCTAAGCAAAACAGTTAAATCAAAGAAGAAAAAGATGCTGAGTAATTTACGAGTACCCACTACCAAACAAATCAGAAATTTGGAAGCAGCCTGGATTGAATCAATCTCGGACCTAGCAGGCGGCCTCAACTGGGGCCAGACTTTAATGGAAGTAGCCGGTCGCGGTGCCGCTCTAGCAGCCCTGTCACTTTGGGATGAAAACCCTGGGCACATAGCTATTTTTTGCGGCAGTGGCAACAACGGTGGTGACGGCCTCGTAGTGGCACGCTACCTCAACCTCTGGGGTGTACCCGCCAGTTGTTTTGTGGTCGCCCCTACAGAAAAAGTAAGCGATAGAGATAACCGCAAAGATGACGGCAATGGTCAAGCAAAGACCAACCCTAGACCGAGTGATAAACAGCCTTCAGAAGAAGTAGATGCAGAAGTAGAAGCAGAAGTAGAAATAGAAGTGAAGATGGCTTCTCCTGAAGCCGAAGCCAATCGCAAGATTTTGGCTTCACTAGGAGTAGATCTAATTGTTCTGGAAGATACCGATGAACTGCTAGAAGTGCTCGGTGCCATTACCTCTAACTCAACAGTTTTAGTAGATGCTCTGTTTGGCACAGGCTTGAGTAGAGCTGTGGATGGCGTAGCCAAACACGTAATCGAAGCTATTAACTCGAGTACAAAACCAGTGTTGGCAATTGACCTGCCTTCTGGCATCAATTCAGATACTGGTCAAATCATGGGTGCTGCTGTTAGAGCAGACAAAACAGTAACCTTTGGCTTTTTGAAGCCTGGGCATCTTACTCATCCCGGGGCAGAATATGCCGGAGCAATGCACCTAGTTGATATCGGCCTGCCCGATTTTAGCAACCTGCCAGCAAGCTTAAGCCATGTAGAAAGCAGTCCCAAAATATTTGTCACCACCTGCGGTGCAGTGCAATCGGTCTTACCTTCACGGCCAAGCAATTCTAACAAAGGCACATTCGGCCGCGTTCTCACAATTGGCGGCAGCCTTGGTATGGGCGGAGCAGCTGCTTTGGCCAGCAGTAGTGCCCTGAAGGTGGGCGCTGGCCTATCTTATTTAGCAACACCGCGCTCGCTTGCCAGTCATGTTCCAGTAGAAGAAATTGTAGTTAAGCCTCTAGCAGAAACCGTCGAGCAATCAATTAGCAAAGAAGCCTTGCGCGACGTAATTGAAATGCTTGATCAAATTTCAAGCGTCGTTATCGGCCCTGGTCTCTCACAAAACCAAGACACAGTAAGCTTTGTTCTCGACCTGCTCGATTTAATCAACAAGCCCTGTGTCATCGATGCCGATGGTCTCAATGCTCTTGCTGCAAATATCAAATCACTGCCAAAATCAGCACGCAACTTTGTCATGACTCCTCACCCCAAAGAACTGAGCCGCCTGACAGGCAAAACTGTAGATGAGCTTTTGTCAGACCGAGTCGGTTCGGCTCTAGCTGCAGCAAAAGAATTTGATTGCATAGTCGTTTTCAAAGGTGCATACAGCTTGGTAGCTCACCCCGACGGCGAAGTCTACATCAACCCGACTGGCAACTCTGGCATGTCCACGGCCGGTGCTGGTGACGTTCTCTCCGGCATCATCGGCGGTCTGATGGCACAGGGCTTGAGCCCATTTGATGCGGCTTGCGCTGGAGTCTACATACATGGTCGAGCCGGCGATCTGGTGGCTGCCAATTTCGGTCAAGCCGGAATCGTCGCTGGCGATATTAGATCAGCTATTCCACTAGCATTGCTAAACATTACAGCTGGTGAAACTAGCATGCTCGAAGAGCAACTAACCCAGTCTGTACTATCGTCTTAGATTATCAAGTAAATCGCTAAATGGTAACCCGAACCTGCATCTTCAGATTAGCTTTCACTCTAGTTCTACTCAGCAGCGCTGTGTCTCTAACCTCGTGCAATCAAGCCGAGGAGCCGCAAGAAGACAAAGAGAAAAAAGAGCGCAAAGATAGAAAAGAACGAAAGGATCGAAAAGAATGGCCGAAAGATACTAAGAAGATTTCGGCAGTAAGCTTTGTTTCGTATATGAGCCGCCTACATCGTCGCATCAAAGCCAACTGGTTACCGAAAACAGATTCAGGCGAAACTGGCGCTGTGACATTTACAGCGCAAAAAGACGGGAGCATTTCTGATCTGAAAATACTGACTAGCTCAGGCAAAAAGCAATTTGATGACGCCATGATAGCGTCGATAAAGGCAGCGCTGCCGTTTCCGCCTCTCCCGTCAGGTGCGCCAGATACCATACCGATTGAATTTACATTCGATCATCACGTCTTCAACCACCTGTCAAAAGACGAACCAGAAGAAGTAAAGAAAACCATTGATAAATTGACAGCTGATATTGAATTCAAGCCCACGGCTGCACTCTATTTTGAGCGTGCCCGTTTGCTTCTGCATTTAGACGAAAAGCTGAAAGCGACAGAAGACTTAGCTGCAGCAATAGCGGCTGGTCGCAACGATTTACCCACTCTCATACTTAAGGCACAAACCGAGAGTTCAATTGGTAATTACAAAGAGTGCTTGGCCAGTTGCGCTGCCATCACAAAAATAGATGACAAAAATCTAGATGCCTATGTACTGGCATCCGACGCCCATCTCAATAGCGGACATCTAGACGAAGCCTTCGAGGCGGCCAATCAAGCGATCAAAGCCGCTCCCAAGCATCCAGACGGCTACACCGCTCGGGCCTATGCCTACAACCTCTCTTTCAAGTACAAGAAAGCCATAGCCGACTGCGACGCGGCCATTGCCTTAGACCCCCAATGCCAAGCCGCTTATGCCTATAGAGGTGACGCCGAAGAAGAACTCAAGCTCTATGAGCAGGCGATGAAAGACTATAACAAGAACATTGAGCTAAGCCCACTTGATGCTTCAGCACTGCTTCGCAGAGCAGAGCTGCACAATCAAATGGCCCAATTCCATCGCGCCATTATCGATTGCACTGACGCCATCAAGCTTGACCCAGACAACGGTGAAGCCTATTTCTATCGTTCTTATGCCAACGAACAGCTATCACTATCGGCCCAAGCCAAAAAGGACAAAGATCGAGCTGAGGCTCTTGGCTTTGTTGGTCAATAATAAGGTTACAACATGAACAACTTCGACTCAGCAGAAAATACCAGCAGGCTATGCCTGATCTGCGACGGCAAATTTGATAAAAACCTATTGAATTGCCCTGAAGATGGTTCGCAACTAGTCTTCATCACCACCAGCCCAAGTAAAATCGATAAAGTAAACGGCTACCAAATTCAAGGTGAAGTGGGCGCCGGCAATAGTGGCAAAGTTTATAAAGCAATTGATGACAAAAACAATCAATTCGTTGCTATCAAAATCTTGCACCAGTCGCTCATAGACAATCTTGAAATGGTCAATCGCTTCAAGAAAGAAGCCGAGCTGAGCAGCAAACTAACATCGCCAAACACAGTAGCAGTCAAGCATTTTGGCATACTCAGTGATGGTCGCCCCTTTATGGTAATGGACTATATAGAAGGCACTTGTGCTGGCACGATTATTGAGCAAAGTGGTGCCATGTCGCTAGACCGGGCCCTCCCAATATTTATACAAGTAGCAGCGGGCTTGGCCCACGCCCACGATCTCGGCATCATGCACCGCGATATTAAACCCCAAAACATTATGCTCATTGAGCAAGATAGCCAGCAAGACTTTGTCAAAATTATCGATTTTGGCATTGCCAAACAATTGCACAACGATGCATCAATGGCTCTCACCATCACAGGAGAGGCCGTGGGCACACCGGTTTATATGAGCCCAGAGCAATGCCTTGCCGGAGTCGTCGACCACCGCACCGATATATATTCACTCGGATGCGTCATGTACGAAATACTCACGGCAAGAATGGTCTTTGCTGCCAATAATCCAGTGGCCCTAATGACAAAGCATGTGCAGGAAGTGCCGCCACCAATGGGTTTAGCCCCATCACCAGCAGCCAGCGAAATTGAGCGAATCATCTTAAAGTCATTATCTAAGAAAGCAGCAGATCGCTACAAAGATGCCTACGAACTAAAAGCAGATCTGTTTGCCTTGTATCGCATCAGTTAGGTAATTTTTCGACATCGGGCACCCTCTAATAGAATCTCTAATTCAAAGCCGACTCTAAATAAGTGAGATGCCCTTTTGCTGTATCAAAAGAGACCTGCAGGCCCAGCGGCACTACCGCATTGTCGCAAGCCTGGCCGAAAGGCAAGTTAAAGCAAGTGGCCAATTTCATTTCGCTGACACGATCAGTTACTAGCTCTTCAAAAGAGAGCATATTGAACGAGCCTCTAGTA
>JAUPUU010000538.1 GCA_030917395.1 Cyanobacteriota bacterium erpe_2018_sw_21hr_WHONDRS-SW48-000092_B_bin.40
CCGAATATCACAAGCGCGCTGAAGCCATGAAAAAGCCGCGTCCTGACACCGAAGTCGCCAAAGATTTTGACCCATTTCCTAGCATGATTCTTCTGGTTTATGGTGCTTACATTGGTGCAAATAGAGAAGCTGAAGCCCAGAAGATTGCCGATGAATGCTTGCGCTTAGATGACACACCAGCAATGCATACAGCTTTAGAAAATATGGCAAAGAGCATGCGTGCAGCCCGGGGCAAATGAATCCTTGACAGCAGCCGCTGCTGTTTCTACAATGCCATAAGATTATGAAATATGACTGGCGAGTCGCTAGTCGACTACAAAGAACAGAAGAAGAATCCCCGTAATCACTTATGAGTCATCAAAATTCAAAGTTGAACATTGATGATATCGGCAACCAACTGGGGCTAACGCCCCAGTTTTTGTATGAAGCTGCAAATTTAGCATCGACCCAATATATGATTTTCGATCTGCCCAAACGCGCTGGCGGATTCAGAACAATATGCTCACCAAAGGACGAACTGAAAAGAATTCAGCGGGCAATTCTTGAAGCACTACTATGGAATTTCAGTATGCCTGAGCACGTGCATGGTTGCGTGCGCGGCCGGTCTATCGTGTCGAACGCTCGACCGCACGTAAACAAGCCACTGGTGCTGACAATCGATCTCAAAGATTTTTTCGGTTCGATTGGCGTTGCCCTGGTTAACAAGATCTATCAAGAACATTTCAACTGTGACGAGCACAGCGCAGATATCCTGACAAAACTGACTACCTATGGCAATTTCTTACCACAAGGTGCTCCCACTAGCCCCACCCTCGCTAACATCGCCGCTTTGCCGCTTGACGAATCAATCTTAGAAATTTGCCAGCAAAACCTGACATTGTTTGGCTACAGCCGATACGTTGACGACATCACCATATCTGGTGACTCAAAGTTAGCGTTGCTGTTAGGTGAGCTCTATAAAGCGGTCAACAAGAATGGCTTCTCTGCTAATGCCGAGAAGCTGAAGGCGAGCCTGCCGTCTAACAGGCAAAAAGTGACTGGAATAATAGTAAACAAAAAGCTTGGCCCTCCCAAAAAGCTAATTCGCAAAATTCGCCAGCAATTGCACTATTGTGGACGATTTGGTATCGAGGATCATTGCCAACACGAGGGCACAGATCCTGAAGAATTCATCAGCCAGATTAATGGCATGCTTGGCTATATTCGCCTGACCCAGCCTGAAGTTGCCGACGAATTCAAAATTAAGCTGACTAAAATTCAAGCTCTAATATCCTTTAACACTTTTGAAGAGGAAGAGAAAAAATTCTTGATGCTTAAGTACGCCATCGAAGAAGAGAAGAACATCACTTTCTCTTATAACGATTCTCACCGCAGAGTCGCTCCTGAAGAGATTTCTATAGATGACGATGGCGTCAAAACCTTGCGTGCTTATCAAATTTTTCCCAACTATGGTTGGAAGCGCTTCAATATTCTCTCTATTCAATCGCTCGAAATCGAAGGGAATCTAAGTTGAGCCACTCTTGCCCAAATCCCCTCATTTAAAGAACGAGACACCCACAACAAGGGCATGGAAAAAGTGCTGCGTCTATGTTGTGGATATTTCTCATTTTAAGGCAAATTTATTCGCAGTAGAAGCTACAACCCACCCCCGAGGCCGCCGCAGCTATTGATCATAAAAGTGCCAATCATATGCACAATTGCAGGCGCAAGGGAAACGACACCGACAGCCTTGGCATACACTGACCAAGTCCTCACTTTCCGCCCTCTGACAAAAACGATTGCCACCACTATTGAAATTAGCAGCGAAAGCGCAGTCAACAAGCGGGAGAGATCGCGAGCACGATCATAGCCATAATCAGCCAGCTGACCCACTTCATTTGATTGACCATAACGAGGATCAACTGGGGCGCCAACTAAACCGCCGGTCAAGCTTCCAACCCAATTAGCGGCACGGCCAAGAGCATCTTTATAGGCACCCACAGCCAGTCCACTAGATTTGTACTGATCTGCATTCTCTAAGACCACAGCACCAGTTACTAGAGTGGCAAGACGATAGCTAGAGGCAAGCTGTTGAGCTTCCGGCTGATGACCGCCAGCGATTAACTTCGCTACCTCGCCCTTGGCCCAGAGGCAAGACACCTGCGCCGAAACCAATCGATCTGAAACGATAGGGCAAGATGGCTTTTCAGTAGATAACGTTCTATCCACAGCAAGTCTCTTTGTACCGGCTCTCTTTGATCCATCCCAGATTAGCAGTAGCGACTTCAAGTCATCGGCAATAGAGCCACAGCCAACAGATTCACAAGCAATCAGACCCGAGACATCCTCCATTTGCAATGTTGGCAATATGGCGTTGGCTCCAGGTTCAATTTGCAAATCATACAAACTCACATGATGAACCAGATCTAAAACTGCTGAGTCGACCAGCTTGGGAGCTATTGGCTGGGGGCCGTGAATCCATACCACTGCACTGTTAGGTCGCTCAGCGGCAGTCTCAAGAGTTTCTCGCAAAGTCGGCCAATTGTCTTGTCCGCCTTCAAAGGCATCGGCGTTTACGAGAACCTGAGCCTGCTTTCCAGCAAACGAAACTATCGGATTAAAACGAGCAGGGATAAGTGCCAGTGCCTGCCTGATCTGGGAGGCATCACCCTTGAGAGAAGAAGATGGATCGATAACCACAAAAACACGCTTCGGTGCAGGTATCACCACCTCGCGCAAACGTTCAACTATGTATCTAGGCTTTCGCGAAAACCAGTCAAGAGTGGCTACCTCAGTAAACGGAGTAGTTCTCCGAATACTCAACTTTGTATCGCTCAAGCGCACACTATTGGCTTTAACGATGCCAGTGAGGCTGTATCCATCAGGCCCTTTGCTCACAAGAATTCCTGGTAGATTTTGTAAAAGCAAATCAGGCGAGCTGAAACTGAGACGATGACGCTTTAATTGAGCGAAGTTACTGGCCATCATTTGCGGTAGCTTCAAAGAACAGTCTTTACCGTCGACGGTCTCAAGAGGCAACTTAAAACCGATTCTGATTTTCAATTCTCCGCCACTTGCTGGAACAGGAAAGCACTGAATAAGAACA
>JAUPUU010000539.1 GCA_030917395.1 Cyanobacteriota bacterium erpe_2018_sw_21hr_WHONDRS-SW48-000092_B_bin.40
TAAGATTATTGGCTACCAAACTGGTCCCAGTAACCATACTGAGCTGACATTTTTATATGGCATTTGCGTTAAGGCTGAGTCTTGCAATGGTGAAATCAAATTTCAGTGATTGCGGATCGCTTTCTTCTATAGGGTGACTCGCGTATAGTGCTGACAATGAAACGAAGAATCCTCATCCTTGCCGGTACGTTGCTCCTCGCAGCCGTGGCGTTATGGCTGTCATTGGGTGGCAGCGCGAAGAATTCGCGATTGAATGGTAGTGAGGTGGCAAAGAGTCTAGATAGATTTTCTTCTTTGTGTCTGTCGGTGGGTGATCTTGACCGGGCTGAAGTGTTTAGCCAAAGTGCAGCGAGTATTCGAATGTCTCAAGACCGAAACCGCTATCCAGATCCTGGCCTTCAAGCGAACTACATGAATTTGGTCGAAATTTGCTGCATGAAAGGGGAATACGATCGTGCCGAGAGGTTTTTGGCGAAGGCCGGAACTTTAAGTTTCAACAGGCTATTGCCTGAAGTTACTCAATCGAGCGGTGCCAAATATGACCCATCAGAGGCTGTTTATTTCAACGCAAAACGAATGATTGTTCTGCGCAGATTTGCTGATGCCGAGAGAGAACTAAAGCGCCTTCTTGCAGCCGAGTCGTATCTTTATGGAGATAACTTTGAGGTTCGAAGTGGCCTTCGCCTGTACGTCGAGCTTTTCTATGCGATGAGTAAACCTTTGGAGGCAAAGAAGGTCCAGGCTTTGGTTGATTCTAAAGCTACATTGAGCGCTCAAGATTTAGCACCTTATGTGGCTGCCAAACCGAACCCTGATGATTTCTTCTATCATCCTATTCTCAAGTCACTGGCCGGTCATGGCTTGGAGCAAGATGATTTGCCTGGTTCTGTGTATCGCAGTTTAAATGGGTGTGTCTATCCAATCTCACTATACCGTTCAAAGCTCAGCACCTATTTTCGCAAAGCAGAACTGGATGCTCTGGCCAGGTTTTGTGTCGCTGCTAAAGGTAAGAGCAAAAGAGACATTGAAGAATTGGCCGGCAAACCAGAACTCAGGCTTGGACAGGTTGGTCTCTGGAGTTTTTCAAAGCCAGGTGAGGAGAACTGGATTTATCGTTTGGGATACCTTGAGCAGGCTGCGAATCTAACCTTTGTAGACGATAGATGCATAGCAAGTCGCGTTTTGACTCTTGATGAAGATTTGGATTTCCAACACTGGCGTGCTGAGCAGATTGTCAGTTGGTCTCGAGGCAAGACTGTGCCCGAGATCTTGAAGGAGTTTGGCTCGTCTGGTTTGTACGCATACAGTAAAGGGTCTGCCTTGCTTCCTGCTTCTGAGCCTGTTCTCGAAACCTTGGGCTATTCGACCGGCTCGTCTACCAGCGCCTCTCTCACAATCAAGCACGGCGTCTGCACTGAAAGTAGTCTTGGAATAATTGCTTACTAACGATGATATTATTGCTTCTGATATCGCTTTTAGTGCAATCGCGCTAGTTCGAAGGGAAAAGTTCGCATGGATAGACAAGGACTAACACAAGCCAAAACAAGAGGCCTAATTTATCTAGGTCTGAGTCTTTGTCTTGTCAACTTTTCTAATACGCCGGTGTTAGGTCGTGAATTGCCAACAAGTGGCGGAAAGTCAAAAATGAGTATGCCGGTAACTAGTGTCGCTCAAAAAACATCCACTGAGATTAAATCAAAGAATATGGCTCTAACTGATAACGAGAAGCAAATTGCAAAAGAGCTTGGTTTTGACGAGGCTGTGCTTTTGCTGATAAAAGAACGACTCAATCCCGAGATGGGAATAGTGAAGTCTGGTGGCCTGGAGTGGGAAGAAAAGTCTTTTTTGCAAGAAGATTACAATCAACCTATTTTGATGTTAGATAAAGATGTGAAGAGCTTCAACGATGTTGCCTCTAAGTATCCTGAGCTGAAAGAACTCGTTGATTCTGCGTTGCATCGAGGTTGTAAGTATTCGCGAGAGCAATTGGAGGCTAGTGCAGAAGCTAGGGCAATAGAACGTCTGGGTCGTGAAAAATTTGAACGCCAAAAGAAGTATCGCCTTGCATCTGAACCGTTTCATCCTTTGATTGAGCAGGAACTACAGGATACCTACGGCAAGCCTAAGGTCGGCTTGTCTAATAGACCCATCACACCTGAGACTTACTTAGATAGCGATAAGGCTTTGGATGATGCGATTGCTGAATTACACACTAAATATGATGGCCAGACATTGCGTCCAGAGAACAGAGCAAAGTCACAGTTGGCCTTGAAGTATAGAGGCGTTGGTGATTCTCTTTACGCCCCGGATGCGCGCATGGAGAGTTTGCGTGCTGAGCTAACCAAGCTAGGCTATCGTATAACTGATGAACGTGACATTTCAGACCGACGAGTACAGTTTGAAACCAAGGCAGAAGCAGAAAAGTATTTGCGAGATGTGGGCATGAATATTGATTCTCTTAGTCTCGATCATCAGAAGAAGAGTCAGTACAAAGCCCTCTATCCTATTGATTATGCAAAGGATTTCCTAGATTTAGAGAGCACCAAGACTATTGTTGCGCAGTCATCGCACGGTATCGATACTGGAAGTGACAGTACGGCTCAAATGGTAAAACTGATAATGGACTCACCCGAGTCGTTTACCGGTGGCTTTTTAGAGGATGCTGGTTTCTCTCTACGGCTGTTGCCTGGTTCCACGGTGACTAAGTTTGGTGATAGACAATGGTTGATTGAGCAACCCGAGCGTTTTACTGCTTCTCCCAGGATTCGTGTTTCAACAGTTTTCAAAACACCAAAGGGCAGTTCTGGTTTCGATATGGTGAAGGCTCAAGGCACCAGTGGAATCAACTACGGTATAGACAATGACCATGTTATTGAAAAGCTTAAGTACTGGGATAAGAAATATGGTGTCACTGTTATTGAGGCTACTTTTGAAGGCATGAAGATTAGCTTTAAAAAGTTGCCCGACGATTTAAGTGAGTTGTGTACTGAGTTCTTTCTCTTTTGTCCTGAAATCGAACTATCAGACGATGAACACCGGAATGCCGCTGTTATGCGCGAGATTGCAGACAAGTTTAGAAAGACCAAGGTCATGTCTTTCTGGTGGGATTAAGATCTACATCAATTTCTATTGCATGTATTCAGTGTCGTAAGGGTCAAGCTCTTTTGCCTTGGCGAAACTAGTGGCTGCTTGGTCTTGCAAGCCTTTGCCGGCGTAAAGCTGCCCTAGGCGCCAGTAGCCGCGTGCGTATGATGGGTGATTGGCTAAGGTTTTCTTCAGTAGTTCAATGCCTTCATCGTAGCGTTGCTCACTGAGTAAGAGATAAGAATAAGCACCAGCAGCGGTGAAGAATCTAGGCTCAGCAGCAATCACCTGTTTGAACAATGCCTCCGCCTCCTTGTTCTTCTGCGTTTGAATTAGAAATGTCGCTTTATTGTTCATGTCAATAATTTCTGGCTTCAGATCGTGATCTGGCAGCCCGACCGTCAAAAGCAATTGAGCCTGTTTGGCGCTTTCCGAGTTTGGTGCTGCTGCAATAATTGCATTGCAGGCAGCTCTTGCTTCGTTTGGTTGACCAGCGTCTCTTGCCTGTCTTGCTGCTGCTTGAAGTTGCACTGGATCTTTTGCCGCTGTTATTGGCTCTAGATCTGAGTCTATGTATACAAGTGCTCTGCCACCATCAAAGCGAAATGCCCTCTGGAATACTGGTGCAATGACAAAGTCGCCTGCTTCAGAAATGTATCCCCATTTTTTAGCGTCTAAGGTCGCTGCTGCCAGACCTTCTGCGAATTCGCGTGCGTCTTTGAACTTGAATGGTATTTTGACTTTGCCCGTGCCGTCGACGTAGCCAACTAATAAGTCTTTCTCTACTGGTGCTAGTTTGCCACTGTAGTCGCCAGCCCAGTCGTATTCGAAGGGAACTACAACTGCACCTTTTTTGTCGATGAACCCCCATTTGTCATCCTTAAGAACGGCAGCAAGGCCATTTTTGAATGGTCGAACTTCTTGAAACGGTCCAGGTATAACGACGCTTCCTGTGCGATCAATGTATGAATAGCTTTCGAAATGAGCGCTCTTCTTTGATCGATCCATACTTAAAAGACTTACAGCTTTGGGGCTCACTGCTGCTAGGCCCTCACTGAATCTGGTAGCCTCATGGAATTTGGCTGCAATCACCTGTTTGTTTTCTTTGTTTCGATAGCCCCAGAGACCGTTTTGCGCTTCGGGAGTTGGCTCTCCACTTTTAACTGCGACCAGGCCTTCGCTATATTCTTTGGCATCTTCCCAGTGGAAATTTGTGACTTTGGTACCCGACCTATCGATCAGGTCGTAATGGGGTCTAAATTGGGTTGTGCCTGGTTCCATTCGATTGAAGTAGCCCACTGCCAACTCATCATAAAACGGTATCTTTAGGTCTAGGTTGTAGAGCGGTGTTATTTTGCCGTCGCTAGCTACGATTGCAGAGAAGCCCATGCTAGTGGTTCTTGGCCCAGCAATAAGCTTGCCGTCTTTTAGTTCTTGTTGCCCAAGTTTGACGACCGCAACTCCGTGATCAAAGTCATTGGCCATATTGAATGGGCCAGTGATGATTACTTTGCCGCTCTTGTCGATATAAGCAAAGTCAAAATTTGTTGGTATAGGATAGCGAAACAGCCTTTCGCAGTTGTAATACCACAGTTGCATACTGCCGTCTGGCTTGAGCATTTTTACTTCTGACATGACTTCTCCTGTCGCCAAGGCCGGCTCTGCAAAGTTTATGGAGCTGGCACTGGTTAGGTTTAGGGCGCACGCCACTGCCATCACTCGTGCTAGTCGCCGAAAGGCTATGAACCGCCCCAAAGAAACCATTGAAAACTCCAGATAAGCCTCATTAGTTTAGCCTATTGTCAGCTTAATCTACGGCCGTGACCAGTATGGCTCGTGCATGTATTTCTGAATTGGATAAACCATCACCCAGGCGCGTCCTATGATTGCTTTCTCGCTGACGAAGCCAAATATATGGCTGTCGATAGTGTTGTTGCGATCGTCAGAGAGCGCGAATATCATTCCCTTTGGTACCACGATTGGCTGCTGACTTTTGCCGTAGGGTCGCACCCATATGCCTGCGACTGTTGGCCCAAATATGTCGCCAAGGGTTTTTAGCTCATAGTTGGCCGGCGCAATAATGTATGGCTCAACCAGTAGCTTGTCGTTGACGTAAACGCCAACGTTTGGAACAACTCGTATGGTATCGCCAGCTACTCCGATAATGCGTTTTATCAATGCGGGCTCATTGGGAAAGATTGGTAAGCCTGTGAGGCGGCCTAAGACGTGCATAACATCCCATTTCTTGTTTGCTTCGTCTCTTCCGTCATCGCCGTTATTGTCTACGCTCTTCGGCAGGCTGTCTGAAGGCGGATAGAAGACAACAATTGCTCCTCGTTCA
Source organism: Cyanobacteriota bacterium erpe_2018_sw_21hr_WHONDRS-SW48-000092_B_bin.40 (assembly GCA_030917395.1). Taxonomy (GTDB): domain Bacteria; phylum Cyanobacteriota; class Vampirovibrionia; order Obscuribacterales; family Obscuribacteraceae. The sequence goes on from JAUPUU010000539.1 coordinate 5,426, forward strand.
GACATTTTGCCTGTGAATCGCGAAACCTTTTCTAGAATTATTCTGTCGTTCACTTGCAGCGCTGGTCTCATTGATGTACTGGGAATGTAGCGGGTTTCGACAACACAGCGAAAGAGAACAAATATCGGCAGCAGCAAGAGCTCAAAGGCAATGAGCATAACTATGATATTGGCAATGCGCTTAATCATTCTTCTTCACCTCAACGCTTTCAGCGCATGCGCGGCTAGTGGTGTAGAAGAATGCTAGAGCTAAAACTAGCATGACGTCCCAGGCCACCGTGAGGCCAGTGGGTATAAAGATCAAGCTCAACCAAGCGAAGAACACGAGAGCTATTTGCCAGAAGGCACTACTGGCGATGCGCCAACTTAGCTTAATTGCCTGAATCGGACTAAAGCCATCGATAGCGGCATAACCAGTGGTTGAGAAAAAGATACCGAGTGCTA
>JAUPUU010000540.1 GCA_030917395.1 Cyanobacteriota bacterium erpe_2018_sw_21hr_WHONDRS-SW48-000092_B_bin.40
ACTTTGCAACCTGCTCTTTTTGCGAATTGAGCGACGAGTGAGCCAACGGCTCCAGCAGCGCCAGAGACAACCACTGTTTCTCCTGGCTTGGGTCTGCCTGCTTCCATCAGTCCAAACCAGGCTGTTCGCCCTGGCATGCCCAGTACTCCAAGAGCTGTGGTGATAGGTGCTGTCGCAGCGTCGAGCTTACTCAGTTCACTAGCATGGCACTTGGCGTAGAGCTGCCAGCCGCTGTACGAAAGAACGTAATCACCCTCTTTGAATGAGCTGCTATTCGAGGCCACAATTTGGCCGACGGCGCCACCTCTTTGCACTATTCCTAACGGGTGCGGAGGGTCAAACGATTGCCGTTCAGCCTGCTGTATGCGCATGTAGGGGTCAACACTTATGTACTGAGCTTTGACTATTACTTCGTTGCTGGCCAGGGGCTCATTCAGTTCAGCTTCTTTGAGTTCGTAGTGCTCTTCGGTGACGCGGCCGGAGGGGCGTTTGGCGTAAATCCACTGACGATTGGTGAAACATGGTGTAACCATTACCCTCACTCCTTTTGCCGCATTTAAAGCAACTTCCCCAGCGATCCTATATACTCGGCCGCCTTTAGAGCTCAAAGCGGAGGGCATATGAATTTTAAGCCAGAAGGATACCATTCTCTAACTCCATACTTGACCATGCGCGACGCAGCAAAGGCTATTGAGTTTTACAAGAAAGTTTTTGACGCCAAAGAGCACATGAGAATGCTAGCCCCCGGCGGAAAAATTGGCCACGCTGAGCTTCAGATTGGTGACTCGGTGATTATGTTGGCTGACGAATGTAGCGAAGGCAAGAGCCCTCATGCACTGGGTGGAACTCCGGTTGGATTAATGTTCTACCTGCCTGACGTTGATGCCACTTTTAAATTAGCTCTGGCCGAAGGTGCCACCGTGCAGCGGCCGGTGCAAGACCAGTTCTATGGTGACCGCTCTGGCTCGATTGTTGACCCATTTGGCCATATCTGGCATCTTGCCACCCATGTTGAAGATGTCAGCCCTGAAGAGATGGAAAAGCGTCAGGCTGAGGCTGCTAAGCAAGCTGTGGCAGCGGCAAAATAAATGCTCAATCTCCGTTGAATTTTTGATTCACTGCATTTCTAGTCAATAACTACTACTTACTTACTTATTTACCTACTGAGGAGTTCAAGATGAAACTATTTCTAAACGTATGTGCTTTGGTATTGGTTGGTGGCTTTGCCGCTGGTACATTGCCTGCTTTTGCCGATGCTGCTGCTGACGCTGCTCGCGATGAAGCTAGAGCCCAGGCTGACAATAATCGTGCCCAAGAGCAAACCTCCAAGGGCCATCCTTTTAGAGCCGGTCGGGCTGCTAAAAAGGCAGAAAGAGCCAGTGAGAAAGCTGCAAAAGAGCAGGCCAAGGCTAACAAAGAAGCCGGCAATTCCAATCAAGGAAAATAATCACAAACTTCGTCACTTCTGAAACTTTTTTGATGCCCCTGCCGTACTGAATTTTGTCGGTGGCAGTTGTAGGTGGCTCAAATTATGTTCGAAGATGCTCAGGCTTTGTTATGGCCGTCCTTTTTCGTTTTTGCGACTTGTATTCTTTTAGAATGGATTGTTTCCAGGGCTAAGGGTATAAGCCTCTACGAAGGCAAGGAGGTGCTCTGCAACCTGGGCATTTTTGTTGGTGCCCGAGTTAGTCAGCCGCTTTTTGTCGGCTATACCTTTTATTGCTTGAAATTCCTAGAAAGTGTCCGCCCCTGGGAGCTGCCCAATACTATCGCTACCACCGTTGTAGCGGTGGTTTTGACAGATTTGGCTTACTACTGGGAGCATCGCCTCAGCCATACAACCCGGGTTTTGTGGTTTTTCCATGAGGTGCACCATTCTAGTCGTAGCTTCAATCTCACTACTAGTTTTCGCCTCCATTGGCTTGGTCGACTAGTGGCACCGCTGATTTTCGCACCTTTAATTTTGCTGGGCTTTTCTGCCAATCAAGTAGTGCTGTTTCTCTTTGCCAATTTGATTTATCAATTTTTCCTGCACACTAAATTGGTCGGCAAACTTGGTTGGTTAGAGGGAATAGTCAACACGCCATCGGCTCACCGTGTGCATCACGCTCGTAACAAAATCTATTTAGATAAGAATTTTGGTGGCATTTTAATGTTGTGGGATAGGCTTTTTGGCACCTATCAAGCCGAAGTTGAAGAGCCAGAGTTTGGTGTGTTAGGCAAGTTTCGCAGCAATAATCCATTCACTGTTCAGTTTCATAAAGTGCCTGGATACTCTGCTTTGGCCGGTCATATGCAGCAAGTCGTTCGCTTTTGTAAGGGTAGCTAAACAATTGTCTTTGTAAGGCGCAATTTGTCTTAGTTGGGCTGTAAAAGACACTTTACTCTGATGTCCTAGAGTAGCAATACTCTAAGTAGGCTCGGAAACCATGAACAATTTTAATATCTTCAAGGATCGTGTGCTGTTGTGGCTAAGAAAGTTCTTTTTGCCAGGAAGATCGATTCTTGATTTTGCTCTGCTCCCGTGGAAAATACTTTTAGTTTCGCTAGCAGTGGTTTCGCTAGTGGTCTTAGGTCGTGCCGGATACAATCAGTGCATGGTTTGGCAGAGCTATCCTGCTGCACCGGCGACAGTTGAACTGCGGCGCAATGTTAGCTACGTTCAGCGCAGTTGGCAGAACCTTACGATGGACATAGCTACTCCCAAACAAGGTCAGGGGCCTTTTCCCGCTGTTGTTTGTATACATGGTGGCGCGTGGAAGTCTGGTGATAAAAAGGAGATGCTGCCATGTCTTTATGCTTTAGCGCAGCAGGGTTGTGTGGCAGTTTCGATTAATTACCGCCTGGCCCCAAATCATCATTTTTTAGATCAAATTGATGATTGCAAGGCAGCCGTGCGTTTCCTTCGTACTCATGCTCAAGAGCTGAATATAGATCCCTTGCATATCGGTGCTGTTGGCAGCTCGGCTGGTGGGCATTTGGCATTGATGCTAGGCACTACAGATACTAAAGAACTACCAATTTCTGGCGATGATATTAAGGTTTCTAGTGCGGTGGAGGTGGTAGTAAACCTGGCTGGGCCAACAGATCTAAGCAAAGATCTGCCGGCAGATTCTGAGCTGAGTGCGGAAAAATTCATTGGCAAAAACAAGCTGCAGAATCCTGAGTCGTTTGAAAAGGCCAGCCCAATTAACTATCTGACGGCTGGTGACGCGCCGACTATGATCATTCATGGCACCAGAGATCAAAAAGTTCCTTGCGAGCAAGCGACTGAGTTTCTTGAGGCTTGCAAGAAGATCGGCGTAGAGTGTCAACTTTTAGCTATCAAAAATGGCGGGCACGGCGGTGGCGGAAATGTAGATGAATGGAATAGCAGTATGGTACAGATGGAGAAGTTTTTGCTTAGTCATTTGAAGTTGCTGCCGTCGAGCGCTCTTGGTTTGTAGAACTGTATCTCTTCGGTGATGGTGCTGCAAAGTGCTTGCCGCACTGGCTTTCGACTCAGTTTCCAGATTTCTGCATCAGTAATGAAATGTTGAAATTGAATGCAACAGAAGACTACTGCTAAGGCCGTGACTAAGGGCACGCTGAAGTTGGAGATTAGCATGGGCAGCCCGGCAAAAACTGCAACAGCACAGAGTAGGGCCAGGGGCAGCATGGTAAAGGCGATGAATGGTTTACTCTCTTTGATGCGAGCATAAACTAAACAGAGATATTGGCTGCCATGGAAGTATGCCGGTGCGTAGAGCCAGATGTCGTCTAGTCGTTCGCGTGGTAGGAGAAATAGAAGCAAGGAAGTAATCAGCATGGCCCAGGCATGAGCCGGTGGCAGCTTCGTCTTTGTGCCATTGGTTGAGATGGGCAGGAAACTTAAACTCAAAGTCAGTATGCTGAAAAAAGAGAGTAGCAGCAGGGCTGAAGCCACCCAGGTAGGGAGCACGCCCCAGTCAGGAAGCCTTGTCATGAGAAATTCAGTTGGCCCTTGTTTATAGTCAGTGAGCAAGACTGCCATCCAATAGAACATAGTTAGTCTGGTTGTGGTTAGCAGCCAGAAGCGCTTTGTGGTTGTTATTGCGACATTTGCTTTGAGGCAGTAGAGCAGAAATATTCCTCTAGTTTGAGCAAGAAAATGTTGCGGCACCCATAGTAGATAGACTTTTAGTAGTATTGCCGGTAGTGCGGGTATGAAGAAGCATAGGATGCCTATAGTGAGCAGGATCACCGCTATGAGTATGCTCCGAACTGACAGGGAGCTGTCTTTTGTGTCTAGTACAAAAATAGTACTAATAGTGTGAGTCTCACTGACAAATAGAAAGCCGAGATTAGATACCGCGGCTAGCAGAGCTAGTTGTTGCGAGTGATTGGTCTGTGTTAGGGCGAATAAGTGCAGGCCATATAATAGCCAGAAGAGACCGCCGCAGATAAACAGGCAATCAAATGTTGGTGAGATTATCCAGGTTTTTCCCATTGCTTTCTATTCGATTATTACATTAGATTGTCGGCATACAAGCGAACGAGCCAATTGCAACAAAACGTAAGTGCTGGACCCGAAGTCATCAGACAGCCGCCGCAGAGAATAGCAAGTTTATCTTTGCTGTTGAATTTTCCTGCATCAGAAGTTAGCCTGAAATTTTTAGCGATGTTTCTAATTTTGTTTTTCTTGTATATGACTGTGAGAATGATTAAACAGCCGATTGCAATCATAGCGAGCTCAGCTGAATTGACCAGTATATTGAGCAGAGCTTCTAGGCAGGCCAACGTGTTTACGCGCACCATTTCTGTCGGTTGTGCGCTGGCGTAAATGATTTCCTTCATTTGATTTTCCCTTTATTGTCAGGCAAAAGCGGCCGCCACGATTAACGACGCTGACGTCTGGCGACTGGCGACTGGCAGTGCCTGTTATGTCTGTGAATGACGCGATAGTAAATGGAACAGTTTGCTAACGATACGATCGTCTTGGTCAACAGAGAATGGGGATATCCCTGATTCGTCCTTCGGGTTTGTTCATTTACCGCCTTCTGCTGCGCAAATGAGCGTATCATTGTCATCGCCTCTCATTTCGAGATTGTCCACTGGCACAAAGTATTGCCAGACAGCGACGCAAGAATGCAGTGCCAGGAAACAATTCAAGGAAGCAATTCAAGGAAGCAATGAAATATCGCAGAAGTGGCAAGTCTAAGATCAAATACGAACACGGCATGATCGACGGCTTACGAGATTTGCTCGAGAGCATCGAGTCTATCGATGAAATTGTCTCTATAATTCCTGGCGTGATCAAGCCGGTTCGTGGCTCGGGCTCTGGTATTCGACTAGAGGTAAAATATCCCACTCAAACTGGAATTAAGCTTCTCGCTAAGTCGTCAACCTCTGTACAAGAAGTGTTTATTGTCACCAACGCTGCCGATATTTTGATTGAGAAGCTGAAGACTGTCGGTTAGTTAGAGCAGTCAACCAGCTTCTCTCGTGAATACCTTAACTGTCAGCCTTCTATATGCCAATTTGTGACTGCGGTAGGCTGTAGCTTCCTGTTTTTAGTCTCCTTGCTGAGAGCGGATGCTTAGAAGCACTCTCGTGTCGGTTCAGGCCGACGACAGTCAATGTGCCGCCGCTGCGGCTATATTCCTCGGCGTAGAAGTGTAAGTGTTCCATGACGCTGTGATCGATTAGTTGAGCAGCACTAAGATCAACCAACACCCGCTTGCTTTGGGGAATTCTGTCGAGTTGCCTTTTGAGCGAGAGATAGTTGGAGAAGATCAGGGCACCTTTGACCGCGATTCGCACAGAGCCATCGGGCTGAATTTGAGAATTCACATTGGCCTTGAACAGATTCGAGGTCGCGGTCCCACGCACTAAATGCAAAACCAGTTTAGTGCAGATGCCGATTGCTACCCCGATAAGCAGGTCCGAAGAGAGTGTGGCGATAATAGTCGTGAGGAAGACTATGGTTTGTTCGATGCCAATGTCATTGATTTCTTTAAAGACATGGGGCGCTGCTAGCTTATAGCCTGTAACAATAAGAATTGCAGCTAGTGCTGATAGGGGAATTTTATTGATTAGGCTGGCGGCAAACAATAAGGCTAACAGAACAAAGAGACCATGAAAGAAGTTAGACCACCTGGTTTGGGCGCCGTTGCTTATGTTGGCGGAGCTGCGTACGATTTCAGCGATAATGGGCAGGCCGCCG
>JAUPUU010000541.1 GCA_030917395.1 Cyanobacteriota bacterium erpe_2018_sw_21hr_WHONDRS-SW48-000092_B_bin.40
ATCATCAATGGTGCACTGGCAGACAAATCAATCACTTACTATCACCCTTTCTCACTCTAAGACTAGTCAACCTGGTTATCCATAACTGGCGCATCCCAGCGCTGATAATTGCCTACGGCAAAGCGCACACGCTTTGAGCCGAAGTCACGCAAAGGCTTACCATCATAGCCAGCCCCCCAGACAATAAAGAGATACTGGTCGTTAGTAATAACAGTAATGGTGCCGGGTTTAGCGCGCCAGTCGACTGGTGGATCGGCACTGTACTGATTAACTTCTGGCACAGTTAAACCATAGTCGCGCACGAATACCACATGATCATCGTCTTCTTTCGAGCCTGTCATTGGTGGCGGGATTGGCTCACCTTCTTGAGTTAAATAGGCATTGTCAACACTCTCGCCCGCGACCATATAGGCACTGCCAGACTGGTAAGGATTGTTTGGCACCAATTCGTTCAATTGCTGCAGGGCGTAAGTAGTCTCATCACCGATTTCAGGAAAGCGATGATTCATCACCACCCAGTTATCAACCCAACTGGCCACTCGACGCATCTGGTCGAAAAGTTGGCCATCGTTAACAGCCATAGAGCCCACTAATTCGTGCTGCCTGGCTGTCCTGTTGGCAGCTTCAATTTTGGCACGAGTAGCTTGCTCAGCCTCAGCCTTCTTGACCTCTTTATCGTCAAAGAGATCGTCGTCCTCAAAAAGGCTTTTCTTAGAAAAAAGGTCACTGGCGTGCGCAGCCGAATCAGGCAAGGCAAATGCCGCAGACAAATTGCAGGCAAAAACGAGCAGCACTACTTTAATCCAGAAAGAATTGGATAGTCTGTTTAAGTCAGGTCGCTTCATACTTTTGCCACAACTTCTGCCCAGAGATTTATCCATAAACTGAGTAATCGCCAAGTATACCCTTTTTCGCTAAGCAAATTTGTCGGTGGCTTCTATAAGGTGATGCAAAATACCTGGTTCATTGTAGGCGTGGCCAGCATCCTCAACCATTTTCAATTCACTTGTGGGCCAAGCCTTATGCAAATCATAAGCTGAAATGGGCGGACAGGCCATGTCATAGCGCCCTTGCACAATTACGCCTGGAATACCCTGCAGTTTAGTAGCTTCTTTAATGAGCTGACCGTCTTCCATCCAACCAGCGTTTGAAAAATAGTGATTTTCAATGCGAGCAAAGGCCAGTGCAAAATGATCATCAGCAAAATGAGCACTGTTGTCGAGGTTAGGTAAAAGAGTAGTAGTCTCACCTTCCCATACGCTCCAGACCCGAGCAGCGGCGAGGCGCACAACTTCGTCACTGCTGGTAAGAAGCTTGTTATAGGCAGCGATCATGTCGCTCTGCATGCCCGAAGTTGGTTCAATAAAACGTTGCCATTTTTCGGGGAAGAATAAAGATGCGCCCCACTGGTAATACCACTCAAGTTCAAAGCGACGCAGTGTAAACACACCACGCAAAATCAATGCTTTTACTCTTTTTGCATGTTTTTCGCCGTAAGCTAAAGCTAGAGTTGAGCCCCAAGAACCGCCAAAGACAACCCACTTCTCAAAACCACAAAGCTGTCGCAGTTTCTCTATGTCATCGACCAAATGCCAGGTTGTATTGTTTTCCAATGAGGCATGGGGAAGCGAGCGGCCACAACCACGCTGATCAAAAAGTAGAATGTTGTACTTAGCTGGATCAAAAAGTCGCCGGTGCGAAGCTGAGCAACCGCCACCAGGTCCGCCATGCAAGAAAACAACGGGCTGGCCAGAGGCATTGCCGCATAGTTCGTAATAAATTTGGTGACCATCGCCAGTGTCAAGCAACCCCGTCTTATAGGGCTCAATCTCGGGATAAAGGCCCCGGCGCTTCATTCCATCTATTTCTTGAGAGCGATCAATAACCATAAATTCCCTATATATAAAGATTGCAATGCTCTTTGAACAGTGAAATATTGTGGCACAAATTGAGGCCATTCAGGTCTACACGGATGTTCAAGATAGTTCTTGGGCCCGTACTTGTGTTGGTTCAATAGAGGGGGCTGAAGCAATGTGGGAGTTGACCGTACCATGGTGGGAGGTAGTAATTCGCTCTACAGTACTCTCGCTATTTACTCTGCTTTTAATAAGACTGAGCAACCGCGGTGGAGGAGACTTGTCAGCCACCGATCTTGTACTTTTAATTACCCTAGGCAATATTGCAGCCAGCGCCGCCTTAAAGTCTGATGACTCTGTCAGCGCCGCAATAATCTCAATGGCCTCATTTGTCAGTATTGGCGCGGTGCTCAATTTCTTTAGCAGCAAGTCAAAAAGCTTTGATCGTTTGCTCGAAGGTTCACCGCGCATTCTCATTCACAATGGCAAAATCAATGAAGAAACATGCAAGAACGAGCGCTTAAGCAAACAAGATGTAATGCGCGCAGTAAGAAACGGTGGCTGCGTCTCAATTGCTAGTGTGCATGTGGCATTTGTAGAGACCAATGGCAAAATCAGCATCATTGCCAAGCAAAACAGACTAGACAAATAACATAGGCTGACCATACAAAAAATACTGGTTTGGGTAGATGGCCTCTGCCGGCTCCAGAGCTATGATCGAATAGTAAGCAAGCAATTGAAATGCAGTCTTCAATTGATTGCTTTGTAATGAGCCAATCCTGATCAAGCGAACAGTGCAGCGAATCTCAAAGAGAACCCACATGTGGCTACATGTTTTTCTTTTTGAAAAAAGCTCAGTGAGATTCTCTGCCCCTTTGGAGTCAATTACTCTTATTGGCTCCCATGCAAAAGGCGAGGACTAAGTCCTCGCCTTTTGGTTTTAAGGTCAGAGAGAAGCTCTCTAAATGACTGTTTTCACAGAGATTTAGAAGTCGCCCATTCCAGCGCCGGCTGGCATTCCCATGCCTTTCTTCTCGTCTTGAACATCAACCACTAAAGCTTCAGTGGTGAGGAACATAGCAGCGATAGAAGAAGCATTTTGAATTGCGCAACGCTCTACTTTAGCTGGATCGATGATACCGGCCTTAGCCATATCAACGTATTCGAAAGTCATAGCGTTGAAGCCGAAGCCTTCTTTCTGCTCTTTAACACGCTCAACCACGACTTCGCCAGGAAGACCAGCGTTGTCAGCGATTTGACGGACAGGAGCTTCGAAAGATTTGACTACGATTTCGAAACCAGTGCGCTCGTCACCGTGCAACTTCTCTTTTTCTTTTTCAAGTTTTTTGGAGATGTTTAGAAGTGAGGTACCGCCACCAGGGACATAACCTTCTTCAACAGCAGCGCGAGTAGCGTTCAAAGCATCTTCAAAGCGAAGTTTGCGATCTTTGAGTTCAGTTTCAGTAGCAGCACCAACTTTGATCACTGCAACGCCACCAGCCAATTTGGCCAAGCGCTCTTGTAGTTTTTCTTTGTCGAATTCGCTATCTGAATCTTCGATTTGGCGTTTGATAACGCTAATGCGCTTCTCAACTTCAGCCTTGGTTTCGTTGCCAGCAACGATTGTGGTCTTGTCTTTGTTGACGCGAATTTGGCGAGCTTTACCAAGCATCTCAACAGTTACGTTTTCGAGCTTGATGCCAGCTTCTTCGGATACAACTTGACCGCCAGTAAGAATAGCAATGTCTTTCAACATTTCTTTTCTACGATCGCCAAAGCCAGGAGCTTTGACTGCGCAGCAAGGAAGTACTTTGCGGAGGTGGTTAACAACCAAGGTAGCAAGAGCTTCGCCTTCTACATCTTCTGCGATTAGCATGAATGGACGGCCAGCGCGTGCAACTTTTTCAAGAACTGGAACTAGGTCAGCCAACAAGTTGACTTTCTTGTCGATGCAAAGGATGTAAGGATCATCCAAAACTGCTTCCATTTTCTCGCCATCGGTGACGAAGTAAGCAGAAACGAAGCCTTTGTCGAACTGCATGCCTTCAACAACTTCGAGTTCGGTTGAAAGTGATTTGGATTCTTCAACGGTGATTACGCCGTCTTTGCCCACTTTTTCCATTGCATCAGCAATGATCTTGCCAGTTTCTTCGTCGTTGCCAGCAGAGATGGTAGCAACTTGAGTGATCTCAATTTTGCCTTCAACTGGCTTAGCAATGCGTTTGATTTCAGCAACAGCCATTTCAGCAGCTTTGTGAATACCGCGACGGAGAACCATCGGATTAGCACCAGCAGCAACGTTGCGGAGGCCTTCTTTGACCATAGCTTGAGCAAGCACAGCAGCGGTTGTTGTTCCGTCGCCAGCATTGTCATTGGTTCTGGAGCAAACTTCACGAATCAACTGAGCGCCAGCGTTTTCTAGACGATCTTCAAGTTCGATTTCTTTAGCGATTGAAACGCCATCGTTGATGATTTGTGGAGCGCCGAATTTTTTCTCTAAAACGACGTTGCGACCAGCTGGTCCCAATGTCAACTTAACTGTGTTGGCAACATGGTCAAGACCACGCTCAAGAGCGCGACGTGCATGTTCGCCATATACAATTTGCTTAGCCATATTTTCGTTTTTCCTTCCTAATCTGTATAGGGTTGATTATTTGATTGAGCTTAAAGGCTTGAATTAACCGACTACAGCGAGAATGTCACGCTCAGTCATGATTAGGTATTCAACGCCTTCGATTTTCACTTCAGTACCGGAGTATTTAGCGAACAACACTTTGTCGCCAACTTTTACTTCCATCGGTGTACGGTTGCCTTTGTCATCAACGCGGCCAGGTCCTACGGCCAAGATTTCGCCTTGCTGCGGCTTCTCTTTGGCAGTATCAGGAAGGACAATGCCACCCGAAGTTTTGTCTTCAGCGTCTAGTTTTTTCAAAACAACGCGGTCAGCCAATGGTTTCAGTTGAAGCTTGTTCGCAGATGCAGTAGCCAAGGTTCTATCCTCCTATTACGAAGATTCACTCGCAATTTAAATGTGTAGTGGAGCCAATCTACTCATTCGCCTCGTTAATTGAAGCGGAACAAGGAGACTGCTCACAACATGAAGTGTATAGACCTAAGCCAAGACCAGCCCTGCTTTAGCTATATTTCTTAAGATTTAGCCATTACCTAAAAACACAAAGGCTAGCTGCCCTTCTTCTTACCAACCAGACTACCGGGCTTCGCTAGCCAAGTGGCATATTCTGGGGTGGCGGTCAGTCGACTCTGTAAGCGCGCTTGCCGTTCAGAAATAACAGCCATTTTGGCTTGACTAGCTAAATCATTCCAGGAAAGCGAGCCGCTTTCACTGTGACTGCCGGTTTGAGCACCCTTGATGCGGTCACGCCCCTCAAACTTAGCCACATTGAGCGCCTGCTCGGCATCTCGTAAGAGCGCAGCCGGGCTATCGGCATTGCCTGGGAAAGTTGCCACTCCGATTGAGACAGTAATTAGTCCGATGCCAGGGGCGGGAGATTTGCGCACTTTCTGACGCAGCCGCTCGGCCACTTCAAGAGCACTAGAGTGAGCAGTTTCTGGCAACATAATGGCAAACTCTTCACCACCATAACGAGCAGGCAAATCGATGTCACGCAAGGTCATCTGAATGGTGTGAGCAACATGCTTAATGGCTTCATCGCCACGATTTTGACCGAGCATGTCATTAATCTGGCTAAGGTGATCGATGTCAACCAGAAGCAGTGCCATCTCACGTCCATGCCGCTGGGAGCGGTCTATTTCTTTGGCCAACGACTGTTCAAAATGCACCCGGTTAGAAAGACCAGTATGAGCGTCAAGGAAGGCCGCAGAACTGTTAGATTCGTGGGAAAGAGCAATATTGAGCGAGGTTGAAACTTGTTTGGTCAAAGACTCAAGCAATTCAATTTGCTCTCGCTGGAAAGCACGGGAATCGGTGGAAAACACTTCAAGCACGCCGATTTTACGCTGGTCAAAACTAAGTGGAAGAGCAACGGCACTGGCAAAAGGCCGGCCGCCCATAGCCCGAGGCAAACCAAATGGCTCCCTTGAGCCGTCACCTAGAACTTCGGTCTTGCCTGAGCGCAGACAACTACCAGCAATAGACTTGCGCACACTCATATCGAATTCGCCTAAACTTTGCCCATCAAGGCCCTTAAAAGCGGCCAACTGGAAAGAATCATTGGCTTCATCAAGTAAAACGATGGCACAGCTCGGTGTATTGGCCAGTACCAGAGCCGTATCGGCAGCTACTTGCAAAACCTGAGTAATCTCAAGGGCACTGTCATTCAAAGCACAGGTAGCCGTATATAGAGTGGCCAATCGCTCCCGCTCATATTCGCTGCGACCAAACATAACGGCATTAGCAATGGCAATGGCACAAAGATCTGCCAACTCTTGAAGAAAGTCTTTGAGGCCAAGAACCTGTGTATTGTTTACTTCCATCAAAACGGCACCGACAAGCATATTAGCGGTACTCATCGGTAATGCTAATTGGCCGTTGGAAGACTCACGCTTCATAATCGTAGCGCTGAAATCAGGTGCAGAAGCTAAGTCTATGGCAGCAAAGCCAGTGCGTTTCTGATAGACATACTTGAGCAAGCTCTCAAGGTTAAAAGGAACAATCTTGAGTTGGTCTAGAGACCCTTCAGTGTA
>JAUPUU010000542.1 GCA_030917395.1 Cyanobacteriota bacterium erpe_2018_sw_21hr_WHONDRS-SW48-000092_B_bin.40
AAAGTATTGGCGTATCGAATCTCAGAAAATCCGACGGCCAAAGTTAGCAGATACGACAATCTTACTATTTGGCTTGACAAACAAGACCGGGTCTATAAATTCGAAGCTGAAGATAAACCATTCAATTAGAGCTGGTCTCTTTTGTGACCAGCCGCGACCCAGGTATCAAGGTATTTTTACACACTGAATATTCCTTTCAAAATTCAGAGCATAAGGCCAGTTAGAGAATAGCTGGAGCATCTTTGGCTCACCAATTCGCCCCTGCCACCCTACCGACTATCAAGCACTTCGCAGTTGACGCTGGTGCCGGTGCGCAAATTAATAAGGTCTATGGCAGGCAATGGCGAAGTTGGATCTTTCTGCATCCGAACCTTGGCCAAGCGCCAATCATCATAGTTCACCTTTTCTGGAACAAGAACAGTAAAGCCGTTATCTAACTCGAAAACTGCGCCACCATTTATGATGGCAGTCTTACAACGTTGATAGACAATATCGTCAAGCGAGTGAGGCTTACCCAATTTAGATTCGACAGGCGCGAAGGTCATATCGACAGCGTTAAATTTAGCCTCTAACGCGCGCCTCTTAAATAGGAAAGAAATTCTGCTTAAATTAACATGAGCTATGTAGTTAATTGACTAGCTCGAACTTTTATAGAATTATGAGCGACTGCGCAGGTGGATTAATCAGATGTAAAATACAATTTCTAATCCAGTGAGATTTAAATGGTTCAAACCTCCTCCGATCTTCTAGACGAACTACTAGCCATCCCGCAAGAAGTGGAATGGTTAGAGCTTAAGTGTAATAACACCGATCCGAAAATGATCGGCGAGTACATATCAGCATTGGCAAACACGTGCCTTGATCTCGATCGGGACGAATGTTACATGGTTTATGGCGCAGAAGATGTTACTCATAGAATTGTCGGTACAAACTTCCGACCGTACCAACAGAAAATTGGAAACCAGCCTCTGATAATGTGGTTGAGCCAGCGGCTAAAACCGAATCTGGAATTTATGTTTGACGAAATCATTCGAGGCGACAAAAGAGTAATCTTGCTAACCGTTAAGCGCCCCTCTACCCCAGTGGCGTTTGACAGTGTCCGCTATATCAGGCTAGGCACATCGAAGACGACGCTGACCAACCATCCAGAGAAGGAGGCTTCCTTGTGGCAGCAAGCTTCGAGGACAACCTACGAATCAGTTATCTGCAAAAGCGCTCTGAAGCCATTAGAGCTTGTGCAACTATTGGATTTTAGAAAATTTGCAAGTCTGCAAAAGATGAGAGAGCAGGATACAGAGACCACCATTCAACTTATGGTGGCAGCGAAGCTATTGAGGGATAGGCAATCTGGCCTATACGATATAACCAACTTGGGCGCTCTTTTACTGGCATCGTCTCTGGACGATTTTGATCTGAGTCTAAGGAGAAAGGCCTTTCGTGTTATTCACTACAGCGGCAAGGATAAGCTAAAAGCCATCGATGAACAGGAAGGCGGTTTAGGTTACGCGGTTGGATTTAGTGGACTTATAAGCTACATCAACGGCAAACTCCCACACAATGAGCATATTGGTGAGGCTTTTCGCGATCAAAAACGGATGTACCCGGACGAAGCGATTCGTGAACTAGTTGCAAATGCACTGATACATCAAGATTTGACCATGCCTGGAACTGGCCCGTTAGTAGAGATTTACTCCGACCGCGTAGAAATTACCAATCCCGGGGTACCACTTATCGAAACTGATAGATTCATAGACAATCCCGCCAGGTCAAGAAACGAGGCGCTCGCTTATCAAATGCGGCAATTCAACATCTGCGAGGAACGCGGCAGCGGCGTAAAGAGAGCCCTAAAGTTAGTTGAACTGTTTCAGTTACCAGCACCTTCATTTGAAGTTAAGGGGACGCATACCACTGCCACTTTATATGCGCACAAAACGCTGGCGGATATGAGCAGGGAGGACAAAATTCGGGCCTGTTACCAACATGCCTGCCTAAAATGGATTCAAAACGAAGCTCTAACCAATTCGACACTCAGGGAGCGTCTCGGCGTCGAACCGCAAAACTACTCAGTTGTTTCCAGGCTCATCAAGGAGGCAATTGAGGCGGGCGCGATAAAACCCATAGCACAGGGCGACGGCTCAAAAAAGAATACGAAATATCTCCCCTATTGGGCCTCGGAAAAATCAGTCTTCTAAAAAAACTTGTGATTTCCAGAAGCCGAATCCTCAACAAACAGCTCGAAAGCCTTACAGGCAAATCATTTTGAGATGTGATAGGGATGTGATTAAACGGAGCTGACGCATTAAACCCTTCTCACAAACGTGCAGATACAAGATTACTTGACTCAGCCAAAAGGGAACCTAAAGGGGTCGTTATACGAGCGAACAGAGTGACCAGAACATAACTACCCTCCAAAGAGCATCTGAAGGAATACGTGGCACGCTTAAACAAGCTTGGATTGCCTAACGCCTGCAAGACATATGTAGACGGCCCTAAGTGTCCGTTAGTGAGCTTTGGGATTAGCGCTGAAGGCCTTGTGGGCAATGGCCCCAGCGTTGAACTTTCATTTACAAAAGGGAAGCCTTGCATTTCGCACGGAAGACTCGTGAAAATTGAAAAATCTGGCTGGTACTTAGATACGGACCAGTATGATGAAAACTGGAAGCGCTATCAAAGCGAGTGACAGTAACTAGCTCGGCACCAATCAATTGGTCTCTGTGCGCCTCCAGCGCCATGAGATAAATTTGGCATCTGGATAAATCGCCGGAGCGAAGATTCCCCTCTTAACACCGTTCTCGTCTTCGATAAACCAGTCTTCCCAAAGGTTCAAAGACTCTGGCGGATCTTGGCCGCGCACTTTCTTGCTCATCATGTAATCGAGCAGCTCTTTATGGTTAGCAGCAGCAGGAGTCAATTTGAGGTCGGCTGTAATCTGTGGCCCTTCTTGCGCAGGGTCAGAAACAATGCCAATAACGTCAGCGCCTCTATATAGCTTCAACGACTTCACGTTACCCTTTCACCAGGCTTATCTGCCATAGCTTGACCCTCTTCCACCCGTACACTAATCTGCCCAGAGAATGGCACAAGAAAACCATGCTAGTTGAAGGCACCCTACCGACTATCAAGCACTTCGCAGTTCACAGTGGTGCCGGTGCGCAAATTAATAAGGGCCATGGCAGGCAATGGCAAAGTTGGATCTTTCTGCACCCGAACCTTGGACAAGCGCCAATCATCAGGGTTCACCTTTTCTGCAACTAAGACAGTAAAGCCGTTATCTAACTCAAAAACTGCGCCACCATTTATGATGGCAGTCTTACAACGTTGATAGACAATATCGTCAAGCGAGTGACTTGAGCACATCGAATGCAAGTCTTCAAAGACCGGAATCTCAGACTCTTTGGTGACGTTGTACTGCTCGCGCCGATAGATGGGCTCTTGATACGGAGTTTGGAGCCCAACAGTAACATCACGATATCGTGTTTCATAGTGATCGAAAACAGTTCGCTCGCCGGTGGTCGGGTCTAAAATCAATTCACGATCGTGCTCGGTTGCAGCGATCACAGTTCTCACTTCAGCCTTAATGCCACTCGTTGCTGGAGCGCCATCTTGCAACTGCCGCTCCTGGCGTGGCACTCTTTGCTCTTGCGGCAGCGATGATAATGATGATGATGTAATGGTGGTGAGTTGTGCAGCGGCTCTTGGCGAAGCAAATTGTGACTGACGCGCTTTGGGTTCAGAAGAGGGAAAGGACATGTCTACAGCGTCAAACTTAGCCTCTAAGGCACGCCTTTTGGCCTGACATGCGGCCGCTTCCTTCGGCTTTCCGAGCTGAGAATATACGAGTTCTAAGTTAGTTAGAATCGATAGAAGAAAGGCGTCTTGCTTTCCGGTTAGCTCATATTGAGATAAGCAGCGCAGGAGAATGGGCTCAGCTTCAGTGTATCGCCCCGCCTGACACAGCAGTGATGACCGTGTCATTTCATCTTGGATTGATGAACGAATCTCATCAGAGCCAGCGGCCTGAGCGTCTAATCTAACCACGGCGGCAGCAGACGCAATTGCAATGGAGACCGCAACAAGAGCCTGTATATGACTTAGTGCTCGACTTGATCGCCGTTGAAAAATCTTGATGCTCGAACCTCTCTACGTTAAAACCATCCAATTGTAGTCTAGCCAACCGTTATTATTTTGATTAACGGGTAAGTTAATAATCTGGCTACACGGGGGTAATGCCGGTGGGGAAATTAGCATTGGCGGCGATGGTTTGCTTTGCCGCGAGCTTTGGCGCGGCCCAAGCCAGCACCTGCATAGGCGCGAATCCTTGTATGGCTTGTCACACCTGTAGCGCCTGCAAGCGATGCTCCAAGATGGGTTTGACCTGCGGGGTATGCGCGGGTGGAAATAGGCAGCAGAACCATAGCCATGACAAAGATAAGTTGGCGGTGAAGGGGAAGTAGTCTTCACATGAAGACCGGTCCAAGGAATCTCAAGGTAGCCATAGATACGCAATTTGTACGCTAGAGCCGTGAGAAACGAATTTGATAAAGACCGCGACTGCCACATATTGCCAGAAAATAAACACAATTAGAAGTAGCAGCAGTATTGGTCACTGGCGAAAAGTCAAAGAGCTGGCATGCAGTCTTCTGGCGCTCGCTATTCTGAGTTCTCAAAATCAGACAATGGCAGCTGACAGACCAATTTCAATTAGCATCAAAAACGCGGATAGAAGTGATGCCAAAATTTTAGGACCTTATTGCCAAACACTCAGACAGTCGCTAATGGAAAACTGGCGACACGACTCGGAGCCGTCAGACATAAAGACAGTGGTTCACTTCATGATAAATTCCAATGGGGAATTGAGTTATATAGAGCTAGCAGAAAGTTCAGGCGATAGCTCTTTTGACTCGGCAGCAACCAAAGCCGTGCAACGAAGTAACCCACACAGCCCGCTGCCGCGCTTCAACAAATCGGTTCTGATTGTGAATGCAACATTCAACAGCATGCTACTTCCACGAGTCGCCAAGTCTAAATATCAGAATCGCTCGCACGCTGAAGAGCTAGCCTACCAAATGGGTCACCCTCGTAAAGCCGTCGACTATGCACCCGCCCGCAGCCAACAGCAAGAATGGATCGAGGACGAACAGACTTCAGCACCGATTCAGAGAGCTTCAATTAGCCGCAGAGCATCTGAGCAGTTCTCGAACCCTAGTGAAGTACCTTCGACTAACAACGACCAAGGCACATTAAACCAAAGAGCAGAAGGCCGCGGAGAAGAGCGAACTCAGTATCAAACAGACACGAAAGCAAACCATGCCAGCGAGAAAACAGGCAGTGGTGAACTTAAATTCATTGCTCCTGAGAGGCTTCAATATTGCACAGATGACCAAATAGAAAGATACTTGACCCAACTTCACGAGTTCCTACAACGACCAGTCACGCTCCCACTACGGTAAAAAGTAAATTGCTGATCTATCTAGAAATCAGACCTCGCAATAACCGCAAACTAGCAGTCGCCGTCGCCCTTGCCTGTGCGCTCTCATCGATAGCAACAGAACCAGCAAGTGCGGAAACCGTTACAACTCGCTTAGAGGGCGGTGTTGATCATAAAGTAGATTTAGCACCTGGACTGTCAGCACTAAAGCCTGGTGGTGATTTTTCAATCGACTTTCTTCGCCCCCAGCCAAACGACTCTTGGGTAAAAATCCCATCGTGGCTTGCTGGAACATGGCGTTCACTAAATGCTCTTAGAACATTCAAATACGACGAGAAATCAGGGCAAACAGATAACTCGTCGCAAATAATTCAGAAGACATCGCGTGAGATATTCGGATTACAACAAGACGCAGCCGGGGATATCTGGACACTCTCGATCAATCCAAACCCGACACTGGGACAAGAACGCACACTCGAAGGAAGTGAGGGAACGCCGGGTCAACTTACAGCAGTAGATAGCTTCGTAATTAGTAAGAACGAATACCAGCTAACGGGTGCAGATAGAGCTACTATCACTTCGTCCGCTGAGGAAATACGGGTGGACAAAGCAACCAACAAAATTGTAAGTATAGAAACTCAAAAAATAATTCGCAAGTTTAGCTTGCTTGAAGATGGCCTAGTCTCATGCCTTTGCGATCAAACAAACTT
Organism: Cyanobacteriota bacterium erpe_2018_sw_21hr_WHONDRS-SW48-000092_B_bin.40; assembly: GCA_030917395.1. GTDB lineage: Bacteria > Cyanobacteriota > Vampirovibrionia > Obscuribacterales > Obscuribacteraceae. The sequence goes on from JAUPUU010000542.1 coordinate 6,139, forward strand.
CGAAAAAGACGGCACACCAGCCAGCAAACAAAAATTTGTGATTGTGTCTCGCAGAATTGAACCGTTCAAAAACCAGGATGATCTAAACGCTATCAAGCTAAAAAGCTCATTTGAAAAATTTTTAGACAAAACAGGACAACTAAATTTAAAGAATGGCCACTGAAAAAGCGCTAGCTATTATAAAAACTGCTCTCGTCTTTACCGTGGCGATTCTATTTACACATGGTGTTTCGCCCGCAGCTCTGGCCATTGACTCGATTGCAGAAGCATATCTTGTGCAAGGTAAACGTGAGTATGAAAGAGGCGACTATGCTGCGGCCAAAAGACTTTTCAATAAAGCCGCCTACAACGCCGACAATATTTACAAAGATAAGCTCTACGTAGCTGCGATATACCAGAATGCTGCAGAAGCCTACAAGCAGCTAATGCACGTAAACAGAGACTATTCAGACATTAAAGATGACAATCTAGCAGTAGCCTTTCTCTCAAAGAAGCTAGAGACACTAGACCCGCATCGAGGCGGAGATATCGATACAATAACGCCAGATGAAACCAGAGTGAGAGAAGTAAACGAGAAACTTACTAGTGTTGCTTATCCGAATGTGCCGATTTCTAGCAGCGAAAAAATTCAGTGGATTGCAGTTCACTACTTGAGATTATCGCTACAAATCAAAGAACTTACGCTCGGCTCCAACTCCCTGCCAGTAGCTAAATCCATGGAGACTCTAGCGTTACTCTATGAAGAATTCAATACCCAGCTCGATGAAGCAGAAGCGCTAATGCGAAAAGCGATCGCAATAAGAGAATCGATCGAAGGCAAGAATAACCCGAATTGCGCAATCTCTCATAGCAGCCTGGCAAAAATAATGAAAACCAGCGCAGAAAGCCATGCGGACTCTGATGTAAAACTCGCGAAGCTAAAAGAATGCGTAGAAGCCTACAAGACTAGTCTTACAATCTTGAACGCTAATAAGCTATCGAAAAGCAATCTTGCAGGTCAGTGCCTCGGTAAGTTGTCACTGATTCATTTTGATAAACCGCTTCGAAACTTTCCAGCATCCATAAGTGAATTTGAACGAGCATATGACATTCTGAGCATAGACAAGGGCCACCACAAAGAGTTCTTAGAATTTCAACAAGAACACTACCAAATAGCAGAACTCGCGTTCGAAAACGCTAGACAAAAATTTCAAGCGACGAACGGAAAATCACCAGCACTTGTTACAGCAGCTGCCCGCTCGGCACTAATGAGCGCTAAGCGGGCTGACAATCAAAACTACATTGCCGCATTTAGCAACTACCTAAAAAACTTGA
>JAUPUU010000078.1 GCA_030917395.1 Cyanobacteriota bacterium erpe_2018_sw_21hr_WHONDRS-SW48-000092_B_bin.40
ATCTAATTGCCAAAGCAATTCGCCTTTACCTGTCGGCTATTGAAAAACCAGTTAGCTTAAAAGTCGACGTTTCAATCGTCAAAAAAATACCAATTGGTGCCGGCATGGCCGGCGGCTCAGCTAATGCCGCAGCGACACTTCTGGCCATGAATCAATACTTCAAAAGCTTATCTCTGAGCCAGTTGCTCGAGCTTGCTGCTAAGTTAGGAGCAGACGTACCCTTTTGTCTATCTGGTGGCCTTAGAGTCGGCACTGGACGCGGCGATAAACTAAGCGACAAATTGAACAACCCAAATTCAATCGCCCTAGTGATAGCCAAACCACGCAATCTTTCGATCTCAACCCCCTGGGTATACGGGGCTTACGATGATTGCCCCGAAATCTTTCATCTAGCAGAAAAGCTGCGTGATCGCTACATGAGCGATACCTTGCCCTGTGATTTTGCCAGCCAAGCTCTGGCCCAGGGCAATCTTGCCGAAGCCCTGAAGGCCTTTGGCAACGATTTTGAACAAGTGGTATTTCCCCACTATCAAGAACTAAAAGACATCAAACAAACATTCATCAAACTAGGCGCCATGGGCTGTCACATGACAGGCAGCGGCCCAACCATTTTTGCAGTAACAGCTAGCCGAGAAGCAGCCGAGCAGCTCAAAACCGATTTTTATGAGAACTACTGCCAGGTCAATGAGATTGCCTGTGCCACAAAATACGACCCAATAGATCTCTGGGTGGCTAGCACCATCGAAAGTGGTGCCCAAGTTTTGGAGGTTACCTGTGAGAGCTAAAGCCAAAGTCAAAGGACCCGAGAAAGTAACCATGGTGCCCAAGGCCAAAGCTCAGCGCATGATGGATATTCTCTGCCACACCTACCCTGAAGCCGAGTGCGAACTAAATTACGAATCAGATTTTCAGCTGCTAATTGCCGTTGTGCTCTCAGCACAGAGCACCGATGTCACCATCAATAAAGTCTGTGCCGAACTATTTAAGTATTATCCGACAGCCAAAGATTTAGCCGAAGCCGATATAGAGCACATCAAGAAACTAATTAAGGCCAGTGGATTTTTCAACGCCAAAGCCAAAAACATTCAGGCTTGCGCCCAAGCAATTGTGAGCAAATACAACGGCGTCGTACCAACCGAGCATGAGCTTTTAACGGAACTACCCGGGGTAGGACGCAAAACAGCCAATGTTGTTCTTGGGGTCGCCCATGGGGTCTCAGGTTGGAGTGTTGATACCCATGTGCAAAGACTTTCACGGCGGCTTGGCTTCACTAAAGAAACAGATCCGTACAAAATTGAGCTGGCTTTGCAGAAAGTTTTTCCCAAACAAGATTGGTCAAAATTATCAATCACAATCATTTGGCACGGCCGCCGCGTTTGCTTTGCTCGCAAGCCAAACTGTGCCGCCTGTCCAGTAAATGAACTCTGTCCATCGGCAGAGGCCTGAAACGGCCGACCGGCTTAGTAGCTGATAGAACCAGTAGCTGATAGACTCAGTAGCTGATAAATAGAGTGTATTAATAGCCGATTCCGGGAATTAATAAGCTACTAGCTAGTAATTTAAGCAGAAAGAGGAATGGTAATGACCGACGAAACTGCGTCCAATGACAAAGTTGAAAGACTGGGGTTCTTTGAAAACATCAGCGAATCTATAAAACACGTCGGCAAGTCTGTTGAAACTCAGGGTCGAACCATAAGAGAAGAAGACAAGATCTCCTCACTCTTAGTTCCAGCCACCTGCATCGGCCTTACTATTGCCGTATCTATTGGCGGTTGGGCCCGCTTAATAGTATCAACCTTAGCCCTAGCAGCTTTGCTCTACTATGTACTGAGTCGCATTGGTATCATGCGCTCTCTCAATGAGCGTCAAGCGGCTCTAATCTGGCATATTGTCCTCAGTGTCTTCCTGCTAGGACTCACCTTCAGCTTTGTCTTTTTAGAAGTACTCAATCGCATTCGCTAGCCCTTATTCATAGGCACCGCTGCCGTTAGAGTATCAACGTTTAGGCAGCCAATGGCGTGCAAGCTTGGACTCAGCCTGATCAACTATTTTTTGATGATCACCTACTAGGTAATAAGCGCTTTGCCAACGTGCTAGCTGGTTGAGCTAACAGTGCTAAACTATCGTCCGACTTAGGGGACATTACTGTGAAAAAATCACTATCCGCTTTTGCGTTGCTTTTAACTATTACCGGTATCAATCTGACCACCCAACCTGCCGGCGCGCAAGAATACGCACCAGGCCAAGGCGTAGAGGTCGACATCTCCGGAATAAATAATTGGGAAGGCGGAACAGTTGTTCCTTTTCTTCCGGGTGACTCACAAGACGGGTACCAGGTGCGTGTAAAAGTACCTCGCTATTCTTTATATCCCGATGGCTTTATGGTCCAAAAAATTCACATGCGTCCAGGTGCTGCACCTGCTGCCGCTCAGCAACAGCAACAACCGCCACAACAGCCACCGCAACAAGTTCATGCTGCTCCGGCACAAGCAAATCAAATTCCACAAACATGGGAACCTGTGCATAATCCTCGCCCATTTCAAAACGTATTCGCAGCTCAACCCGCAGCCCAGGCTCCTAATCAAGGGCAAGCGGGGCAATTAAAATTCAACGCTGGAGATCATGTCGAAATAGATAAAGCAAAAATCAATTCATGGGAGGGTGCGACTGTGCTCCCCTTCCAGGGCAATGACCCTCGCGATGGAAGCTTTTATCGTATTCGAATTGATGGTTACACCACCACTCCACACGGAATGTTAGTGCCAGTCGATACTCTTCGTGCCGCCGCCGGTGGTGGCGGTGCAAAAGTTGCTAATCACAATATTGGCGATAGGGTCGATGCCCAAAGCAATGGTAAATGGCATTTAGCCACGATTGTCGACAAAAAAGGCATCGACGAATATAAAGTACATTACGACGGTTGGGACGCTAAGTGGGACGAATGGGTTGATCCCAGTCGATTAAAAGGACCCGGTCAAGGAGGCCCTGCTCGAGGCGACCTCAACCCCGGCGGCGGTGGCATGCAAAAAGCCTCCAAAACCGATGCCGGAATGACGCCGCAGTTAAATAACGGAGTTCCAAATATTCCTGGAACTGGCTGGGACATGATGTCTATCGGCAAACGCGGTGAAGCGCCATCGGTTGCTAAATCTTTCGCCCAAAGTTTTGCTTTTAGCAAAGACGGCCGATGGTCGGTGGCTAGATACGGACTGGCAGCCGGTCAAATGGGAACTTATAAAGTTCAGGGTAATAAACTCATTATGACCAACAGTCTCAACGGAGAAATTTTTGGCAATTACACCATGAACTGGAAACCAGGCGAGAACATGATGGAACTCGATGACGG
>JAUPUU010000543.1 GCA_030917395.1 Cyanobacteriota bacterium erpe_2018_sw_21hr_WHONDRS-SW48-000092_B_bin.40
CTGGCAAAAGAATACGAAGGGCGCATCGTAGTGGTGAAGGTCAATATCGAAAAGGCGCCCACAGTGAGTAAGGAGGAGGCGATTAGGTCGATTCCCACCGTCATGGTATTCAGCGCCGAAGGCAAGACAATGCTGGAAAGCCTTGCCGGAGCCAGGCCTTATCGCGACTACAAAGAGCTCGTTGAGAGGCATCTGCCCAAACAAGAAAACGGCGCTACTGCAGTCAGCCCAATTGCCACAACTCCTCCAGCACCCGAGAAGAAATAGAAACTGACCAGCAATTAATTGGCGGGGAGGTGCTCAAGGAAGGGCACCTCTCTTTTTGTGGCAAACACAGCCATATTGGTAGAAAGCCGCCACAGTTCTACTCATTCTGCAAATTTAGATTTTGGAAACTTTTAACTATAGAGTGTAATATATAAACAATGCACCCACATGGTAAATTTTGTCAGTCTTAGGTGCTTAAATTAGTATCCGTAAGCCGTTATCCGCTATCTGTTATCGATACAGGCCAAGACATATTCATGAACGACGGACAGGATGCCACCAGGAAAATTACCGAGTCAGTCAATAGACCGACGCGAGACGGCCTCTGCCTGGCCTGTGGCAAAGTTTACAATGTCAGCCCTGGTGATAGACTAACCTGCTCAAAAGATGGCAATTACCTCACCCCTCTGCCACTACTCGACGAACCCTTAGTTGGTCACTATGTCTACAAGGGCCTTCTAGGCGTAGGCGGAATGGGTGTCGTCTTCAAAGCACTCAACTCATATCTCGACAAAGTTGTTGCTATTAAGACTCTAAAAGGGAAACGCTACAACGAAAAAGAGCTATTGCGCTTTCAGCAAGAAGGCAAGCTTCTAGCAAAGTTAGTGCACCCCAATTTAGTTTCGGTCATGGATTTTGGCATCAATCAAGCTCAAGAACCGTACATGGTTCTTGAGTATTTGCAAGGAGAAAGCCTTGCTGAGATGTTGAAAGAAGAAGGTATCCTAGAGCTCGACCTCGCCCTCGAACTAACCAAACAAACAGCTGCAGGCCTGGCTCATGCCCACAGCTTCGGCGCCGTTCACCGCGATATCAAACCGGGCAATATTTTCGTTACCCAAAGCAGAGAAGGACCACGGGTAAAGGTCTTCGACTTTGGTATTGCCAAATTATTCTTCATGGACGATCCCGGCGCCCGGGCCGACTTAACAAAAACCGGCGAAATCTTTGGCAGCCCGCTCTACATGAGCCCAGAGCAAGCCCTGGGCAAAAGCCTTGACGAGCGTTCCGACTTGTATTCGCTGGGTTGCGTACTCTATGAAGCCCTGGTTGGCAAACCACCAATTGTAGGCCAATCGGCCATGGAAACCATTTTCAAGCATGTTTCAGAAATTCCACTGAGCCTGGCCGTCGCTTGTCCTACAAAAAAATATCCGGCAGCCGTGCAGCAATTATTAGACCTCCTACTGGCTAAAGAACGCGAGGATAGACTACAGTCAGCCGAACAGTTGGAGCGATTGCTGCAAGCCATTATCGACAAAAACAAAACTGGATTGGCAGAGCTTAACTCACTGAGCGCAAAGGTTAAGCGCCGCCTCGGTCGGCAAGGGCAGAGCGATAGCACGCTGGTAAACAGCACTGCCAACGATAAAAAATTGCTAGTAGCGGCAGTGCTTGTCGGCCTAATTGCCGCAGGGGGAATTGCGGCATTTTTGCTGCAAGACAAGGCCGTAGATGCAACAGCAAAGGTAAAAGGCAAAACTTCAAGCGCGACAGACAATACAGCCGAGGAAAAGAAACAGGTCGCGGCGCAGCCAGCTGCTGAAGAGCACCCCATATACAACGAAGCACCAAGCGAACTTGGTTTAATCGACCAAATGATGAATCCATCAGATCAATCGCGCCTCCATCTGATTGAACATGAGCTGCAAAAGGGTAAAGAGTCATTTAAATTACCCAGAGGCTTTAAGCTGAAGAAGCCCGATTTTGTTGCCATCGCCAAAAACGGCCAAAATCTCAAGCAGCTTGAAATCGAAGGCTGTAGCGGTCTAGATGCCGCGAACCTTAAGGAACTCCAGAACCTGCCTCTTTCTGATCTTCACGTTAAATGGGGTGATATCGATGATGGTGGCATGGCGGCAATTTTTAAAATTGCGGGTCTGCGCAACCTATCGATTACGGCCTGTGATTACCTTACCCCTAAAGTCTTTACGACTTTAGGTGAGGCAAAAAGACTGGTCAGCTTACAGATGGAAAATGGCAAAGCTGATGGTAACTATTTCGCCAAGACCCCACCCACAGAATGGCTCTCTGAGCTGTCATTCACTGGCATGCGTGCTTTCAACTCCAACCACAAAGCAAAGATAGTAAATACCGATAAGATTACTCAAAACCTGAGCAGCTGCACCCAACTCAAAACTTTGATTTTGGAGGGCACTGACATTAGCGATAACGGTATCAAAGGGCTAACAAAGCTGCCACGCTTAGAGCGGCTTGTACTAACGCACGGCAACCTCAGCGACGCCTCCATTCCCCTATTTTTGCAGATGAAGAGTTTGCGATTTCTAGACCTCAGTGGCACCAAGGTTTCACCAAGCGCAATGGAGCGCTTACTGAAGTCGAGCAGCATCAAAACGGTTTCAATTAGCCCA
>JAUPUU010000544.1 GCA_030917395.1 Cyanobacteriota bacterium erpe_2018_sw_21hr_WHONDRS-SW48-000092_B_bin.40
ATATCGTTGCCGAAGTCGAAATGATTGAAATGTCGCAAGTGAACGAGGCTTTTGAGCGCTTGCTCAAGCAAGACGTTAAGTATCGCTTTGTCATCGACATGAAGAAATCTAAGGAGATTAGCGCGAACTAAGGCCTCGGAGAATTGACTGATCGCAAATCAATTGAGAATCTGGTCTTGCTTATTACTTTAGGGCGTAGGCCGCTAGCGGATCGTCCCAGAAACCTCGAGCGGTCCATGTTTCCGGCTTGACTTTCAGTTGGATATTGCGCGCGGCTAGCTTTTGTTTAAGATTGGCAAAGGCTAGCGGCGAAAGTCCTGTTTCCTCTCTGCTGACGAATAGAAACTTGAGAGAGCTGTGCGAGGGTATCTCGTTAAACTGATTGACGGTTATATAATTTCCATAGAGATCAAGATATTCGACATTGGTCATGCCTAAAAGAGTGCTAACAGACTGTGGTTCAAGTTTTGTGCGCCTTATTACCAGCCACTTTAATTTCTTTAGTTTTGCAAGGCTTTGGCAGTTATTAATCGTCAATCTTGAGTCGTCAACTATTAGGCAATTGAGATTTTGAGAAGCAGAAAGTTTTGTCAAAAGTTTTGTCAGGTCCCCTAGATCTCCAACCATTAGGAATTTGAGATTCAATAGGAATGGCAATGCTGCTACTTTGTCTGCGTCAGTTCCTTTGTTTATGGTTTCGTTTGGCACATCGCCATCAGACGTGTAGTTCCTTCTTAAGACAGATAAGAAGTGTAAATTCTTGACAGTGCCAAGTTCAGTCGGTACGCAGCATTCAGTTTGTTCTCTGGCTCTAATTTCAAGGCTCTTCAGTGATTTGATTTTAAATACAGCTTCTCTGATTTTGTCATTGCTATCGGTAATGAAACGGATGCCATACAACGGTAACTTACCCATTTCGTTTATGTAGTTGTCCATGCCGTTTTGCCTGTTTAGGCCTGTGATATCAAAAGCCCAGAAAAGTTTGCCTGCTTTTGTATCGAAGAGTACGTCATTTTCGAGTATTCTCGTCGAAGTAACGACGCCATTTATTGTTTGCAAGTAACCGATGGTTACACCTGGAGGTATCGAAAGCGTGCAGATATTGCCAATTTGGCTAGTCTTTATGGGCTTTGGTGGATTTTGCTTTATATAGCTTTTGGTTGGGTTTTCGGTAATCATTCGAGGCAAATCGGCCACATCTTTATCGCCCTTAGACATTGAGTTGGCAACGACTGCAATGAAGTTGAGGCCGCTGTATTCCTTCGGGTTTGACTTGGCGACGCTTGCTTCATTTCTTCCTGTAATTGCTCGTTCTTTTTGTAGTCTCTGCGCAAAATAGACCGAACTGCTGGCTGCAATTGCTATGGTTGCAGCCGCTGCGACTGCTGCCTTAATTCGAAAAGAGTTGTTGCTTGCAATTATGCTGTTGCTCTGGATTTTCTTAAAGGGTTCTTCTGCCAGTTTGCTCAGTGTATTGAGCACCGCTTGAGCGCTCACCGGTCTTTCGTCTGGATTTTTCGCCAACAGATTTTTTAAAAGGAGTTCTAATTCGATTGAATATTGCGTATTTATGGCATTGGTAGTTAAGCCCGGATAAGGTGCATTAATGTGTTGCTCCTTAATTTGCCCAATGTTTTCGCCCTCGTAAGGTGTGTGTCCTGTCAATGCTTCGTAAAGTGAGCAGCCGAGAGCATAAAGATCTGTGCGTGGTGAAACTGCCCCAGATTGCCATACTTCTGGGCTCATGTAGCAGGGTGAGCCAATTACCGCTGTTGTGCTCGGCAGTGCCATTGCCCCATATTGATTCAACTGGCTTATACCAAAGTCGAGAATTTTTACTTCCGTTTCGCTCGCTCTTTTCTTGTCCTCATGGTCATCAATGTCACTTATTTTGGTCAGCATTATATTGCCAGGCTTCAAGTCTTTGTGAACAAGACCCTTTAAGTGAATGTAAGAGAGACCTTCGGCTACTTTTTTAAAAACTGACAGTGCTTCATCAACTTCCATTGGTCCGAGTCTGTCAAGGCGCTCTGCCAGCGTTTCTCCGCTAATTATTTCCATGGCAATTAGGGGCCACTTGCCTTTATGTAGGGCGAAGTCTAATACTTTCACTAGGCTCCGGTGATTTAGCAGCACCAGCTTTCTCGCTTCTTCGCGAAACAGTGCTTCATTATTTTCAATTTCGAGATCTGCCTTCATGACTTTGAGGGCGACTAAACGATGCAATCTTGTATGCTCAGCTAGATAGACATAACTCATGCCACCTTCGCCTAAACTGTCAACAAGCTTGTATGTATTGGCAAGAGTTTGAGCTGTTTCTAGCTCTTGTTGCAACTGCGCCTGCATCACGGCTTGTTCGGCGTGTTTGCTATTGCTGGTTAGCTGTGATGCCTTCAACAGTGCACTGGTCTTTTGCGCGATAACTGTGCGCTTACAATTGCAGTAATTTCGATTTTGCAAAAAGGCAGTTAGCGAGGCGTGGGATTTATTCTTTATTTTTTTAGAGCAGCGTGAGCAGTATGAAATCTCAAGTTTGGCTTTGGCAATTTTTGCTAAATTAGGAGC
>JAUPUU010000545.1 GCA_030917395.1 Cyanobacteriota bacterium erpe_2018_sw_21hr_WHONDRS-SW48-000092_B_bin.40
CTACAGACGAGTATGCCAATGCCTGGCAAAGCCCACCAGGTACTCCCCAGCCTACGGCCAAAAACTCTGGCGTGATGAAATGGCAACCCGGCTCAGGTTACACTAAGGCTGTGGGCAACCTCTTTATCTCGAGAACCACCACCCTTAATTTCTCCAGTAAACCTTGAGTATTCCACTGAGGACTAAACAAGCAACCGCTACCTATCCAATTACACCGGCGCAATCACAGCTATGAAAGACAAACTCTCCAGCTCAGCCCTGACAAAGGTCAATAAAATGACCGTTTGTATTTATGTAGCTATGTCTGTGTTTTTCACCACTGGCCATTGTCTCTCTCTCCCGGCTGCCCTGGCCGAAAACTCAGCCATGACCGAAGGAATAGAAGCCTTTAAAGAAGGAGATTTTAAGCTGGCGGAGTCGCGCCTTGGCTGCGCTCAAGCGGCTGAATTTAGCAATCCTGTTTTTCACTATTACCTGGCCAACACCTATATCAAGCTCAACAAGAAAGATCTGGCCGTCCAGGAATATCGCATAGCCTTTGCCCTGGCCCCCGAAAAAGAAGTAGGGAAACTCTCCAAACAGGCCCTGATTTCCCTTGGCCTTGAGTCAGAAGAGAAGAAAGCGGCCAAGGCCGATCTTCCCAAGGTGAAAGAGCCACCCAAAGACTTAGTCTTAGAAAACGCCAAAAACTCCCTCCAGGCCCAGGCCGAAAGCGCCAAGAATTCGTCGCGCTCAAAGGGCGAGCGTGACGCCATGGAAGCAGCCCGAATTCAAAGCGAGGCTCTAGCTAAAGCGCAAAAGGAGCTAGAAGATAGCATTGCCAAAGGCAAGGGCAGCAAAGAATCTCTGAAACAATTGCAGCAGCTCAAGCAATACTATGATTCGCAACGCACATCGATAGAGAAGGGCAACACCAAGGCTCAAGAAATTCAAAAGAGTGCCGATAATTTGCAGACTCTTTTAGACGAAAAGAAGCCGATTGGCACGAGAAAACTTAGCCCCGTGGGCACCAATCTCTATGTGCGCAACTACGCCGATGCTTACAGCAATTCGCCCCCAGTGACTAACCAAGCAACTACCCCGACAACGCCAAACAGAGCGGTCGGCTCTAGCAAATCAGCCACAAACCATGCCATTGCTACACCTCAGCAATCCAGACATTAGGGTCCAATTAATTCTTATTACAAACTATTGAGCAAAGAAGAGCTATCTACGGCCTTTCTCAGTACTTCTATCGACTAAATTAGCCTTTTAATCTGATCTTGCCTTTATGCTTGATTCAGTCGGGTCAAAGCACGGTAGAACTCTTAAAGAGGAATAAAGGAGCGGGATGGCCGGAAGATATACCAGCGAAAGAAATAGCGGATGAATGCTTTCGATGACCCTATCGAAGAAACTCAAGCGAGTCTCTCCTTAGCAAAGGAAGCCTTCAAGCAGTGGCAAGCAGGCGAGAGCGAGCCTGTGGTTGCCTTGCAGCGCATTTCGCAGGCGGCTAGTCAGCTGGAAGTGACCCGGGCCATCTGGATGGAAACTGCCAGGCAGGGGGTTTCGCGTTTAACCACAAGGACGGAGCGCGAGCTGCTCAATTTTTGCGAACTGGTAAAAGGCATAGACAACCAGAAAGACTACGGCGTTAGCCTGCTCGAACACGTACTGAGAGACGCTTTGTTGTCTCTAGACGCAGGGTTGGCCTTAAGCAACAGCCATGACGGGGAAGACACCGTTAGTTCTGTTTTAGATTCGTGTACCATCGTGCTGGCGATTAAGTCAGCTTTACTTGAAACTCTTTCGCTCAAAGCTACAATTGAAGCCAACGGCCAACCGACTTCTCAAGTAGAAGAGTTGAAAAAGCGCCACGCCGTTGTGACGAGCCTGCAAGAGCGCTTGCAGGCGGCAGTAGACAACGAGTAACTATAAAGAGCCAGCCAGTTCCTAACCAGGAACAATTACACAACAAGTAGCAATTACACAGCAAGTAGCAATTACATAGCAAGCAGCAATTACACAGCTAGTAGCAATTACACTAAGCAACGGCCAGAAAATGTCATTCAAACCCGCAATTACTAAATTTACCGATCTCAAAAATACTGATCAGGAATTAGTAAGTGCGGCCTGGGTCGCTGCCAAAGCAGCCCATGCGCCATACTCCAAGTTTTATGTCGGCTCAGTGATCGAAGCCAAAAATGCAAAAGGAGAGGTGCGTCGCTTCACTGGCTGCAATATAGAAAACGCTAGCTATGGTGGAGCTATCTGTGCTGAACGAACAGCAGCAGTCAAAGCCGTCTCCGAAGGCTTTACAAAATTTCTGCGTATCTCAGTAGTCTGCGCCACCAAACCGGGAGGCTCGCCCTGCGGTATTTGCCGACAATTTCTCAGAGAGTTCGGCGGGCTTGACCTTGTCGTCCTCTCTATTCAAAACGAAGCTAACGACGTCTGTATCTGGAAATTCGACGACCTCTTGCCTGACTCTTTCGGACCAGAAGCACTCGATTTTTGAACCGTACCTAAAAACAAAACTGAGGAAAACACATGGCAGTCCGCAAGAAAAGCAATCTCAATAAATTCTTTCAGTTGCGCGTCAATTTGAAAGATGCCCCATTGCCAATCTGGCGGCGCCTCTTGGTCAATGGCGACATTACACTAGATCAACTCCATGAGATTTTGCAGCTTTCAATGGGCTGGTCAGGTTATCACATTCACCACTTCCACTTCGGCAACACCATATATGGTGACTTGCTAGATGCAAAAAACAAGAAAGTAAAAGACCAGACTTCAATCAAGCTCGCTGACATCTTAACTGAAGAGGGCGACCAGTTTGTTTATGAGTACGATCTAGCTGATTCATGGCAGCACGAAGTAAAAGTCGAACGGGTAGTCGAACTTGATGGTGGGCCAGCTCTAGCCCGTTGCATCATGGGCAAACGCGCTTGCCCACCAGAAGACGTAGGCGGCACAGAAGGCTACCGCAGCTTTTTAGAAGTTGTGGAAGATCCAGAAAATCCAGAAATTGAAGAAAAGTTGACCTGGGTTGGTTGCGACTTTGATGCCAATAGTTTTGACGCTCGCCTGGTAAACCTGCAACTATCGTTGATGGAAGCCAATCTCAGCGGCGCCATGGCTTCTATTTTCTAAGACTGCTGTGCTTGATCTA